>JANLYZ010000118.1:0-8998 GCA_031365905.1 Chloracidobacterium sp. | reverse complement strand
GGCGGCGCGCCTACATCGAATCTGCCGTCGGCACCGGGGCGCAACGCGGATTCTCCAATGATGGGTCGTGGCAAGCCAGACATCTCACCCGGAGGCGACGTGCCAACGATCAGACCGCCGAAAGAATAATCAGGCGGCTCTCTACTCACCCTCTTTAAAGAGTCGGCTAAGCTCCGTCTCCACGAGTAACCTGACTTCCGACAACTTCAAACCGGCCAGCGCCAGGTGTGTCAGGGCTGTCCCCAGTTGACTGCGGAGTTGCTCTTCAGTCGGCTCACGCAATAATCGCGAAGTCACGACCGCTCCGGCGCCGTGCCTGATCTTCACTAATCCCTGTTTTTGCAGTTGTCGATAAGCGAAGGCGATGGTGTTGAGATTAACGCCGAGGTCCGCAGCCACCTGGCGAACCGGTGGCAGGGACGATCCTTCCGGCAATTCACCGCCCGCAATTAGCGCTTTGATCTCATCCACAACCTGCTGGTAGAGCGGTCGCTTGTCTCTTTCATCGATTGTTATGTGCATACTGTCTGTTGCATGTATACACCAGACAATGGTGCTTGTCCATAGTTTTTTGGGGTGTTTTCGGGGTCCAGTTTACCGGGTGAGGCCGTTTGCCAACATGAATGCGGAGCGGGTAAGGCCCTCGAGACCCCATGAAGACTTGGTATCGCTAACAATGAAAAGGTTCGGAAGGGCTGTTTGGTAACCAGGTCCGTCGAGCCAAAATTCTCCGGCTGTCGGAATGATGCCGCCTACCATGCCTAGCTTGCGGCGAGTGAGGTCATAAAAGCTTCGGGGCGTGGCTGTTTCGATCACTTCAATACTACTTCCCAATTCCGGCAGCGCCGAGTGAAGTTGCTGCCAGCAACGTTCCAGCATCTGCTGATCTCTCTGCTCGAGTTCAGTTTCATCGTTGTGGAAAGTGAACCAGTCGTCGACGTCGGTGAAGGCGTGAACAGTCACCGCGCGTTTCCCTCTCGGGCCGCGTGCATCCCATGCGGGTGCAGCCGAAAACATCAGTTGGTTTCCTTGCGGCTCGTAAGGCTGATCGTCTTGCCAATCGGTCAACGCCAGGACATGCTCCGCAGGCAGTGAAGGCGCTGCGGTTTCATCGAGTGCGAGGTAAAGCAGGTAAGCACCCCAACCGCGGAGCCCGTTCAACTGTTTGCGAATTTCAGCAGGTGTCCGATTGAGGCCGACTAGTTTGCCATAGGTGTCCCAAACCGTTAGGTTGCTGACCACCGCTTTCGAGGCCGTCACTGTTTCTCCGCTCAAGAGGTCGACGCCAACGGCCGCGCCGGTTGAATCGTATGACAAGCGGAGCACCGGCGTATCGAGACGAATTCTGCCGCCACTTTGTTTGATCGAATCGGCCAGCTTGTTCGCGAGCCCCGCAGCACCGCCGCGTATTGCAAACATGCCCGAGCGCGGACCACTCAGCGCGAGAGCTGCATGCAGATAAGAAACTTCCGTGCTACTCGCCTGCGCCAGCGTTAGCAACTGGACGTCTATAAAGCGACGAAATCGTGCCGAGCAATCGCCCAGGTGAGCAATAGTTGAGTGTTGACTGGCTTTAAGTATTTCCGCGCCGAGCCGACGTTCGGAGAGCAAATTGTAGGCGCGCCGCGCTTTGGAGGCTGACAATAGATCCGGCGCACGTTCAAAAAGGCGACGCAAGGCTTCGCCTATTGATTCCAGTTTGCGGTAAAACCCAACTGCCTGCTCGGCACACTCAGGAAAACTCCGGCGCAGGTTGTTCTCAAACTTCTCCGTATCTCCGGTGAGCGCGATTTCAGTTTGATCTGGAAGCCGCACCGTGTAGCTTGGCTCCCACAGGCGGACCTCAGGACGCTCGACCGGCAATTCCGAAAACACTTGATCGTGGATCTCTCCGGGTTTCCAGCCAGTGAATAATCCGTAACCCGGTTCAAAGGTATAGCCAAACTTTTCAAAGTTCGCCGCACAGCCGCCCACTCTCGGCTCTCGTTCCAACAGACAAACATCAACCCCGCGCTGTACGAGCAGGGCAGCGACGGTCAACCCGCCGATGCCGCCGCCAACTACAACAACTTCGTGAGCCATGCTGTTAAAGAATGAAGCGAATCAATGGCAGTAAGATTGATCCGGTAGGAACAGGCGGGGGAGTAGTGGGTAACAGCCGCTGCACAAAAGGCTCAAATATCAAGAGCAGGGCCTGCACCGCGTTGAAAGTCATATGAATCACGATACAAGGGAGCAGCCGGCCCGAATAGGCTCGCACAATTGTCAGGACAATACTGAGCAGCGCCACGGCGGAAATCACGCCAACGTTCGGCCAATATTGCGGGACGTGAATAAGGGTAAATAAAGCCAGCACGAAAACTACCGCCGCATTCACGCCAATGGTTCGTTGTAACGCGGAATAGAGTACGCCGCGGTAGATAAACTCTTCGACGAAGGGTGCAGTAAGTACCGCTAGCGCAGCGATGGCGTAACGCGCGCCAACCGAGCTGTTAATTAGTTGCTCAAGTTGGGTGGGCTTTTCAGCTCCCAACAAGTTCGCCAGCGCCGCCGCAACAAGAAACAGCCCGACGCCAAGTAACACACTGTGCCACCAGCGCAGGCGCCCGGGCCAACCCCAGCCGAAGCTGGCCACAAAGGGTCGTTTACCAAAGCGAGTGACGAAGGCCCACAACAGCGCAAGCGTAAAGAGATGCGTGGGCAGAATGGAAATGACTTGAAGAAAAATAGCAGTCCGATCAGTCATCGCGAGTACCGCAGCCGCCTTCGCGAAATCCGGTGCGCGCGGATTCAGGCCGCGATGCACGGCAAAGGGGACTACGAAAAAGAGCGGGATAATGAATTGCAGCAGAATGCTTGCGATCCAAATCAACAACGCGCCGCCGATCCCCCAGACTGGTCGATCGGGATCAACCTTCTGAGATTGCGCTTGGCCTTGGAGTCCGCCTGGCTGGATTAAACTCGAATCTTCTAAACCCGGAAATGTCGGGACTTCAGTGGATGTAGACACGCGGTGAAGTGTATGAAGTTGTCTGGTAAGGGTCAATCGGCAAGTCGCTTCAAACAGCCGGATAAGCTGCTTCCAACATTGAAGGTCCAACTCGCGGCGCGGCCAGCATCACGCCGATGATTGTCTTCGCGTCTTCTATTTCGCCGGTAGTGATCATATTGAGCGCAGCGGAGAAGGGAATTCGCACCACCTCGAGAATTTCGTCGTCGTCGAGTCGCTGCTCGGTTTGCGTCAGTTCAGTGGCCAGGTAAACCCACATCTTCTCCTCACAGAATCCCGGCGACACAAAGAACTCCGACAACTTTTCCAGACGGCCGGCCACGACACCAAGCTCCTCTTCAAGTTCGCGTCTCGCGCCTTCGTCCGGCGCTTCACCGCGCCGCAACGTTCCCGCCGGAGCTTCCAATAAGTAACGCACTGCCGGATGTCGATACTGGCGCACGAGCGCGATCGTGCCGTCGTCAAACACCGGAATGATCACCGCGCTACCCGCGTGATGCACCACTTCGCGCTGGTATGTTACTTCGCCTTCGCTAACGGTATCGACGGTAACCTCGATAACGCGTCCGCGGAAGATTGTTTTGCTCTCAATTACTTTCGGTCCCGCGCCGGGAATTTTATTAGATGTGTCCATCCTGAGATCTCGTTTCAAGTTAACTGGAACCAAGGTTCCGTTGTAACGCGAACTGTTAGTTCGCGTCCCCGAGGCTTTCAGCCAGAATCGCAAACTCACAGTTTGCGTTACGAAAACTAGAAGCGCTCAACTGAAACGACCCGCCTGCCCGTAACGCGCTTCAAGCCATTGTCTCACCTCGCCGACTAAATAGAGCGATCCGGTGACGCAGATCATTTCGCGTTTGCTCGCCGCGAGAGTAATTGCGCGCTCAATCGCCCGGTCGCTCTCTGCGATGAGTTCAACGGAAATCCCGGCCGCACATTTTTCTGCCCACTTGGCTAAGTCCGCTACGCTTGCAGATCGCAGGTTATGCGGCTGGGTTAGTATCAAGTGCGCCGCGACTGGGAAAAGCGTTGCAGCCATTTGGTCAATCTGCTTGTCGGCCATGGTTCCAAAGACTAACGTGATCGGACGACTGGTTGACCGTTGCGCGTCCTCAAGGTAGGCGCGCAAGGCCGCCGCACCGGCAGGATTGTGCGCGCCATCGAGAAGCACCAAAACTTTTTCGACTTCACTTTCGAACAATTCCAGGCGCCCCGGATGCCGCGCGTTTTGCAAACCGGCGACGATTGCGTCGCGCCTGATCGCGAACCCCTGCGGGATGAGCGCTTCGGCCAAAGCAATCGCTGTGGCTGCGTTCGTCAGTTGGTGAGCGCCGCGCAAACCAGGCTGAACGTTCGCGTAAAAATCTTTTTCAGTGTGGAAAGTGTAACCGGAGTTTAACGGGGATTCGGAAATATCTTCGGTGGCCCACGCCGGAATCACGCCACAATCCCGGCAACGGTCGAGGATTACTTGACGCGCCACTTCGTGCTGCGGCGCAATTACGACCGTGCTATTAGCGTTAATGACCGCGGCTTTTTCGGCGGCAATCTCGGCGAGCGTCTCACCAAGATACTCCTGATGATCGAGTGATATTGGCGTGATAGCGACGGTGCGAGCGCGCACTGCCGTAGTTGAATCGAGCCGGCCGCCAAGTCCTGTTTCCAAAATTGTCAACTGAACACCGGCGTGCTTGGAAGCAAGCAACGCGATTGCGGTGACGTGTTCAAAAAAAGTGGGCAAAGCTTCCAGCTTACCGCTCGTCAGCAGATTCTCCGCCGCTGCTCTTACCTTGCTTGCAAGGCGCGCAAAATTGTCTTCACTAATTTCGTTGCCGCCAATCTTTATTCTCTCGGTGATTGAAACCAGATGCGGTGAAGTGTAGAGGCCGGTGGCAACTCCGGCGGCGCGGCAAATGGAATCGAGCAGCACCGCCGTGGAACCTTTGCCGTTGGTGCCCGCAATCTGCACTGACTCGAATGACTCTTGTGGATTGCCGAGCGCGGCGAGTAACAACTCCGTGTTCCGCAGTCCGAGCTTCATGGTGAGAGTCTCGTGCCCGAGACTGAGCAGGTACTGGGTCGCTTCCGCAAAGTTCATATTGTGACGTCATTGGCCGCGGATTCACGCGGATTTACGCAGATCTGAAAAAGCTTCTACTCAAGTAGTTTACCTTTTTCCTTCTGATCCGCGTTCATCCGCGCAATCCGCGGCTAATAAAAGTTTGCGGCTTTCGTGCTCTGATGGAGAGCGGAGCTGGTTACCGGCCGGAGCTGGCGCGAGTGCGCAGTCGTTCTATTTCGGAGTGGCTGGAGATCTCCGGATTCATCATGAAGTTGAGCAGCTTGATTATGTAGTCGCGCGTCTCGCGGCGATCAACGATCGCGTCGACCATGCCGTGTTCGAGCAGGAATTCTGACTTCTGAAAATCCTTCGGTAGCTTTTGCCGGATGGTCTGTTCGATCACACGCGGGCCGGCAAAACCGATGAGCGCTTTTGGTTCCGCGATGATGACGTCGCCGAGCATGGCGAAGCTGGCCGTGACGCCGCCGGTAGTCGGATCAGTCAAGATCGAGACAAAGGGAAGACGAGCCTCATCGAGTTCCGCGAGTGCTGCCGAGATTTTGGCCATCTGCATCAGCGAGAGCGCGCCTTCCTGCATGCGCGCGCCGCCCGAAGTCGCAAAGATGATCACGGCGCCATGTTCTCTGAGAGCACGCTCGATCAGTCGCGTAACTTTCTCGCCGACGGCCGAGCCCATCGAGCCGCCGATAAACGACATGTCCATCGCACCCGCAAGCACCAGATGATCGCCGACCTTGCCGCGACCGTTGATGATCGCTTCCGGCAGACCGGAACTTTCCTTTGCCTGCTCGAGTCGCTGGGGATAAGGCTTGGTGTCAACAAACTCCAGCGGGTCAATTGAAATCACTTCCGCGTCAAGTTCTTCAAACTTACCGTCGTCGAAGATCATCGCCAGGCGTTCACGCGCGCCGATACGAAAATGATAACCACAGTGCGGGCAAACCTGCAGCGACTCCTCGAGTTCGCGTTTGTAGAGGTGCGCCTCGCACCCGTCGCATTTAACGAAGACGTTCTCCGTCTTGACTACGCGTTCCTCAGGCGGAACCGCCTCAATTTGTTTATTCTTTTTGCTAAACCAGGGCATAGGGAAACTTGTTTGCTTGCGAAAAACTGCTGCCGGAATCAGTTTTCAGGATGAGGCAGAGGTTAGCACATGAAGCGCAAAGGATGAAGGCAGCGGGCTTGGGCGCGGCCACATTTTGAGCCGTACACGCCGGGGCAGTAGCCCGACAGTTATGGAGGGCTTTGTTTGAACCATTGCAGGAATCTTTGTATAAAGAAATCCAAAACGGTCCACTTTTTTTGTTGACAGCCAACTAAGGCGGCGTTAGATTTCGGCTACGCAATTCCCCCACGGCTCGTTCACGCGCGACTCACCGCTTAAGCCTCGCGTCAACGAATTTCCATTTCAGTGCTTTTCGTTAATCGTCCTGCAACGGCAAAGGGGGTACGACGATGCGACTTTCCTCTCAACTGTTCCCGACATCTCTCTTGCATTTCACAAATAGTCCAACACGGGTAACAACTTTCAGAACCTTCCGGCGAGCGTTGCTATTGTTGGCTGGCGTTTTGTTGCTGCCTTCTGTTCTGCTGGCGCAGAACAAGCAATACACAAAGAACACGCCTGACCAAACCCTGCGGAGCGACGCGCGTGTCGATCCAGCGAGCCATGCGTTAAGTATTCACATTCCGCTTGGGGTCTACCCCGGTCGCGCGGGTATGAACATTCCCGTCTCGGTAACTTATTCGTCGAAGTTCCGGCATCTTGAAATGGACGAAGACTTCCAACCATACAACGCTCGTCCGTACGATCTGTATTACAAGTATCTGGTCGAGAACGATGAGCGTTCAGACGCCGGCTGGACCACCAGTCTGGCGACGGCCCGATATGAACTCGATATTCCGCCGTATGATGGCTACTCCGGCGTTAATGTTGGTCAACCGGGGGGCACCTATCCTTACATCCAGGGCATTGCTCGCATGCGAGTGATGATGGGTGATGGCTCCACTCACGAATTACGCAAGGATGATGTGCCGCGCGTTGGCGCCGACATGAGTTTTTACCTGAGTGGCACTTATTATTCGGTTGACGGCTCACAAGTCCGTTTTGAGTTTGGATCAGGCGGCAACACTTTATTCCTGCCGGATGGCTCGCGTTACATCTTCACCGGCAGCTCTCCGGACGCTTCGCAATATATCGATCGCAATGGGAACACGCTCAGCTATAACGCTACTGCCAGACAATGGACGGACACTTTGGGGCGGACTTTCAATGTCTTATTGACTTATCCATTCTTTCCGCATGGGGCCATCGATCAGCAATACTCGCTGCCGGGTCCCGGTGGCGGCACGCTGACTTATACGTTCCGCTGGCGTTACCTGCGCGAGCCGAATACCAATGCGACGGTCTTAACCGATCCTAATTCTGAACTCTATTATCCGGGAGACTCGGATTGTACAGTCTTTCACTTTAGTCCCGATCGTTTTCCGGCGGTTTCGCCAGCCATGTTTCAGAGCCATAACCTGCGGAACCCAATCTGCGCTCACAATAGATACAATCCCGTAGTTCTTTCAGAAATTGTACTTCCAAACGGCAAGTCTTATCGCTTCACTTATAACCCGTGGGGCGAGATTGACAAGTTTTACCTTCCCACCGGCGGCTATGAGCGATACCAATACGATCAAGTCACACCCATGTCTTACATGAAAGCGCCTTTTCAAGTCACCAACCGTGGGGTTACCGACCGCTGGGTGAGCAGCGACGGCAACGCAGCTAGTGAAGCTCATTCTCAATATGGCATCGAGTACGACGGCGGCTCAGGTCCTTACGTGACGACGATTACCGCGCCTGACGGGATGCTAACGAAGCAATACTTGCATGCCCATCCAAACATCTACTCGTGGAATTATCCAGGCAATCAAACAAATGGCAGTGCACCTTACGGCTTTGACGATGCGCGGAGCGGGCGCGCCTATGAAGAGCGCGTCTACGATGCTACTGGAATGATGCTCAGGCGGGCGTTGACTGAGTGGACCGAGAGCGGCCCTACGCCGGGCGGTTACAGTGGCGCCACGCGCGATCCCCGAGTCACCAGGCAGGTGGAAATACTGCTCGACAGCGGCGGCAGCGCCCTCGCGAAAACGACGACCTACGATTACGACCAGGACCTGAATCGGATTGCGACAGGCGAGTACGGATACGTCACCCTTGATACGACTACGGCAAAGACCGCTGCGATTGGTTCCATTGCCACCGGCTCGCTATCGCGCACTACCGAAGTAACTTATCTGGTCAACGACCCCGCCATCGACGCCAACACCCGGGCGGCTTATCGCGCGCGAAATATGCTGGCGCTTCCGACTTCGACCCGCGTGAAGGACGCGGGAGGCAACATCGTCGCGCAGAGCACGGTTAGCTACGATGAAGCTCCCTTTCCGTTACTGACTTACGGCAGCGTGACGGGCTGGAACGATCCTGGCACGAACGTGCGCGGCAACGCGACGAGCAGCGGTAGCTGGCTCAACACCAGCGGCGTCTATCTTCAGACGCATGCGCAATACGATCAATGTGGCAGTGTGCGCGCCAGTTGGGACGCGAAAGGCAATCAATCGCAGGTTGAGTATGCAAGCGACAATGCCTACGCCTATCCCACCCTCACGCGCAGCGCGATTCCCGATCCTGCGGGCCAAACCGGATCGCCGAGTGCGCTGATGAGCACCACTGTCTTTGACTTCAACACCGGACTCGCGACTTCGGCCTCCGACGCCAACAATGTTCCCTCGACGCTCGAATACAATGACCCGCTTCTCCGTCCTAAGCGCACTGTGCGCGCACTCGGCAATGCGTCGCAGAGTCAGAGTGCGATGGAATATGACGACACCAATCGCATCATCACTGGCAAGAG
>JANLYZ010000288.1:0-10103 GCA_031365905.1 Chloracidobacterium sp. | reverse complement strand
CGTAGCTGGCGACAGGTGAATTGGTGGTCAGACTTCTGTCGCCAGCTTCGCAGGCTCGGTGCTTTATCCGACATTTTCCCCAGGCTCGCAAAGCCTCACCTGGGGCTATCATTCTGTCCGCCCGCTTTGCAGGCTCGTTGGATGGCTCCATTCAAACTTGAAACTAAGACTAGTCGGAAGTCGCCGGTCATTGAGTGTATTTTCCAGTTCACTACGAAACCAGGAAGGAACCCGGCCCCACATGACGCTCGCACTCACGCTGCTATTCGCGCTGAATCTGTTTCGAAGTTTGCCTAAGACTCGACGAGATTCGGCTTCACATTGACTGATTGTGTTTCAAGATAAGACTCTTCAGACATTACTCCCGCATAAGTCCACGATCCTCTATAATTCTTGTGAACCCTTTTGGTTCGCATCATCCAAACCCGGTGTGATTCGTCACGAAACAGTCACATTGCCCCTTGTTCATCGTGCTCATGATCTCTAGAATCGCTCTTGCCTTCAGGTAGTACCCCCCTCATTACGAAAAAATTTAAGGAGAGCTAGACCCCTTTGCTGTTGAAAAAACTGTTCCCCTATGCGCTCGCGGCCTGCTTTGCCCTCGCGCTTCCTTCATTGGCCACCGCGCAAACTGGCGAAACTCGCCAACGCCTGGTTAAGCCCACTCTAAAAACCTACGAAGTTTCACCGCTGGATAAAGAGCCCGTCATCATTTCGCTGGCTTCTGCCGAAGACATCAGGGCGTCGAAACCTTTAACGAGCAAGGGCGGCAATCTGCAACTCAATCAGTTGCTCACCACCGCGATAGAAGCACGGCTGGGCTCACCCTATCGCTGGGGCTCAACCGGCCCGACGTGTTTCGATTGTTCAGGTTTTGTGTGGAGCGTTTACCAGGCGGCCGGAATTGATTTCGAACGCGGCAGTGCGCGCACTTTGTGGGGCCGCTTCGACGCGCCGCCTCAGGAAGAGCAATACAAGTTTGGCACACTGGTCTTCTTCAGCAATCTTACACACATTGGGTTCGTCGTTGACGAAAAGGGCTTCTATCACGCCTCGCGTCATCACGGCGTGGTCTATTCACCTTTCAACGACTATTGGCTGGCGCGCATTGACGGCTTCCGCAAGGTGCCCATGTCCGCAGCCAATGCTCAACCGAAGACCGCTGAGTAAGTCGAAAACAAGATCGCCCCAAAACGAAACCGCCGGCGCTTTGACTAAAAGCGTCGGCGTTTTTGTTTTCGAAATCCAGCCAGGCTACTTCTCCGCCGGACTAGCGGACACGAAGCCCGCGCGATGTTCTTCGTCTCTGGCTTCCCACACGACGGTGATCTTCTCGATCGCGACGTAACACGTGTTATCGTCGCTGTCCTTCAGGTGAAGCACTCCGTCTTCGACCTTCAGAACTTCGCCGCGCAAGCTCGAGCCGCCGCCGCAGTAGACGTCTATCTTCTTGCCCAGGAGTTTTGCTAGCAGTGTCTGCATTGCTAATCACTGTAGGACAGGCATTCCTGTCTGTCAATTTTTTGACCATCCGGAATGGACAGACAAGAATGTCTACCCTACTTGTCGCTCTTGAAAGTGATCTTGACGAGTGGAATAACGTCAGGGTCGCCCTGTTGGTCGCGCTCGAATTCAAGCAAGTCGTAGTAAGCGCAGCGTGACGTCGTGGGAAACTCACGACACACGAGCGGCCGCGCGTCGTAGATGGTGCACTTGCGCGTGTCCTGATCGAGAAACGTGCAGGCCTGCCCAAACAAACGATCAGCTTTGCGCCGCAGAATTCGCTCTTTCCCGTTTAGCTTGGTGAATCGCGCCGTTGCGACTTCCGGCAACACACGGAAATGTGCCGCGAGCCGGCGGATATCGCGGGGCGTTAGCTGCACGCGATCGTAGATCGAGCAACAGTAGGCAATGCATTTGTCGCAGTCGTACTTGAGCCCGTTAGCTGAGGTTGCACCCATGTCTGCCTGGTTCCTCTATTCCGGTTTGATGTAACGCAAACTGTTAGTTTGCGGGCGCTCCCGTGTCCATTCCGGTCGTCACACGCAAACTAACAGTTTGCGTTACAGTTCAGCGGCGCTTTGACTTTCTATATTCCGAGCGGAGCAGTTTCATAAACTCGTCGCGGCGATCGTAGAGCCGTCTTGGTTCACGCGGCTTATGCTTGGCCAGAGCGTAAGCCGTAATGATCGGTAGCGCTACCGTGGAGTCGACATAACAAACAACCGCATCGGGTAAACGATCCGGATCGACCTTGCCCCAGGAAACAGCTTCGCCCGGCGTGGCGCCTGAGAGTCCACCCGTGTCGGGTCGCGCGTCGGTCACCTGCAGAAAATAATCGTGCCCACGTTCGTCAATGCCCAGCACTTCCTGAATCTGCGGCTCCGTTTGCAGCAGGAAATTTTTCGGTGAACCGCCGCCGAGAATGAAGCACGCCGAGCGACCAGGTTTTTTTTCACCGCGTCCCTTACCACCGCCTTTTACCGCGTTGCGCTTCGCTGCCAACACAATCGCGGCAGTCTCATTCACATCCAAAGACGGATCAAACGCGAGCTTATTGCCCTGCAACGCTTTTGCCGCGACGTTCATGCCGATTGAAGAATCGCCCGGCGACGACGTGTAAATCGGCACGCCATACTCGTAGGCAACTGCGAGCAGCGATCTGTCTTTCAAGCCCAACGCACGCTCGCGTTCGTGCACATAACGCCCGGCGAGATAATGAAACTCAGCGGTAGACATCGTTTTCTGAAACTCTTTCCCGGTAATTATCTTGCGAAAGAAAGCGTCTGTATCCAGCAGCACTGAGTAGTCGAAAAAGATATCGTATATGCGAACCACTTCCTCCTCGCGCAGCACGATATCGGAAATGTCTGCACGACCCTCGCGCATCACGAGACCAATGCCAAAGTGGGTGTCGTGATAGAGATTAGCGCCGGTCGAGATTATCCAATCCACAAATCCTGCTTTGATTAACGGAATGAGCGCAGACATTCCCAGGCCCGCGGGGGTGAGCGCGCCGGTGATCGACATGCCAATTGTCACTTCCGGCTCGAGCATCTTCAGCGCGAAAAGTTGGCAGGCTTCACGCAAACGCGCGCCGTTGTAAGCGAGAAATGCTTCGTCAACCAGCTCGGCGATTGTTGTACTCGGAGTGATCGGCGCCGGATCTATTCTGCGTCCCTTTAGAAACTTGCTGGTTCGTTTTGCCATTTTGCTTGTGCTTAATCCCAAAAGGTAGGGGCGCACCCTACATCGTGTTTGCGTTTGAGTTCTCCGAGGCGGATCGCTTCACCCGCAGGCGCCCGATGCGTCGCTCATCTGCTTCCAACACCTCCAGATCGAGTCCGCGAAAGCTTAGTTGCTCGCCAGGTTGTGGCACTTTACCTGACTCATTTATGACGAGCCCGGCGATCGTCGTGAAGTCATCGGCTTCTATTTCCATATCAAACAACCGCTCGATCTTTCCGATCTCGGTGGAGCCCAGCACCTCGTAACAGCCGTCCTCCTGCTGCACGATGTCGTTCAGTTCTTCGCCGGCGATGTCTTCATCCTCAATTTCGCCGACGATTTCCTCGAGGATGTCTTCAACGGTTACCAAACCCGCCACGCCGCCGTATTCATCAATCACCATCGAAAGCTGCACGTGTGCCTTCTGCATTTCCTCCAGCAGATCGGAAACCTGCTTGGTCTCGGGAATGAAATAAACTGGCCGCACCAGCGGCGAAATTGGCCCGTCTTCATTTCCCTCGGCCCAACGCTGCAGCAGGTCGCGCACGTAGATGAGCCCTTCGACATTGTCGATCTGATCGCGATACACGGGCAACCGTGAATACTTCGATTCGATCATCACGTCACGCGCCTCGCGCACAGTAGCCTTGGCTGAAACAGCGACGATGTCAGGCCGTGGGGTCATCACTTCACTCACGAGCGTGTCGCCAAACTCAATGATCGAATGGATCAGTTCGCCTTCTTCTTCTTCAAGTATTCCTTCCGCCTCGCCCACGTCAATCAGCGCCTGGATGTCGTCGCCTGCGTCTTGCTCGTCATCGTCCTCGCCGTTTTCCAGTTCCTCATCCTTGCGCCGCGAACGATCAAATAACCTGTGAAAAGGATCAGCGGCGAAAGCCATCAACGGCAACAGTGGACGAATGACGGGCAAGAGAAACAGCAACGTCCCTTCCGGATCGCGTGTTGAGATGAACAGCGGAATGAGTTGGCGGAAGATGCCGGCGAGGATCAAACCAGCAATCAGACCGAACAAGACAAAACGATCCTGCTGAAACAAACTCAGTGAGATGGAGGTGACGAGAACGGCGATGACGACCAGCAGAATTTGAATTGTTGCCGAGATAGCGAAGCTAAACCGGGGACGATTCTCAAGCACCTGCTTCAAGAAAGCTGACGAGCGCAGCTTCGCGCGTTCCTCCGCTTCCGTAATCAGGCGGCGCAGGCCGACGTCACTCAACTGACCTAAGGCCATGTCGACCGTCGCCAGCACTGACAAGCCAACCAGCAGCAGCAAGGCTAGACTGAGCTCAATCTGATTCTGCATTGTTTAGTAAATAGTAAATGGTAACCCTTGAATCGCATAGCCTTCAGCGTTGCGGAGAAGCCAACCGAGATTTTCCATTTCTCATTTGACATTTTCAGGTGCCATTTCAGGACAAACTTTTTGAGGGGAGTTGCTCCAAGGACAAATCAGCGCAGCTCGTAAATAGCAAATAAAAAATGTCAAATGACTTATGGAAAATGTTTTCGTTCTTAGATGCCGAGCGTCCGTCTCAACCGCAGCTCCAACCGATTCATCTCGCCTTTGTCTGTGAGGTGATCGTAACCGCAAAGATGAATAAGACCATGCAGAACTAGCTGAGCGATCTCCTGGTCCAGGGTCAAACCGTTTTCCTTTGCCTGGCGCGCGGCCTGCTCAACCGAAATTACCACGTCGCCCAGGTTGACGCCTTCGACCTTTTCAAACTCATCCTGTCCGGCGGGAAACGACAACACGTCAGTAGTGCCGCGCTTCCCGCGCCAGGTCCGGTTGATCTCGCGCATCGCTCGATCGGAGATAAAGACAACCGTTACCTCTTCGGCTTTAGTTGGAATACCTTGACACGCCTGTTCGACAAACGCCTGCCAGCGCTTGCAGTCAATCGGTAGTTTGCGTTGGCGGTTAACAACTTCAATCATGTATTCGTGCAGAAGCCCGATCGTTAGAGGGCATTGATAGCCCTGCTTACGCGCGGGCTTCTGCCGCGGTGCGCCGCTACATATGGCTCTTATGGTTGGAATGTTCTTCGTAGGCCTTAATGATCATTTGCACGAGCTTATGACGCACCACATCCTTCTCGGTGAAATACACAAACTCGATCCCGTTCAAATTGGCGAGTACACGTTGAGCTTCAATCAATCCGCTGCGCTTGCCGGCAGGCAGATCGACCTGAGTCACATCGCCGGTGATCACTGCCTTCGAGCCAAAACCGATGCGCGTCAAAAACATCTTCATCTGTTCGCTGGTGGTGTTTTGCGCTTCGTCAAGAATGATGAAGGCGTCGGAAAGCGTGCGGCCGCGCATAAAAGCCAGGGGTGCTATTTCAATTACTTGCTTCTCCAGCAGCTTCGTCACGCGTTCGTAGTCGATCAAATCAAACAGCGCGTCGTAGAGTGGACGCAGATAAGGATCCACTTTCTCCTGCAAGTCGCCGGGAAGAAACCCTAGCTTCTCGCCGGCCTCAACCGCGGGCCGTGCCAGCACAATCCGGTTAACTTGCTTCTGCATTAACGCCTGCACGGCCAGCGCCACTGCCAGATAGGTTTTACCGGTGCCGGCTACGCCGATGCCGAAAACGACATCCTGCTCCTGAATTGCCTGGATGTATTTGCGTTGATTGGCCGACTTGGGTGCGACTTGTTTTTTACCGGCCGGATTAAAGCGCGACTTGGTGAAATAGTCGCGCAAACTGAACGCCCGATCTTCAGCAATCTGGGCGAAGGCCTCGCGCAGTTCCTTGTCTGTGAAGGAACGCCCTTCGCGGAAAAGTTCGGAGAAGTCTTCGAGGATGGCTTGCGCGGTCGCTACGTCTTCGGGACCGCCATCGATGGAGACGTCCTGGCCACGCGCGTCAATGCGGACATCGAGCAGCGACTCGAGGTACTTGATGTTCTGATCGTGAACACCAAAGAGCGTTTCCAGCCCGCGAGGTGGCAGTTCGATCTGTTTCAAATTCTGTCGCGCTCTCTTTCTGCCGGCGACAAACTCAAGGGTGACGTGTTAATCAAGGTGCGTGAGCGTGCTGGAATTGCTGGCATAATCTGTAGGCTTCGACGCTACTACACCCCGCAAAAGCTGTCAAATTATCAATCAGGCGCGGCGGGGCAAACCTGCACGCTTGCTTGACACTCCAAAGGGTGCTCCTTATACTCCGTCACTTGCGCAACGACCCCTATCGTGTAAACTGTTTACCTAAAGACTACTTAGCCACGAGTTAGCGGTAAGAATTAACGGAGAGAGTGAATGCCTAATCATAAGTCAGCAGAAAAGAGAATGCGCCAGAGCGAGGCGCGCCGGAAGATCAATCGCGGCAATCGCAGCCGCTTGCGAACGACGATCAAGAATCTACGCAGTGCAATCGGCACCGGCGATGCGAAGCAGATTCAGGAGCTTTTGCCGGCGACGGTTTCGACCATCGACAAGGCTGTGCAGAATGGCGCCTTGCATAAGAATGCGGCCGCGCGCTACAAGTCGCGCTTGACGGCACGTTCGAATGCGGTAGCCGCGAAGTAGTTCTTAATAAAACATTTTCAAAGGCGAGGCGGATCGAGTGTTCGGTCCGCCTCGTTTTTTGCGTAGGAGAGACATTCTTGTCTGTCCATACTGATGGTGAAACGCAAGAAAGGAAGGACAGACAGGAGTGTCTGTCCTACTTAAGAAGCGAGCGCGATGCCCGAGCATTACCATACCGACAATGAGGTCGTTGCGGTCGTCAATGGTTTCGAAAACTGCACGACGCCAAAAGATCAGTTCACACACCAAAGCCATCTAACGGTTGCGACCTACTATCTTTGCAATTCAACTGCGGACGAAACTTTCGCTAAGATGCGTTCAGGTCTGCTGCGCTTTCTCAATCACCATGGCGTTGACCCGGCGAAGTATAACGACCAACTAACCTGGGCCTGGATAGAGCGGGTTCAAAGCGTTATCGAACAAATGGATGGCGAAGCTTCTTTGGTTACGATCACCAATGCCGTGCTCCAACGATTGAGTAGTTATCAACTAACTCCGGAAGATCTGAATATCAAGACGTAAGCCTGATACTTTTGGAGTGTTCAAAACACTTGTCTGCCGCAAGGCAGTTTGATAGTTTCTCGTCGCTCCAAAAAACGACCGCGAAAACGGGAGACAAAAATGGTCACACGTAATCTCGGCACCTTTGCGCTAATGCTAGCGATCATTCTCTGGGGAACACTGCTGGGCGGTGTTGCCTATTCACACCTGGTCTATTTCCCGGTCTATCTATCGGATCTTCCCGCCTCAGCCATCGTAGTTAACGGACCTTACGGTTTGAACGATGGAATATTCTGGATGCTGATACACCCGTTGCTAATCATTTCGCTGGCCGGCGCGTTGATACTGAACTGGAACTCAGGCTCGAGACGTAAACTTATCGCCATCAGCTTTGCGATCTACGTGGTGGTGTTGTTGATATCCTTTTACTACTTCGTGCCCGAACTGACTCTCTTCAAGCACAGCCCCGAGTCAACAATTTCAGCAAGTGAATGGCTCGGGAGAGGAAAGCGTTGGCAGAGACTGAGTTGGTTGCGCGGACTGACCATGTATTTCGCGATCTTGCCCTTGCTCTTTGCGCTAACTAAACCGCCTAACGCGAAAGAATTAAATCCCTAGCGATTAATGAACTACAAGGCGTCTACTTGGCTGGCTTCTTTCCAGTCACCAGCAAAACCTGTCCGGGGAAAATCATGCCGCCGGTTTTGAAATAACTTCCCACCTGCTTCTGAACGGTGTACTTGATCGCGGCAACCTGATCGGGCACAAGTCGCGCCAGCTTATTCCTAAACGAGTCAGACATCTCGGTACGCAGCGCCCAAAACTGTTCGACTGTTATCGGCGCTTCAATCGAGAAATCAAACGGGCGCTCGGTTACCGAGGTCGCCCCTGCTGCCGTCAGAAGTTTCCGGAGTTTGCCCGGCGGCGCAAACCGGAAAGCCTCGGGCGCATCTTCCGCTTGCGGTTCAGCCGGCACAAACCGGTCGAGGATTTCGGCAAGGACGTTGAAGAAAGGATTCATTTCCTTGTCGGCCCACACAAGAAATGAAACAGAACCGCCAGGCTTGACTACTCGTAATATCTCGCGAAGTGCCGACGCTAGATCGGTGAAAAACATCGCTGACATACGTCCGACGGCAACATCGAAAGACGCATCTGCAAATGGAAGCTGTTCCGCCGCACACTGATGAAACTGAATATTTGTTAAGCCTCGCCGCTCAGCTTCAGCGCGCGCAGTCTTGACCATGCCGGCGGCCGGATCCGTATAAGTCACCGAGCCCGAGTCACCAACAACCGCTGCAATTGCCAAAGAAGGTTGTCCGCTGCCCCCACCCAAATCGAGCACTGCCTGACCAGACTCAAGGTGCGCTTCTTCGATCAGCGCCTGCGAAAGGGGTGCGAACATCTTTTCGATCAACGCCTGGTACTTACTCCAGTAATGAGAGGACACTTCCCAGGTAGCGATGACTTCGTTGGCCTTGTCGTTATTCATGATTGTTTCGGTTCGAGCGGTAGGCCTGCCTTTTCCCAAGCTGCAAAACCAATGAAGAGTGGGTGAACATTCTTGTAGCCGTGCGCCGCGAGATCCTGCGCCACCCGGGCGCTGGAGGCTTCATGCGGTCAAGTGCAATAGGTAATCACTGTCTTGTCGTGCGGAATTTCAGCAAGGTGCTGCTCAACTTCGTCAGCGGGCACGCGTATCGCGCCGGGCAGTTTCGTTTCGGCTTCCGCCCACGCCTGCGGATTGCGCGAGTCAACGAATGTGAATTGCTCGCCGCGATCCATTCTTTCCTTGATTTCATCAACCGTTACTCTGGTCGCTTCCATGTCAATTGCCTCCATTTTCTTTTGACGACGATTCATTTCAGATCAAACAACAAAATTTCCGCCGGCTCGTTCGCTGTAATTCGAAGATCCGACTCCTGGCTAATCGCCGCACCGTCTCCCTGCTGGAGCGCAACGTCATTCAACGTCACAGAGCCCGCCGCAACCTGTAACCACGCGCTCCGCCCGTCCGCCAAACTATGAACTACTTCCCGTTCGTCATCGATGAGCGACGCAAAGATCTTCGCGTCCTGATGAATCCTGACTGAGCCTTCGCTGCCGTCAGGCGACACGATCAGTCGCAGCTTGTTGCGTTTATCTTCGTCGGAAAACTTTTTCTCTTCGTATTCCGGCTGGAGGTTTTGTTCGCTGGGAAAGATCCAGATTTGCAGCAGATGCACCGGCGCATCCGGCGAAGGGTTTGCTTCGCTATGCATCACGCCCGTGCCGGCGCTCATGCGTTGCGCGTCGCCGCGGCGAATAACCGATCCAGTGCCCATACTGTCGCGATGTTCCAGGGCGCCCTGCAGAATGTAGGTGACGATTTCCATATCGCGGTGTCCGTGCGTCGGGAAGCCGTGGCCGGCCTGCACGAAGTCTTCGTTGATTACTCGAAGCGTGCGGAAGCGCGTGTGCTTCGGATCGTAGTAATCACCAAAAGAGAAACTGTGATAGGTGTTGAGCCAACCGAAATCGAAATGGCCGCGCTCTTCAGCTTTGCGAATCGTGATCATAAAATTCCTTCAAGAAAAATCTCCGCCAATTCGTTTAACCCGCGCGCATCTTCATCGTCAAACCTGGCGAACGACGGACTATCGAGATCGAGAACGCCGAGCAACTGATCCTGCTTCATCAGGGGAACGACAATCTCGGAGTTTGACGCGTTGTCGCACGCAATGTGACCGGGAAACTCGTGCACGTTATCAACCAGAATAGTCTGTCGCCGTTCCGCGGCCGTTCCGCAAACTCCCTTGCCCATCGCAATGCGTACGCAGGC
>JANLYZ010000282.1:0-6597 GCA_031365905.1 Chloracidobacterium sp. | reverse complement strand
ATGAAGCTCACCACGATTCCGCCGTTGCCGACCTGCGCCCGCGGCTCGGTTCAAAGCGGCGATCCGTCAAAAGGGCCATCCATAATTTTCGCGAAACTAAACACCGGCTGCATTATCCCGTGGCACTGGCATACTCCGAATGAACAAGTGGTAGTCGTGAGTGGCGTCGGCCGTGTGGAGATGAAGGATGGCAAGCCGTTAACACTTCGCTCGGGTGGTTTTGTCATGCTGGCTTCGCGCCACGTTCATCAATTTACTTGCAAGCAGGCGTGCCAACTCTACATTTATTCCGACGTTGCCTTTGACCTTCACTACGTTAACGGACAGGGGAACGAAATTTCGCCGTCCGAAGCAACGAAAGCTATCAAAGAAACAGCGGCGACAGAGATGAAGTAACGACGCGCGCGAGCGGACAGAGCGTCACAGGCGATACGACGACGAGCCTCATCTACCGCGAAGCGGTTGCATAACAAAGCCCAGGGTTGCCGCGCCGCGCGGCTACCCTGGGAAAATTTGATTAATAGTTCTCAACCCTGAAAGGGTTGCGCACTTAAAGCATCAGTCGTAACCCCGTTGGGGTTGTGATACTCATCAATTCTTTACCCAGAAGTTTTCGTGTTCGTTTCGACTCCGCCCGCGCTCAATTCTTTCGTTGCGATTCAATCAGGTCGTACATGCGTTTCACGTAAGCCTGCGCCTGACGTTTGGTTTTGATTTTCCTGAAGTCGTCGAGAATGCTCGCTTGTTCCGTTTCACCTTCCCCTTTTAATTTGCTGATTTCCAGTTCTGTCTTCAGCAGGACATGCAGGAATCCAATCACATTCCCCGACTGCGGCAAGGATTCGCCTGACAAAGTTCCAATGTCTCCCACCACTCTTTCCACCACCGTCTCTACTTCGTCTACCACTTGGTCAAGCGCGTGTATTAGACCGCCGAGGAGATTCTCCTCAAGATCTTTTTTCTTTTTGGGCGCACGTACGGGCGAAGGAAGCGTACGCGGACAATCTTCGCGAGACGCTGACAGCGAGAGCAAGGGCCGCAAATCATTTGCACCTTCATCTCGTTTCGTCAGCGGTTTAATGCCTAGCCATCGTTCCAGCGTTGCGAGAATCGACGTGTGATCATAGAGCGTATGGTCGACAGTGCCCTTTGGGATGAACGGAGAGACGATGACCGCGGGCACGCGTACGCCATAGCGACTAAAATCAAAACCGTAACAGTTTCTTGTTTCCTGACTCGGCGGCGGAACATCGCCGGGCGGCGTGGCCGCGCCAGGCGCGACAGAATCATAAAAGCCGCCGTGTTCATCGTAAACAACCACCAATAGGCTCGTGTCCCAAACAGGCGAATTCCGAATCGCCTCATAGACCGCTTTGATCAAACCTTCGCCGCCGGAAGGATCGTCTTCAGGATGTTGTGACGAGCCGCCTTTGTAAGTAGGCCCTTCAAGTTCCAGGTGTGGCACTCCTTTCTGCCGCGGCTGTGGTGAAAAAAAACTCCTGCCGAAATTCGGCTCAATGAAGGTGTAGGGATAGTTGTACCCAGTTTCTGCATTCAAGTCTTTAGAGAAGTGATGCAGCGAATGAACCTTTAACAGGCTGACGCCTTTGAGCGAAGCGACCTGCGAAATCCAACCGCCAAACTCCAGCCCGGAGCGATCGTCGCTGAAGGAGTTGTCCCAGTCGTTATACAAGCGCCACTTATGACCCGCGTTCCGCAAAGCGTCAAAGATCGATCCATGCTCATAGGTAAATCCGTGACGCGTATACCAGGGAATCTCATCTTTTGTAACAGGACTATCTGCCCAACCGGCTGAGGAAGCGCCGTGAACAAAGAAGCGGTTGGGCCACGTCGGTCCCGGAATAGAGGAGAACCATTGGTCGCAGATCGCAAATTCAGAAGCAAGCTGGTAGATCACAGGCAATTGGGTTTTGGTTTTGAAGCACGCCATGATGTCGCCGATGTGATCGGCAGCGGGCATGCCTGTAGCTTCAGAAACCGAAGTTGCATAACTACTCGCGAAGCCGGACATGTTAATGAGCGGCTCACGATAACCCACGCCCCGTAACTGTTGCGCCACATCCGCGAATTCATGGCCCGGATCGGTCGTCATGAACCAGGGCGCGCCGTCTTTTACGAAATATTCCTGGCCACAATATGAATTCGAGTCATGAACAGTGGCCGTCTGAATCCCCGCAATGCCGGACATCGCGAAGATGTGATCGAAGGAGTGATTTTCGAGCATCAGCACGAAGACGTTCGTAATTTTTGGATTAGATCCAGTGCGGTCCATTTCCCCTCCATATGAAAAACCTTTTTGGGAAGCAGAGCTTCAAAAATAACTTTAGAGTTGTGAGTTGCAGCGTGTTCTTGGCTTGAGTTCCGCCACGTTCGCCGTTGCCTAACGCTTGATCGCCAGTTACTCTAGCCAACCGCAGTGTGGCTTGCAATACTAATATCAGATTGAGTCGAATCTTGAAGATCGACGGAAGGTGTGATGAAGATGCGTACCATCCTCGCAGTGACTGCCGCAGTACTCGGGTTGCTGAGCATATTCTTTATTTTCTATACCGCGCGGCTGCTTTACGTCACTCATGGGTTACAGACGATCCGCGCCGGCGGGCAAGGTGCATATTTCGGAGCGGTAGCTTTTCCGCTGATAGCATTGTTGCTGGGCTTGGGCGCCTGGCGCTGTGCCGTGGCGGCCCGCCGTCGTGCCTGAGGCGACAACTTCAAAGACCACCTATGATACGACTTCGCTAACTCGTCGCCGCTTTGAGTCTCCGCGGGGCACTAATATGAAGAAGCTTGTCCTGATATTTGCAATCTCAGTTGCGGCCTGTGTTGGCCTCACGCAGTGTGCCCGTGTTGCACCAGGACGATCTGATGTCGTCGAACGTCATCCTGATGCACCTCATGGCGATCAGGTATTAGCTGGCGCCCTCGCTAATCACCAAAGCAATGTCGAGGTGCAGGGCAGCGGTGTCGTCACGAAGATTCTGGCTGACGACAATGATGGGAGCAGGCACCAGCGCTTCATTCTTCGACTGGCTTCCGGGCAAACAGTCTTAATCGCGCACAACCTCGATATTTCAAACAAGATCGATAATCTAAAGGAGGGCGATCAAGTCCTCTTCAAAGGAGAATATGAATGGAATCCGAAGGGAGGCGTGATCCACTGGACTCATCACGATCCCGCGGGTCGACATTCATCGGGGTCGATCCAGCACAATGGCCAGACCTACCAGTGACAGCCATGGCTTTACCGGACTCAACGACTTCCCGCAGAATGGTTCGAGAATCAACGCTCTACCCGACTTATTGGAACCGTGGAGAGGTAATCCGTAACCTTGCGCAATGACAGAACTCTTACATCTTTTTGAACAAAACAGGCTCTGGTCAGAAAACATCCGGATTCAGGACCCTGATTTCTTTGCGCGTCTGTCACAACAGCAGTCGCCGCAATATCTTTGGATCGGTTGCTCCGATAGTCGCGTGCCGGCCAACCAAATCATCGGCGTTTGGCCGGGAGAGTTGTTCGTTCATCGCAACGTTGCAAACGTCGTCGTGCACACCGACTTGAATTGTCTTTCCGTAATTCAGTTTGCGGTCGACGTATTAAAGGTTAAGCACCTGATCGTTTGCGGACATTACGGCTGCGGCGGCGTGCAAGCAGCACTGGAGAACGCGCGATTAGGATTGATCGACAACTGGCTGCGACACGTTCAGGATGTGCGACAGAAACACGAGGGCTTACTGGCGAGAGTTGACGAGGCGCAACGCTTGAATAAACTGTGCGAGTTGAATGTAATCGAGCAGGCTACGAATGTTTGCCGAACTACGATTGTGCAAGGCGCCTGGGAGCGCGGCCAGGAGTTGGCGGTGCATGGTTGGATTTACGGCCTGAGCGATGGGTTGATTCGTGATTTGAATATCTCCACCAGCAATCAGGAAGAATTGGCGACGAGCTATGAGAAAGCAGTCGCCGCCTGTGTCCGGCGTTAGTTTGTAAATGAAATAGAATAACGGATGGGTCAATTGGGAATCTGCAAACGCGCTTGCTTACAGAACCGAGCGCGGTAGCGCCGGATGCCAGAGTCAATTTCGGATGACGACGACAGGCGAAGGGTGATTTACGAAAGTTCGCGAAGTCTCCTGTAAGTGAGGACCCAGCAGTTGAAGCAGTTGACTCTGGCATCCGGCGCTACCGCGCTCGGTTCTGTAAAAAAGCTCTTGCTTACCAAAACAAAAGAGCAGGTATGGTTGAAATAACAATTGAAGGCGACCAGGCCGTGTTCGAGGTTCACGGCTGGGACAAACTCTGGTCGTTGCGAAGTCAGTTAAGAATTCCAATCGCTCATATAAAGGATGTGCATGCGGACACGGCGCCGGCGATGGGTTGGTTCGAAGGCTTGAAGATCGCGGGCACAGACTTGCCGAACATCTTTCGCGCCGGAACCTTTTACCAAAAAGGCGAGTGGGTGTTCTGGGATGTGCATGACAAGTCAAAAACAATCGTCGTTGAATTGGAGCATGAGAGATACAAGAAGCTAATTATTGAGGTTGAAAACCCCGCGCAGGAAATACAGATGCTTAAGCATGCCATCGTCCAGGTCGGCCAGAGTGGTTGATAGCAAAGTCTAATTTACTAATTGCTCTGGAGGAGGTTTCCGAGTGAGCGAGTCGCAAACAGCGCCCGTGGTTTTAGTCCATGGAGTTTTGGGCTTCAATAGGTTGATGTTGGGCGGTTTGCCAATCGCCGATTACTTTCGACTTATTCCTGACGCGTTAAGGAAAGACGGGCATGTGGTGCCTGATCCGCCACGACTGAATCCGTCTGGCAGTATTGCAGAGCGGGCTCAGGATTTGAAAAATTATCTGCAGGACCGGAATAACGTCGCGGTCTCTGATAAAAAGGTCCACATCGTCGCTCACAGCATGGGCGGCCTTGACGCCCGGTTCGCGATCGCAAAACTCGGCATGGCCGATCGCATCCTTTCGCTGACGACGATTGCGACACCACATCACGGCAGCCCAATCGCGGATATAGTTGAGGCAGGTACGGATCCTGCTTTGAATCAATTCATGGAACATCTGGGAGTGGACCTCAAGGCGCTCTTTGACCTGACTACTCATGGATGCCGGCAGTTCAACGATGAAGTCCTTGATGCTCCCGGCGTCAAATATTTTTCGGTCGCCGGTAAATTCGAGCCGCCGCGAATCTTCAAAGCGCCGCAAGGTCTGCTTGGACCTACTCACGACATCATCGCGAAAACAGAGAACGCTAACGATGGACTGGTCTCGGTAGCGTCGGCTATGTTTGCGGAACGACCTGCCTGGACTTCACTGGACTCGTGGGAAGCGAATCACTTTCGAGAAATCAATTGGGGAGCAAACATTCTCCCTTCGCCCTTCGAGCTGGCGGATCACACCATTGTGGGAAAATATCGAAGCCTGGTAAATCGGATCAAAACATTGATGGGATAAATCGCCGAAATGTAACTTTCAGGTTTCGCAATTTAATTGGCATCTGAAGGTCAGGCTCGTAGAATTCCCGCCGGCGCTTTACGGTTGAACTACCTCGCGGCCCATCAATCAGAAATCCGAGGAGGAGTAAACGATGAACTGGGACACTGGCAACATCGCCTTCATGCTCGTATCCACGAGCCTCGTGATGCTCATGACGCCCGGGCTAGCCTTTTTTTATGGCGGACTGGTGGGACGAAAGAACGTCCTTACGATCATGATTCAGAGTTTTGTTTCGATGGGTGTTACGACGGTGCTCTGGGTAATCTGCGGCTATTCGATGTGCTTCAGCGGGAGTTATGGAGACGCAGCCAATCCTGACCTCTACGGCATCATTGGAAATTTCAATCTGGCCTTCTTCCGCGGCATCACGCCAACGACTCCCTTTGCCGCGTCACCAACGCTGCCGCTGATCGTGTTCGTGGCTTATCAAATGATGTTCGCGCAGATCACGCCCGCGCTCATTACCGGCGCCTTCGCGAATCGTGTCAAGTTCAAAGCTTACCTGTTATTCCTCGTCGCCTGGTTGCTGCTGGTTTATTTTCCGATCGCGCACATGGTTTGGGGCGGCGGCATCCTGCAAAAGCATGGCGTGCTCGACTTCGCCGGCGGCATCGTCGTCCACTGCACGGCCGGCTTCGCTGCGCTCGCCGCCGTCTTTTACGTAGGGAGGCGACGCACGGCAGACCCTGGATTGCACAGCATTCCGCTGGTCGCCCTCGGCACTGGATTGCTCTGGTTCGGTTGGTATGGCTTTAATGCCGGCAGCGAACTCAAGGTTGATCCGGTAACGTCGCTCGCGTTTCTCAACACTGACGTTGCCGCGTCGTTTGCGGCGATGACCTGGTTGGCGCTCGCGTGGATCATCGAGAAGAAACCGAAGTTCGTCGGGCTGCTAACCGGATCGATTGCGGGCCTCGCGGCGGTCACGCCCGCAGCCGGTTATGTGAGCACGCCCACCGCGATCTTGATCGGCGTGCTGGCAAGTGTGATCTGTTACTACGCGGTCTGGTTGAAGAACCGTCTGCAGTGGGACGACGCGCTGGATGTTTGGGGTGTGCACGGTGTCGG
>JANLYZ010000279.1:0-11069 GCA_031365905.1 Chloracidobacterium sp. | reverse complement strand
GTGTCGCAGGTCTTCATTACGTTCCTGCTGGAAAAGAGTCCGGACGTCGCGGCGCAGGAAGTTCGCAACAAGGTCGATCTGATAGTTAACGATCTCCCGGTTACGGCGGAGCAGCCGATTGTTCAGAAGTTGGATACTGACGCGGCGCCGGTGGTGCGCATTGCAGTATCAGCTCCTCGTTCGCCTCGCGAAGTTACCGATGTCGCCGACAAGAAAATCAAACAACAGATCGAATCGATAAACGGCGTGGGTCAGGTAACGATCATTGGCGGCCGCACGCGCGAGATTCAGGTCTGGGTTGACCCTGACAAACTGCGCGCCTTCAACGTGACTGTCGCGCAAGTGGCCGATGCGGTGCGGGCCCAGAACCTGGAAGTCCCCGGCGGACGTATAGACGAAGGCGCCCGCGAACTGACTGTCAGAACGATGGGACGCATCGTGCAGCCTTCTGACTTTAATAATCTCGTGGTCGGCAGCCGCGGCGCTTATTCAGTCAAGCTCAGCGACATAGGCTATGCGGAAGACGGAACCGAAGAAGCGAGAACCGAAGCACGCTTAAACGGTCAGCCGGCCGTTACGCTGGTTGTGTCCAAGCAGTCGGGACAAAACACTGTCGCCGTGGCTGATGCTGTTAAGGAGCGCCTGGCCGAGATTCAAAGAACCTTGCCGCCGGGTTTCAAGACCGAGGTGGTTGGCGACCAGTCGATCTTCATCAAGGCTTCAATCGAGTCGATCCAAAAGCACCTGATCGAAGGCAGCATACTCGCCGCCATCGTCGTCTTCATTTTCCTGTGGAGTTTCCGTTCCACCGTGATTGCGGCGTTGGCTATTCCGACTTCGTTGATAGCCACGTTTGGTTTGATGGCGGCGATGGGTTTCACGTTGAATCAGATCACGATGTTGTCGCTGACGTTGATGGTGGGCATCGTGATCGACGATGCGATCGTGGTACTCGAAAATATTTTCCGGTTCATTGAAGAGAAGGGAATTCATCCCTTCCAGGCGGCCATCGAGGGCACGAAAGAAATAGGCCTGGCGGTAACGGCGACCACGTTATCGCTGCTGGCAGTTTTTCTGCCGGTCGGATTTATGGGCGGCATCGTGGGGCGCTTCATGTCGTCGTTTGGTTTGACTTCTTCGTTTGCCATCGCGGTTTCGCTGTTAGTCTCGTTTACGCTGACGCCGATGCTGGCGGCGCGGCTCATCAAGCGCAGCAACGATGCGGAAGAAGGAACGTTTGAACGTCACACTGAGCCGGCCGACCACGGCTCGAAGCAATCGCGGTTTTACGCGCCCGTCGATCGCACCTACACGCGCATGCTGACCTGGTCGATGGCGCACCGCTGGGTAATCATCGGCGCTTGCGCCATCGTGATCATAAGCATCGTGCCCTTGTTCATGTTCGTCGGGAAAAATTTCCTGCCCGTTGATGATCAGTCGCAGTTTGAAATCAGCGTGCGCGCGCCGGAAGGTTCAACGCTTTCAGCGACTTCCACCCTCGCCGAGCGCATTTCCGCGGACGTAAGAAGAATGCCCGGGGTAACTGACACGCTGACGACCATCGGCGGCGGCCAGCAGCAACAGGTAAACACCGCATCGATTTACGTGAAGTTGCAACCGCTTGCTGAACGGAGCGCTTCGCAGGGTGAGCTGATGCTCAAGGCGCGTTCAGAAATTCTAGCGAAATATCTGAAGGAATTTCCGGGTCAACTGAGAACCAGCGTGCAACCGGTGGCGGCAATTTCCGGCGGCGGCAATCGCAACGCCGACGTGCAATTTGTTATTGGCGGTCCTGACCTTGAGAAACTGACGAAATACTCCGAAGCGTTGCTCGCGAAGATGAAGACGATTCCTGATGTGGTCGACGCCGACTCGTCTTTGGTGACGGGCAAGCCCGAGTTGCGCGTCGTAATTGATCGCGCGCGCGCCGCGGATCTGGGAGTTCGCGTCGCTGACATCGCGCAGGCGCTCAACACGCTCGTGGCTGGCCAGAAGGTCTCCACGTTTAATGCCGGAACCGATCAATACGACGTGCGCGTGCGAGCGATTGGTCAATCCCGAGCCAGCGTTGAGGGACTCAACCGAATGATTGTGTCGTCCGCAAAGATTGGTTTCGTGAGTCTCGACAATCTGGTACGCATCGAGGAAGGCACGGGTCCCTCCGCGATTGATCGTCTGAACCGCGAACGCCAGGTGACGCTGTTGGCGAACGTAAAGCCAGGCGGATCGCAGGCGGCAGTGATTTCCAAGATGAACCAGTTTGTTAAGGAAGTGGGCATCGATCCTTCTTATAAGACCGGATTGGCGGGACGTTCAAAAGAGCTCGGTCGGGCCGGCTACTACTTCATGCTCGCGTTCCTGCTGTCGTTCGTTTTCATGTACATGGTGTTGGCGGCGCAGTTTGAATCGTTCATTCACCCGGTCACTATTTTGTTGACGCTGCCGCTGGCTATACCTTTCGGCATTCTCGCGCTGTTGATTACTGGACAGACGGTAAACATTTTTTCGGGTCTCGGATTGTTGCTGCTCTTTGGCGTGGTTAAGAAGAACGCGATTCTCCAGATCGATCACACAAACCAGTTGCGCGAGCGCGGCATGGAACGGCTCGAGGCAATCATTCGCGCCAATCGCGATCGCTTGCGGCCGATCCTGATGACGACGATCGCGCTGGTTGCGGGCATGTTGCCGCTGACGATTTCGAGTGGTCCCGGCTCAGGCACGAACCGTTCAATCGGCGTGCTGGTCGTTGGCGGGCAGTCGCTCTGTTTGCTGCTGACGCTGTTGGCGGTTCCCGTTTTCTATTCATTGTTCGACGATTTGGGCAAGAGCCGAGTGTGGGGAGTTATCGGCTCCGGCGTGACCGGAATATTTGGTCGAGCGCGACGCAGAGTTGCGAGCGCCGCGGCATCGCTGTTGAGTTTGGTTTCGAAGCACTAAGAAACACGACATAGAAATGACTGAGATTGAAACAAATTGCGATTCGCGGCTTCGCCGCCGCACCGTGCGGTAAGGCTTCGCCATTCCGTCCGCCCCGATGATTGGTGAAGCTCCGCCTCACAAACTTGCCGGAGGCGTAGCCTCCGAAGAAGGGAAGAGTCGCACGGAAAGGCAGAGCCTTTCCGCACGGTGCGGCGGCAGAGCCGCGGTACTGTCAATCGTATTCATGTGTTGCTCAATGTCGGTTCTTGCTCAGGTTTCAAACCCTGCGCCTTCGCCTTCGCCGCAGGAATTGCAGGTGCCGCTGATCGCCCCGGATTTCCATCCGGATCAGAAACCTTTGCCGGAGCTTGGTCGCGTGGGCGTTGACATGGATCGCCAGAAACCACTTTCGCTGCGCGAGGCCCTGGCGATGGCGCTCGAGAATAACAAAGACATCGAGGTTGCGCGCGACAACGTGAAGATCGCAGAGTTTGATCTGTCCAGCGCGCACGGCGCTTACGATCCGCGTCTCAGTTCCTCTACTTATTACGAACGCATAAAGAATCCGATATCCAGTTTTCTCAGCGGCGGCGCGAATGGCGCGACCACGCAAAGTGATTACACCGGAACGGCGCGGCTTGAAGGTCTGACGCCAAAACTTGGCGGCAACTATCGCTTGGATTTTTCGTCCATTCGACTGACCAGCAATAATCAGTTCACCGCGCTTAGTCCGCAGTATCCGACCGCGCTGACGTTTAGTTATACCCAGCCGCTCGGGCGCGGTTTGCGATTTGATAACAATCGCCGCCAGATCGCGATCGCGAAAAAGAATCTGTCGCTGACGGATGCGCAGTTTCGTCAACGCGCGATCGAAACGATCACGAGCGTGCAGCGCGCCTACTGGGATTTGGTCTTCGCGCTTAGAAATTTACAAGTCCAACGAGAAGCGGTGCGCGATTCGCGGGCGCAGCTTGAACACAACAAGCGCCTGGTAACGGAAGGTGCGTTGGCGCCGATCGATGTCGTTGCGGCTGAGGCGCAGGTGGCGGGCTTCGAACAAACGCTCTACAGCTCGCTCGAAGACGTGTCGCGCAGCGAAAACAACTTGAAGAATTTGATTGCGGTCGATCGCAAGAACGATCTCTGGAACCTGTCGGTTATCCCGACGGACTCAGTCGATTTGGCGCCGCCTGAGATTTCCTTGCCGGAAGCTCTGAAAGCGGCGATGGATAACCGGCCGGAGTTGCAGCAATCGAATGTGCTCGGCGAGATCAATCAGATCGATCAGAAATACTTTCGCGAGCAAACTAAGCCGGCAATTGACCTCGTTGGCAGTTATGGCCTGGTGGGTTTGGCGGGAACCCAAAACGGTTCTGGTAGTCCTTTCAGCAGCGCCTCTAACACGGAGCTTCGAGACAAGGTCAACGAACTCCTGGCGCGGGCCCAACCCGTAATTCCGGCTTTGACGCCCCTGCCAGTGCAAGCTCTGTCTCCTTTTCTAATCGGCGGTTATGGGCAGTCGTTGCAAAACCTGTTGAGCGATCGTTTCAATAATTTTCGCGTCGGCGTGCAGATCAATTTGCCGCTCAGAAACCGCACAGCCGAGGCGCAGTTAGGACGCTCGCTTGTCGAAGGCCAACGCATCGCAACGCAGCGCGAACAACTCGAACAGACAATTCAGGTCGACGTTAGAAATGCTTTGCAGGTGGTTCGCAGCGCGGAGGCGCGTTTACGTTCTGCTGGCATCGCGCGACAGGCGAGCGAACAACAGTATCAAAGTGAACAACGAAAGCTTGACGCCGGACAATCGACGGTGTTCTTAGTGTTAGAACGCCAAACCGCTTTGACCACTGCGCGCGGCAACGAGCTGCGAGCGCAAACAGATCTCAACAAGGCGATAGCAGAATTACAACGAGCCACCGGGAACGCGCTCGCGACGAACAACATCGTGGTGCGTGTGCGCTGATTCAGGTCTCCCGAACAACGGCAGCACCGCACACGAGGAGGCGGTGAGTCTCTGGGGCGAAACTCACCGCCTTCGTTCTTTGTGGCGTGCGTGTTGGTTTGCTCCTTGCTGGTAGCAGAAGGCAATAGACCTAACCGCCAAGGCGCCAAGGACGCCAAGACGTAAATATCAGTTAACTTGCCGAATCACTTGGCGCTCTTTGCGCCTTGGTGGTTGATTCGAGAATTTGCGTTTCAAAAAGAGGAGCCAATGGATGACCAACAGTTTCTTGAAACCTGGGAAATTCACAACCGGATCAATCTCTATCTGCTCGATGCGATCGAACCCCCGTCGTTTGTGAGTCTTTCCGCCTCCAAGGGACGAACCGTAGGTGAACAGTTTGCCCACCTCCATAATGTGCGATTGATGTGGTTGAAATCGGCGGCGCCCGACCTGTTAGCGGGCCTCGCCAAAATTGAGAAGGAGCAGGCGATTGATAAGAAACTACTGCGCAAAGGTCTGACGGATTCCGGCAGCGCGATCAGGTCTCTGCTCGATCACAGTTTGCGGAGTGGCGGCAGAGTGAAGGGATTCAAGCCGCACGCAGCCGCCTTTCTGGGTTATCTGATTTCACACGAATCGCATCACCGCGGGCAAATCATCCTGTCGCTAAAGCAAGCCGGCAAAGTCCTGGACAAAAAGATTCTTTATGGAATTTGGGAGTGGGGTGTCAGGTGACTCTGAAATCTCAGATTCAGGATTTCGGATCGGAGACTTGAATTTCTAGCCAAGCTGCCCAAGAAGCAGCCAGCCGCCATAGCAAGCCCCGGCGATGAGGATTGCCGCCAGGACGTACCAGGCAATTAGTTTCGAATGACATGCTGGACATCGGGTTCTGGCCCACGCCGCTCGTCTGCTACAGTTTGGACACCTCATGTTAATCCTCGAATTGTGGCCTGAAAAATTGCGTGAAGCTTTCCGGTCGGCGGTACTTTAGCACATCAAGGCAATCAGCGGCGTGCTTTGAATATGCGAAGCGGCCGCCCCGCCGCGGACTTGACCAAAACCTCTGGCCTCAGTTAAACCTCAAGGACAAATGGACGAATCACTCTTCGAACTGGACGCGCTCGCAATCTTCTCCCATCCCGACGACGCGGAACTATCTGTCGCCGGCACGTTGTTGCGGTTGAAGTCGCTAGGCTATCGCACCGGCGTACTGGATATGACGCGCGGCGAGATGGGCACGCGAGGCACGCCGGAATTGCGCGCCGAGGAAGCGGTGGAGGCTGCGCGCCTCATGAAGCTGGACTTGCGCATAAACCTTGAACTACCCGATGGACATATTTGGTTGACTGAGGAATCACGCACTGCCCTCGTTCGCGTGCTGCGCGCACACAAGCCGAAAGTAGTGCTGACCACGCACTGGGACGATCCGCATCCGGATCATGCAAACACCTGTCGCATCGTGCGCGACGCCGCGCGGCTGGCGACGATGGCGCGCTACGACGAGGAAGGAAAACAACAGCCGGTGGGGATGCCTGCGATAATGCACTCACTGTTCTCGCGTCACCCCGTGCCATCGTTCATCGTTGATGTAACGGATTTTGTCGACGAAAAGATGGCGGCGATTAGGGCGTACGCTTCGCAGTTTTATCGGGCAGAGTCAAAGGAACCGACTACCCGGATCAGCGATCCGGCGTTTCTCGATCAGATCGAAAGCCGCATGCGCTACTTTGGATCGCTTATCGGCGTTGCCGCCGGCGAACCGTTTTACGTGCGTGAAGCTTTGAACGTAGACGATCCCGTTGCGCTCTTAACCCGGCCGATGAATATTTATTCCTGAACAGTTTGCATTGAGCCCGCGAAGCGCGGCGACAGCGTAAGCCTGGGGTGGAGCCAAGCGGAATCCCAGGATCGCTGGAGAATAAGCAACAGCCCGCGAAGTGGGCGACAGCTTAATCAGTTTCAAATCGCCGCTGCTGTCGCACGCTTCGCGCGCTCGATGCTCATACTTTCGTTATCCTGGGGTTCCGCTGCGCTTCACCCCGGGCTTTATGCTTCCACCTGCTCCGCAGGTTATCAACCCGAACTTGTTCATTGCGCGGACTCTTTCGAATCCCTCACTTTTTGTCGCTTAACAAGGTGCGCCCAACTGCAATCAGCGCAGTGGCGCGTGGCGCTTCGCCTTCGAAGCTGCGCGCGATTTCTATTGCCTGCGTTGCATTCTCCTGCGATAACTTTCGGAACACACCCGGCAAGTCAAACTCATCGATAGTGCTAACGCGCATTGAGCCCATATTTTTGGTTTCCAGCCGGAGCATGATGCGGCCGTCTTCACCGCTAAAGCCCGTGGCGGAATTTGCAGCCTTGGCAACTTCCAGCATCGTTTCCCACGCACGGGCGCGGTCTAATGCTAATAGCGCATTGGCGACGGCGACGAGAGCCCGCGGCCGATCAGGATCAGAGCCGTCGATCCGGCGCGCTTCCCCGAGCGCCTCTGCGATCGTCTCCAAAGCCTTTTCGTGATCCGCGGGCGGCATAGCTGTCGCCGCTTCCGTTAACAACCAAACTCTTTGAATGTGCGTGAGTTCGCCTTTGCCGGCGATGGTCAGCGCCTTATCAACTTCTTTCTTGTTCGCCGCACTCAGCCCGATCGACATGTCCACATAGGGTTTGACCTTTTTGCGCAGCTCGCCATCTTCGATTTTCTCGACGAAGTCACGAGCACGCAGGTCGCCTCTTTGCGCGGTTCTGGCGGCGAGTTGCACGTAAAGCGCATCGCGTTCGTCCGATGTCTTAGCGCGGTCGATCCGATCAAGCATTGCCTTTTCAACATCTTCGGGTTTGCGGTCCGGAGTAATGCCTCGCTGCACGGGCTCGTCCTCTTCCAAATCGCGAGCATCACCCTCGACGCCCTGGCCCAACACGGACATTTCACCGCGCAGTTGGTCGGCTACCCCTTTCGGCGCGTATTGTTCGAGGAGCGGCATCAAGCGACGGATAACCAGGTATTTTCCCTGCAAGCCTGATGAACTGCGATCTTGTTCTTTTGCGGGCGACGGGCGCAGCAATACACCGGCGGCCGTGCGAAAGAACGCGTTTCTGATTTCGGGTGCGACCTCGGGCGGCGGCGTGGGCTGCCTAGTTCTCGATGAACTTTGCCCACCGTCGGCCGCGAAAGTCACAAAGAGGTGCGGGGTGAATAAGTAGGACGAGAGCAGTGAGACTGTGTTCGCGTCGGATTTCATGTCCGCGTCTGCAATCCGGAGCAACCGGGCATAGCGTTGATCTGCTGCGGCAGGATTCTGGTCTCTGAGGAGCGAAAGAAAGTCGAGACCATCCATCGTGATCGTTCCGAGAGCGGGATCGGCAAACTGAAGTGCGCGTTCAACGTCGGTCTCGAGTAGCTGACTGGCCAGTTGCAAACGCTGCTTGACTGCGGCCGGCGTATCGAACAACGACGGCGCCGGGGAACTTGCATCAGACGCTGCTCTCTCTTTCTCGCCCTTTAGCTTGTCCAGGAGCTCTTCGCCCAGCGCACGATCGCGTCTAGCGGCGAGACGCAAAACTTCAGCCCGCAGGTCGGGGCCACCTTCGAGAGCGACGCGCCCATTCGGATTATCGCCTCGTTGTCGCCGGCGTTCTTCGTCCTGCTTCCGCGCCGTATCCTGATCGGCTACCTCGCCCGCATCCCAGGCTTTGCGAAATAGCGCGCGGCCTTGTTCGGGATCGGCTTCCCACAGGGCGTCTGCGATCTTGGAAAGCGTACGCGCACGCAACTGCTGATCAGAAAAATTGCGCGCGTCGTTTGAGAGGGAAACCAACAATGAAAGGCCCAACGCTTTCTGCTGATCCAGCTTCGCCTTCGCAGCCGCGGAAGTTCCTTTGTTCTTTGGCGTCGGTTTGGCAACCGGCGCGGCGGCCTGTGGTTGAGCAACTGTTCTTGCGGCAGTCTCCTGAGCGGGAACAGTCGACGCAAGCGATAGCAGAAAGAGAATTACAAAAAGAGACGGCAAACGAGAAGACAAAGCGCGGCGGGCCATATTGGTTCTCCTGCGGAGGGGATTTTTAGACAGATGTAACCGAAGTGATTAAACGCGGGGTGCGAACTTAAGTTCCGGAAAGTGTCAGAACCACCTGCGTAAGCGGGTGGCCTCTGAGTAAGCCAGTAAGCAGGCCACCCGCTTACGCAGGTGGTTCTGACTACTACACAGCGACGACTTCCATCTCCGGATCGACTTCCTGTTTGAGCATGCCCTCAATCGCCATTAGCGTGCCGGTGAGTGAACTGGGGCAACTGCCACAAGCGCCCTGATAGCGAATGCTCAGCGTGTGATCTTTAAGCCCCAGCACTTCAAGGTAGCCACCGTCGCCCATTAGCGCCGGTCGCACCTTCTCGTCCAGAATTTCATTTATCTGTAGTAGTCGCGGATCGTCGCTCGTCACAGCAGCAATGGCGCCGCCCACTGCCGCGCCGGCTGCCGCCGCTCCCGAATTCACCGCCTCGGCAGCGCGGATGGGCACTGCCAGCAGCGGTAGCAGGTCATCCCAGTCGCCTGCGTCTTCCTTCTCAATCGTGATCATCTTGTCCATGTAAAAGACAGAGACGACCTGGCCCACTTCGAATAGCGCCTTCGCCAGCGGATCACTTTCCGCCTGTTCCCGCGAGCCAAACTGATGGACCGTGCCATTGCTTACCGCTTCTCTAAGAATAAATTTAACTGCGTTTGGATTAGGTGTCTCTTCAATATCACTAATTTTAGGCATTACTAAATCTCCGATGTCTTCGTATTCAAAAATAAGAGTGTCTCGATACATGGCCATTATAACGGGTTTAGCCAGGGAAGCGCAGTTCGCGCGACTCAAGTCAGAAGCGGCAAGCGATAGCGACCGGCTAAAGAGTCAAACGCGCTTATGCGATTTTGCTGAGGGTGAATCCTTAGCCGGTCGCTACCACCACCCCAACCGGGTTGCCCGGCTGGGGACCCCGGTCCGCTCCCGGTTCTCGTCAAATACAGCTATTGCCAAAGGGGAAAAGCGGGAATATACTCCGTGCCCTCACTTGCCCCCCCTTTCAATTAAGGTGAGCCAAGTTGAGATGGGCAGGCGATTTGCGAGGGTCGCCTGCCCGCTTTTTTTAAGTCAGCATTGGGTGGCAGGCATTGGGCAGTTCGTACGCTGGAGGGGCCGGTTGCCGGCGATTCACGAGTGTTGCCTACTGCTCACTGCTCACTGCATACTGCTCACTGGTTATGAACATCGGCATCACGGTCTACCCAACCTACGGCGGCAGCGGCATCGTCGGCTCTGAACTCGGCAAGGAGTTGGCGGAACGCGGCCACACAGTCCACTTCATTTCTTCCGCATTGCCCACGCGGCTTACCGAACTGAACGAGCGCGTCCGCTTCCATGAAGTTGAGATGATGTCGTATCCGTTGTTTGAGCACCAGCCTTATACGCTCGCGCTCGCAACCAAGATGGCGACCGTAGCCGAGAGCGAGAATCTGGATCTGCTGCACGTCCACTATGCGATCCCGCATTCAATCAGCGCCATACTCGCACGCGAGTCGCTCAAGCCGCATCGTCGTTTGCCGGTAGTCACTACGTTACACGGCACTGACATAACGCTCGTCGGCGCCGACCGCTCCTACCTGCCGATCACGCGTTACGCGCTCGAACAATCAGACGGCGTCACGGCCATCTCCAATTATCTGAAGCAGGCGACTATCGAAACCTTTCAATTCGATCGCATCGAGGTGATCCCAAACTTTGTTTGTCCGACGGAATACAAACCGAAAATAGATTGCGACCTGCGTCAATCCCTTGCGCCGGATGATGTGCCAATGATGGTTCACGTCTCCAACTTTCGGCCCGTCAAACGGCCGGTTGATTGTGTTGAGATTCTTGCGCGGGTCCTAAAGAAAACTGACGCGCGTTTGGTGATGGTGGGCGACGGCAGCGAGCGCACCAGCGCGATCCACCGCGCCAAGTGTCTTGGCATTTATGACAAGTGCGTTTTTGTCGGCAAGCAGCCGCGGATCGTTGACTATCTTTGCGCCGCCGATTTGTTGTTGTTGCCGTCTGAACAGGAATCGTTTGGACTGGCGGCGCTGGAAGCGATGGCAGTTCAAGTTCCCGTGATTGCATCACGCGTGGGCGGCTTGCCGGAAGTTGTTGACGACGGCGAGACGGGATTTCTTAGCGA
>JANLYZ010000257.1:0-5747 GCA_031365905.1 Chloracidobacterium sp. | reverse complement strand
CGTCAACAAAATGACAAATGACAAATTTCAAATGACAAATGGAAAATCTCAAAACCTTGCTCAGTAACAGTCTTCTATGTTTCGCATCGGCATCGGTAGCGACACACACAAATTGGTCGAGGGCCGTCCGCTCATGTTGGGCGGCGTGCTCGTCCCGTCCGAGCGGGGCGGTGAGGGCCACTCGGATGCTGACGCGCTCATCCACGCGATCGCCGATGCCATCCTTGGCGGACTCTGCGAAGGTGATTTAGGAGTGCACTTTCCCGATACCGATCCGCAATGGAAAGACACGAGCAGTTTGCATTTGCTGGCGCGCGTGGTCTGGCTGGCGCATGAGCGCAATATGCAAATCGTAAACGTCGATTCCACCATAATGATCGAGAGACCAAAGCTTAGGTCTTACGTGCTCGCCATGCGCGAGAAGATCGCTGAAGTTTTGAGCGTCGAGACTTCGTGCGTGAGCGTGAAAGCCAAGACCGGAGAAGGACTCGATGCAGTGGGTCAGGGGCTGGCGGTTTCAGCGCAGGCGGTTGTCTTGATAAGAAAAGGGGAGGCGATTTGAGACCGCAGGACGTCATCCGCAAGAAACGCGACGGCGAGCAGCTTTCGCGCGAGGAGATTAGTTTCTTCATCGACGGTGTCACACGCGGCACTATCGCCGATTACCAAGTCAGCGCCTTGCTGATGGCCATCTACCTTAACGGCATGAACGACTCCGAGCAGGAGATTCTCACCGATGCCATGCTGCATTCAGGAAACACTCTGGATTTTTCGAATATCGACAAACCAAAGGTCGACAAGCACTCGACTGGTGGCGTGGGCGACAAGACTTCGCTCTTGATCGCGCCGATGGTTGCCGCGTGTGGGGTCTGCGTGCCGATGATTTCGGGACGCGGCCTGGGTCACACTGGCGGCACGTTAGATAAGCTCGAATCAATTCCGGGATATCGTGTCGGACTCAGCGCCGAGGAATTTGAAAGTGTTCTGAAGACCGTAGGCTATGCAATGTCAGGGCAGACGGCTGAACTCGCGCCGGCCGACAAGAAGATGTATGCGTTGCGCGATGCGACCTCCACGGTCGAAGCCATCCCGCTGATTGTCGCCTCAATCATTTCGAAGAAAGGCGCCGCTGGTCTCGACGCGATGGTTATAGACGTGAAGGTCGGTTCGGGCGCGTTCATGCGTGATGAAGATCGTGCGAAGGCGCTCGCCCACGCGCTCGTGAGAACCGGAAACGCCTGCGGCATTCGCACGCGCGCTTTGTTAACTGACATGAATCAGCCGCTGGGCCAGGCCGTGGGAAATTCACTCGAAGTGAAGGAGTGCATTGAGCTCTTGCGTGGTGAAGGTACGACGGGCGCACAACCCGTGCTGGATCTGTCGCTCGAGCTTTCAGCGCACATGCTCGTGCTGGCGCATGTTGATGAATCCCTCGAAGCCGCTCGCGGTCGTTTGCGAAAGATTGTTGACTCTGGAAAGGCACTCGAGTGTTTTCGTCAGAACGTCGCGGCGCAGGGTGGGGAGCCGCGAGTTTGTGATGACCCGACCGGCTTTCTTCCTTTGGTGACGGAATCGTTTAAGGTAGAATCGCCGCGTTCCGGTTTTATAACAAAAGTTAATACCGCGGAGATCGGGCACGTGATCGCGGCGATTGGCGGCGGGCGCGTGCGTATCGACGACGCAATCGACCCGGCCGTTGGTTTCATCGCTGAAGCGACGATTGGAAATCGTCTTGATGAGGGCGCGACGATCGGCACCGTCTTCTGTCGCGACGAATCAAAGGCGAGGGAAACGGCTGGGCGCATTCAGGCGGCTTACGAAATCGGCGACGAGTCTCCCACAGAAATACCGCAGCTCTTGAGGGATGTAATTAACGAATGAAATTTGTAATCTGCTTCGCGCTCGTTGTTTTGTGTCTCGTCGCAGTTTTCAGCTCGGCTTGCAGCCACAGCAGCTACGGCGCTGACGACAAGTCGAGAATCCGTGTGGGGATTGTTTTCGATATCGGCGGCAAGGACGACCGCTCGTTCAATGCTGCGGCCTGGGCCGGTGCGCGGTGTGCGGAAACAGGCAATTGGCCTGACGGGACGAGTTGCGGCAAGCCGGCGCTGCCGATTGTGTTGCGCGACATCGAACCCGGCAATCCGACTTCTATCGAACCCGCGATGCGTGCTTTCGCTGAGCGCAACTACGACCTCATCATCGGCATAGGATTCGCCCAGACTCCGATTATCGAACTCGTCGCTAAGGATTATCCCAACATTCGCTTCGCGATCGTGGACGGCGTTAGCGATCTGCCAAACGTAGCGTCGCTCGTATTCAAAGAACACGAAGGCTCGTATCTGGTCGGTATGTTGGCTGCCAAGGCCAGCAAGACTGGAACGATTGGCTTTCTCGGCGGCATGGACATAGGCTTGATTCATCGCTTCAAGGGAGGCTACGAAGAAGGCGCCCGAGCCGTCAATCCCAACATTCGCATACTTCCCCCAAATTATGTGGGCGTCACTGATGCAGCCTGGAACAATCCCGGCAAGGGCAAGGAGCTTGCGCTCGCGCAAATCAGCAAAGGTGCAGACGTGATCTTCACCGCCGCTGGCAACTCCGGTCTCGGTGCTTTTGACGCGGTGGAGCAAGCCGGGACACAAGATGGACACGCAACGCATTTCGTGATTGGTGTCGACGCGAATCAGAATATGCTCAAACCAGGGTTCGTCCTGACGAGTATGGTGAAGCGGGTCGACAACGCGGTCTATTCAATTGTTCAGGACGTGGTGAACGGGCAGTTCAAGACCGGCTTCCACGTGTATGGCTTGAATGAAGACGGCGTTGGCTATGCGATGGATGAAAACAATAAGAACCTGATAACGCCGGAAATGATTCAGCAGGTTGAAGCGGCGAAGAAGAAGATTATTAGCGGTGAAATCAAGGTTCCGGACCTTATGGGGAAATGAATCGCAATCAATGATCGAGTTACGAAACATCACGAAGCGCTTCGGCGACGTTATCGCCAACGACCAGATCAATATCAAAGTCGAGCCGGGCACGATTCACGCAATCGTTGGTGAGAATGGCGCCGGAAAATCTACGGCGATGCGTATCGCTTACGGATTTTACAAGGCCGATGAAGGCGAGATCCTGGTTGAAGGACAGGCGCGCGAGATAGCGACGCCGCACGACGCGATTGCCCTCGGCATTGGCATGGTTCATCAGCACTTCATGCTGGTGGATACGATGACAGTCGCCGAGAACATCGTGCTCGGAGCAGAACCTGGCAACGCCGTAGCACTGGATCTCGCTGCCGCGAGTGTCGAAATTCGTAAGCTCTCCGAAGAATTCAAACTCGCCGTCAATCCAAATGCAGTTATCGAACATCTTTCCGTTGGGCAGCAACAGCGCGTCGAACTCCTCAAGGCGCTTTATCGTCACGCTCGTTTATTGATCCTGGATGAGCCTACTGCTGTTTTGACGCCGCAGGAAGTTGAAGAGTTCTTCGCGATCCTGCGTCGCATGCGCGAGCAGGGAAAAACGGTCGTCATCATCACGCATAAACTCGCGGAGGTGCTGGCAATCTCCGACGAAGTCACAGTGATGCGCGACGGTAAAGTTGTCGGTCGCGTACAGACCAGCGAAACCAATGCGGCCGAACTCGCGCGGATGATGGTTGGCCGTGAAGTACTTTTGCGAGTGGAGAAGCCGGAAGCGAATCCAGGCAGCGCGGAGTTGAGCGTGCAGAATCTTTCGATCGTGTCGAAAGGTGCGAAGCGCGTTGATGACGTTTCTTTTGAGGTGCGCAAAGGCGAGATTCTCGGCATCGCTGGCGTAGAAGGAAACGGGCAGACAGAATTGATCGAGGCGCTCGCCGGATTGATAAGCCCGTCGCAACTCTCAGGCAAGATTCTTTTTGAAGACCGCGACATCACGAAAGAAGGCGCGCGGTTGCGGCGCGAGCTTGGGATTGCGCACATCCCGGAAGATCGACATCGCCGCGGCCTGCTGCTTGAATTCGACCTCGCCGAGAACGCAATCCTGGGTGTGCACTATCGCAAACCAATAGTCAGCTACGCCGGCGTCCTGTTGGATAGCATGGCGATTCGCCAACGTGCGAACGATATCATTCAGGGGTTTGATGTGCGCCCCGCGAATCCCGATCTGCCCGCACGTTCGCTTTCGGGCGGCAACCAGCAAAAGTTGATCATTGGCCGTGAGTTTAAGGTTGAACCGAAACTACTGTTGGTGTCGCAGCCGACGCGTGGCGTGGACATTGGCGCAATTGAGTTTATTCATCGCAAGCTGGTAAGCCTGCGCGATGCGGGTTGCGCGGTGCTGCTGGTTTCAGCCGAACTTGAAGAAGTTACTTCGTTGTCTGATCGTTTGCTAATAATTCATGAAGGACGGATCGCAGGCGAAGTTGATCCGAAGGTGGCGACGATTGAAGAGATTGGATTGCTGATGACGCGCGGCCACTGAAACGATTGCCGACGTGTGACTGCTGATTGCTTGTTATGAAACTTCTACGCGAACTCCTGTTTCCGCTCATCGCCGTCGTGGCTGCATTCATCGTTGGCGGAATCCTGATCCTGATTATCGGCGACAATCCGATCGAAACATACCGCTTACTTTTCGGCAGCGCGCTTTCCTGGCCAGTGGGAATCGGTTACACGCTCTTCTATGCGACGCCCTTGATCTTCACGGGCCTCGCTGTAATGGTTGCGTTTCGTTGCGGCCTGCTGAACATCGGCGCCGAGGGTCAACTCTACATCGCTGCCTTCGCCACTGCCTGGGTGGGAATTACGTTTGCGAATCTTTCGCCGTGGCTTTTGATTCCGATGTGTTTTGTGGCGGCGATTGTCGGCGGCGGTGTTTGGGGCGCGATTCCCGGTATCCTGAAAGCGCGCTTTGGTTCACATGAAGTTATCAACACGATCATGTTGAACTTCCTCGCCGTCGCCCTGGTAAGTTATTTCATTCAGTATCACTACAAAGCTCCCGGCGATCCCATCATGCAGAGCGTTCCGATCGGGTGGGGTGCACACGTGGCGCGGTTGGGCAAGTTTGTTCCCGGCCTGCCGCAATTCATTCCGCTCAATCTCGCGTTTATCCTGGCGCTTGTTTGTGCCGGACTGGTCTACATTTTTCTTTGGCGCACGAAGTGGGGATACGAACTGCGATCTACTGGAACCAATCCGAGCGCGGCTGAGTATGGCGGCATCTCAGTGCGCAAGCAGATCATCATCGCTATGACGATCTCCGGATCGCTGGCGGGAATGGTTGGGATCAACGAAGTGCTGGGTCATCGCTACCGTTACTACGACGGGTTTTCTGACAACTACGGCTTCACCGGCATCGCCGTTGCACTGTTGGGCCGCAATCATCCGGTGGGCGTGATCATCTCAGCGTTGTTGTTTGCGATCCTGCAACGTGGCGGCATTCCGGTCGATGCGTTCACGACGCATGTGACGAAAGACATTGTCCAGGTGTTGCAGGGAACGATCATTCTGTTTGTAGCGGCGGAAGCTTTCTTCCGCGGACCATTTGCGCAGTGGGGTTTGCTGAAACGCTCCAAGGTCTAGCTCTCTAAAGGCTAATTCAATGTGGGATATTTTTAATGTCGCGCTCATCTTTTCGACCATTCGATTGTCGACGCCGCTGATCCTCGCGGCCCTGGGCGGATTGTTTTCTGAGCGTTCCGGCGTCATCAACATCGCGCTCGAAGGAATGATGTTGGCCGGAGCATTTACTGCCGCGGC
>JANLYZ010000252.1:0-8547 GCA_031365905.1 Chloracidobacterium sp. | reverse complement strand
GAGCGCCCGAATGTAGCGTTCCGCCGTTTCAGCGTTGTACATGCCGGTGGCGAAGTCGCAATACGAACAACGCGAACGGCAAAAGGGAATGTGAATGTAGATTCCGGCTGGCTTCAATATGCCGAAATTGTAACATGCGCTGCTGACGCCCAAGGCCGCGCGAGCAACGACCGAAGGGCCTTCTCTTGCATCCTCTGCGTACTCTGTGCCTTTGTGGTAGACCCATCGAGAAATCCCACACGGAGGCACGCAAAGAGGTGCAAGGAGGAAGACCTAATCAGATTGCAGAACAACATCCGAGTCGCAAGTTGTGTGTATCAAATCTTTTCTGAACGTGTATGTCTTGGAGTCAGATACAGAATGATTTGGCGCACAATCTTCCGCACTAATTCGTTGGCACGCTCATTGATGGTTGATGAAAGGCAACGCAAAGCGCGTCAAACGAGACCACTCAGCAAATGAAACTCTATTGATCAAGGAGGATGTATGGCAGACGAGAACGCAAGAAATCAAAATCAGGAACACCCCGAGCAAAAAGGCAAAGCAATGGGCGTCAGCGCAAGCGGAAATTACCAGGGTCAGCAGGGCCAAGAGGGTTTCAGTCGCAAACCAAATGAGACGGCCGGACAGGGCGGCGGCATTCAGGGCACCGGTCAAAGCCAGGCAAATCCGGGCGGACATACGGATGGGGGCGATCAACTTCGCGATGAAGGCCCAAATGGAAAGAATTTCTCCGAAGAGAAAAAGGAACGCGAGTAAGGCGCTAACGACAATTCAAATGAGCAGCACGGTGTGAGATCGATTCTCCACCGTGCTTTTTTTAGGGTCGAGAATCGCGCGGGTAAACGCTAAGCCGTACTTGCGGATTTCTCAGATGCCTTTTGAAATAGGCAACGAGTTCGCCAGAGAGTTCGTCCGCAGTCTTTCCTGCTGCGTAAACATCGCCCTCCACGAAAGGGATCTGAACCAATCCACGACTATCGACTTCCAGACAACAACTTCGAGTAACTCCAGCGAGATCGAACTCAATTAAGTCTTTGGCTCGAATTTGATAGTCTGGACGGACTTTTATCGAGCTAGCTTCTGTTCTTGAAATTCGCTTCAAACTGCCATCGCCGCTAATCGACTTGCTCATCCCGCGGCTCACGCGCTCCGCCTCCGCAAACACGCGCAGCAGGTTCTCACCCAGAATCTTGCGAATGTCCTGCTCGCTGTAACCGCGTTTCAAGAGTTCATAAGTGATGTTCGGATACATCGAAACGTCCTGCGCGCCTTCGGGAAAATCGACAGCGCCGTCGAAATCGGGACCGAGCCCAACGTGATCTATGCCCGCCACTTTCACGATGTGATCGATATGGTCGATCAACTTTGAAATCGGCAATGGCGGCAGCGGCATCGACGCGTCGAGTTTGTCGCCTTCCTCAGCCAACCGTTCCGGATCGTTTTTGTATTTCGCGTCGAGCGCATCCTGCTCGGTCTTATGCAGGCGATTGCGTTCGTCGTTTTGTGGTGTCACGGTCTTCGCGTCAACAAAGACGCTGTAGAAATTTACCTGCACTACGCCGCCATTTTTCGCGATGCGCCGCAGCAAATCGTCGGGAATGTTTCGCGGCACGTCGCTGAGCGCCCGCGACGACGAATGTGAAGCAATAATCGGGGCCTTCGAAACGTCGAGCGCATCGCTCATCGTCTCGTCGGAAACGTGACTGACATCTACGAGCATTCCCAAACGGTTCATCTCGCGCACAACTTCTTCGCCGAAAGGCGACAGCCCGTGATGTTTCTTCTCGCCGCGTCCAGCATCGGCCCAATCGTTAGTGTTGTTCCAGGTCAGCGTCATGTAGCGGACGCCGAGGCGATGAAACTCGCGCAGGGTGGCGAGCGAGTTCTCAATCGCGTGCCCGCCTTCGATGCCCATCAGGGCAGCAATCTTGTTTTGCTTCTTGGCGCGACGAATGTCGGCTGCGGAAGTAGCCAGCATCAGATCGTTTGGATGACGCTCCACCGCGCGATAGACCGAATCGATCATGTCGAGTGTGCGCCGCGCCGCGCCGCCGTGCGAGACGTACCAAGGTCGCACGTAAAGCGAAAAGAATTCAGCGGTGAGTCCACCCTGCTTCATCCGCTCGATGCTGGTGCGGTAAGGAACTGGAGGCGTGCCGCTGAGATCGTAATCGTCGTTCGTCATCGGCGTAGTCACGTCGTTGTGCGTGTCTACGACGATTGCCTTGCGATGAATGGCGAGGGCTCGCTTCCAGAGTTTTTCATCACGCTGCGGCACTGTTGCTGGCTCTGTTTGTGCGGGTTGGGTCGTTCGCCGCACGCCGGCAGAGCTGAGCAATGAGGAACCGAAAGCGAGTAAGAGAACAGAAATGACTACCGGCAAAGTGCGTTGTGATTTCATGTCGTAGAGATTTATCACAAACCTGGCTAAGACAGAAGCAGCAGTACAGTTGTTCCTGAAAGGGTTTCAGCAACCGCTGGTAACGAATTCTGCGGCTTCCCTCACTAACTGTCCCTCAGACGCCTGCGAAGACAGGAATAGCTTTCGTTCGCTAACGTTGTAGTGCTGGCTCACGTTCACGTAGAGATCGAGCTTTCCGTCTCGGTCGAGGTCGCCCGCCCAGACTAAACTCCACGACGGATCGCTCCCACACTCTTCCAATGAATAGAGAACTTGCCTTGTTTCGCCTTTAACCAAAACCAGTCTGGCATTCCTGGGAAAGGACTGATAGGGACACTTGGCCGTGTCTTCAGAAGCGGCGATCTTCAGCACGTAAGCTGCTTCGCCGAGTTTCAACTCGATTGACGAGGATTCTGCGAGATTGCCCGAGCTCGCGCCGTCGTCAAACACAGTGGTGGCCGGACCCGCGCTGACATTCTTTACACCTCTTAACAGGAAGCGGGGTTCAAGTGGAAGATCCACACTCACGCTCTTACCAGTATTTTGCCCCGCCTCGTCAACGAGCGAATCCTCAACGGCGTTAACGGTCAAGCGGTAAACCAGAAGCATTGAGTTTTCGTCGGTGATATGAAGGCCCAACCACTTTTCGCCCGACTGCGCCGTCACTTCATCGCCATGGTATTCCCCGGGTTCGAGGATTCGTTGCGCTTGCTGTGAAATCTCCGCGCTATTGTTGACCGGCGCCGCCGCCAGCGAAAACACAAGGATGACCAATACTATTAGCGTTGTTCTCATCGAAGTCCCTCCCGATCAGAGTTGTCAGCAACATTGGTTCAATTCGCCGCCATTACGTTATTCGGATTGAGGGCGCTGCGTCACGTGGGGCTCTTCAAAGGCTCGCCACACTGCTACGGGGACTGCATGTGGCAAGCCACATTGATGGTTCATCGATGCCGCCCCAGTATTGGCACATGTTGCTGGGTTTGCACTTCAGATGCTGCTTGCTCATGCTCCTCACCGTCTGCGGTGGGCAGCGGAGCGAGTCACTGCCGAACAACAGGTACGCACCTGAAGCCAGGCCTAGCCTGTCCGCAAGAACTGAAGAACCGAAGAAACCGGATCAGGCTCGTCCAATCGACAAACGTTGGGTTAATACCTTTCAGTTTAGAACTCGTTCAGTCTCAGAAAAGCACGACGAGTACTGTCCCTATGAGATCTCAGCGGAATATCCCCAGCTCAAAAGCAGCAAAGCAAAGGTGAAAAGATTTAACCGCTGGATCAAGAGGAAGGTGATGAGCGACGTCGCCAGGTTCAGGCGTCTGGAGCAAAACGCAGAGCCGCGCGCACGAAAAGAAGGAAAGCATTTAATCACCGAGAGTCTGGAGTTAACCTTCGAGATTTATTACGCAAACGATCGGTTGATGAGTCTTCGGCTGACTCACGACGTAATGGCTGCCGGTCAAATGCACCCCATCGCCTACTACGAAACGATCAATTATGACTTCGGCAAACAACGCCCCTTGCGTGCCCGCGATGTCTTAAAGCGAGGCTATTTACAAGCCTTGTCCACTTACTCTCGCAAGTGGCTACGAGAAACCTACGAAATAAGAGACGACAGCTTGCTTATGGAAGGGACTGGGGCGCACGCGAGAAATTTCCCTAATTGGAACATCGTCCCAGACGGCATCCTGATTTCGTTTGAAGACTACCAGGTTGGACCGCACAGTTTCGGCCAACCGGAATTGATAGTTCCCTATTCAGTTCTGGGTCGACTTGTTCGCAGACGAGACTTGACAGGGTATTTCGTTCTACCGCAGTACAGAAAACAAAGGTAAGATTCTTTTTGATGACAATCCTAATTGCCGAAGACAACGTGGCCCAGCGCCATTACCTGCGCGAGATTCTGCAAAAGGAATTTCCGGCGCATGCACCTATTGTCGAAGCCGCCGATGGTGAAGAAACCGTGAAGCTTGCGCTCGAGCACCAGCCGGACGTTTCCATACTCGACATTCAAATGCCCAAGCTTTCGGGCGTGAAAGCGGCGCGCGCTATTTGGCGCGAGTTTCCCGCGGCGCGCATCATCTTCTGGACGCAGTTTCCCCACGAGATTTACATCAACGAGATTCGCAAGATTGTGAAGGCAGTCGATCCGCCGCCAGCCTACGGTTTCATTCACAAGAACAATCCGGAATCGCGTTTCCTGCGCTTCGTCGCTGCGGTGCTCGAAGACGGCGCGGACATGATCGACCCGGCGTTCAAAGATTCGTTCAAGCGCCCGCTGTTGACGGAGTTTGAATCTGAAGCGCTTTACTACCTGGCGCTCGGCCTTTCAAACTGGGCCATCGCGCGCAAGTGTTCACTTAGTTTGCGCGGCGTCGAAAGCCGGCTGGCAACGCTCTACGAAAAACTTTTCATCTCGATCGCGGAAGGCACAGAACACGAAGCCTACGAAAAGCTCGCCTACAACGTGCGCACGCGCGCTTTCTTTGAAGCGCTGCGTCGCGGCCTTCTGAATAACGATGAACTCGAAAAGGCAGCGCAGGAACAGGAGGCGTGGATCGAGCGCGATCGCAAACGCTACTTAGAGGAGTTGAAGAAGGAAGCGACAACGCGGAAACGGAGTTAGCCACAATGATTGTTGTCAGGCTAAACATCCTCATGCTCTTAGCGTGTAGCTCATTTGTCTTGCCTGCCGTTGGAGTTGCACAAGCTCCTGCTACCTCGCCCACAGCAAGAACAGAGCTACGGAACATAGCTTCATACGCGAAACGAGTCGATCAGTTCATCAAACAGAATCCGGAGGCGTTGCGCATCTTTGCGGACGTCTCCTCTGAAACCACTGAGGAACCAAGTCTCTGGCGTGAATTCAAGAGCGAGAAGCTTAGAGCGGAGGCAGACACAGGCGAAAACCTGAATGACACCGCCTACGTTTGGCGGAGAGATGGGAAGGTTGTAGGAGTAAACTTCACGTTCCAGAGCCCGTCGCGCGACTGGGTCCATTTTGCTATGTACTACTTTCGGGAAGACGGTACGCTGGCGAAGATTCATGCGCAATTGAACACCTTCTATGGAAATATCAGCGTGGTCCGCGACAAGACTTATAGCTCAAACGGGCGATTGCTGCGGACTACGACACATTACCTGGATCTCCAGACTCAAAAAAGGCGTAAACGTTCGGTGGATTTTCAAGATGAACCGGTTCCCATGTACCGCACCGTAAAAGACCTTCCTTTCTATCGAATCCTGTGAGTCTTGCAAATCAATCGAGAGTAAGAACGCAGCGCCCCGATCTCAGATCGCGCGTTGTCTTCCCTGCTTTCTGCCTTCTGCTTACTGCCTTCTGCCTTCTCATGCTCCTGCCGCCTGCGCCTGCCTCCTCGCAGGTCGCTGAATCGCAACCCAGTCCGTCACCGAATCCTCCGCCTTCTCCGTCTCCTTCGCCATCGCCCACTCCAGTAACCGGTTTGCATCAATGGGGCGCAGTCACACTCTTTCATGGTTTGCCGTCGGATCGCGTGCACGCGCTCGCGCAGGGGCCAGACGGTGCAATGTGGTTTGGCACTGAAGCGGGTCTGGCGAAATTCGACGGGCGCCGAACGCAGACCATGATCATTCCCAATCTGTCCGGCAAAATTCAGGCGCTTGAAAGCGATCAAGCGGGGGGACTTTGGATTGGCACTGACGCCGGCGCGGCGCGGTTAATCGATGGCCGCTTCGAAGTGATTAGCGAACTCGCCGGCAATTCGATCACGAGCATCCTTGCGCCCGAAGCCGGTCGCGTGTTGCTGACAACGGAACGCGGAAATCTCTTTGAGTGTCGCCTGGAAGCAGACGGCTCGCGACATACAGCTCCGCTGCTAACGCAACCACTGGAAAGCGCTGACCGCGAACATCCCGGCCCCCTCGCTATTACCAGCGTGGCGGTCATTAACAACCAAGTGCTGGCTGGTTCCATGAGTCGCGGCCTGCTCACAATCAGCGATAGCCTGGCGCGGGAACGCGAAGCTGGCCCAGCCGCATTCTTTGTCCGCGCGTTAGCAGTTGATGAAACCAGCAAACTTTGGGTCGGCACACGCGTGAGAAAAGACGAGCCCGGCTTGTTGACCGGAAGGAGCGCGGCCGATCTCGTTCGCAATGAAACTCGCACTGGAACAGTTACAACTATCCGCAACATTGGCCACGACGTGTGGGTTGCAACTGACGGCAATGGCGTGTTTCTTTTTTCCGATAACAAGAAAGTGCAGCGCTTAACCTTTGCTGGCACCAGCGGCGGTCTTCGTTCCGATCATGTCTTTGCCATTCTCCAGGACCGCGAAGAAGTTGTTTGGTTTGGAACTGATCGCGGTGTTTGTCGTTACGATCCAAACGCCGCCCGGCTTGAACCTGTCGGCAACAGTTCCGAAAGCAATTTCATTCGCACGTTTTACGAGACGTCTGCGGGTCAACTATTGGCGGGCACCAATCGCGGGCTCTTTGTTTACGACGCAGCGAACTCCGTTTGGAAGACGGTTCCCGGTTTGGGTGGCAATATCATTTACAGTCTTGCTGAAGACAATTCGAACAGTCTGCTGGTTGGGTCAGCGGCGGGTTTCTTCGTCGGCCCCGCGATGTCGCGGGAGACGAAGATCGAGTCGCTCAGTTTTACCAGAACTGAGACGAGCTCAGGAACGACGGACGGAATCGGCAGCATTCGCTCCATCGCTTCGTTTCGTAGTTTGAACTACATCGCCAGCTTCGGTCGCGGCGTGGAAAAGTTTGAAGCCGGCCGGCTGACAAATCTCTGGAGCGTAAATTCCGCGATCCCGCGCGACGTGATCAGCGTTTTTGCAGATGACGATCGACGGCTTCTGATTGGCAGCGCCAGCGACGGCGTGTTCACCTATGATGGCGTGGAAGTGAAACCCGATCCGGCGTTCGCCAAACTAAAAGGCAGCACGGTGCGTTCGATCCAGGGAACACCGGACAAGACTTTGTGGTTTGCAACTAATCGCGGCGTTTATGCGTGCAAGGCTGACACCGAATGCCTGCTTGCGGCGCCGGGTTTTGAAGCGCGTTTCCTCACGCCTGATCCTGGTGGCAAACAAAATGAGATGTGGTGCGCCACCACCGGCGCCGGGCTTTTGAAAATTCGGCTTGAGGGAGAGGCGGGCGCGGTTGTTTCCGAACTCGATGCCGAGCAGGGACTGCCCTCGCAAAATGTTTTTGCGGTGCAACCGCAATCGAAACCAGACGGCAGCGAGTCGTTATTGATCGGAACGAGTCGCGGCATCGCTCGTTACCGGCCGGATCGAATCGCGCCAACGCTCTACGCCGCACGGGTTGTCAGTAAACGTGTCCATTCGGCCAACGAGCTGCAATTAGGACTCTATCTCGAGTATCCGCAAAACAGTTTGCTGCTGGATGTCGCGGCAATTAACAGTCGCACGTTTCCCGAGCAGTTTCAGTATTCCTTCACGCTGGTGGATGCGAACAACAAGGTCATCAAGCAAAAGCTGTCGCGCGACTCGCAATTCACGATGGAAGCGCTGCGACCGGGCAAGTATCGCGTCACCGCGCGTGCGTTTAGTAAAGACCTGGTGGCTTCGGAACCGTTGTCGTTTGAGTTGACTGTGGCCAAAGCTCCTTTCCCCTGGACCTCAACCGCGCTGGCAATCTTACTAGTGCTGGCGCTGCTCGCTTTGATCTGGGCAATTCTCGAAAGGCGACGCATTGCGCGCACGAGCGCCGCGCTGGTTGCCGCCAACAACGAACTCGCCGACGCGCGTTTGAATCTTGCCAACGAAGCTGAGCGTGAGCGACGACGCATCGCGCGCGATCTACACGATCAAACGCTCGCCGACCTGCGCCACCTGATGATGCTCAGCGATCAAGCGCCCGGGAATGGCGACACCGGCAAGCAACTCGATCCAGCGTTGCTGCGCACGGAGATCGAATCAATCTCGCAGGAAGTGCGTCGCATCTGCGAAGACTTGAGCCCTTCGGTGCTGCAGAATGTTGGCTTCGCCGCGGCGCTGGAGTTTGCGTTGTCGCATGCAGTGCAGGATGCTCCGGCCGATCGCAGGTTTGAGTATGAGTTTGTCTGCGATGAGGCGTTGGAAGAGCGCGCGCAAATGCCGGCGAACGAGCAGATGCAGATCTATCGC
>JANLYZ010000169.1:0-6795 GCA_031365905.1 Chloracidobacterium sp. | reverse complement strand
CGCCAGTACGGTGGCTTCAGCCCAAGATGGATCGATTGCGGCGATTCGCGCAATGCTGGCGCGGACAGCCAAAATCTTCGCCGCGCGGTCTGATCCCAGCGCGATGGTCTTCACTTGAGCTTGAGCCTTGGGATGCACAGTGGTCAGCGTGGCACCAAACTGGGTCTCTGCAGCAAACGCGTGAGAGGCTATAACAGAGCGACGCTTGGCGTCAAAAGCGTGCGATGAAATGGCGCCGGTTCAGCTTCTCTAAAACATTCGCAGGATGTAAGTCATTGCAGAACCGGGAGCGGTAGCGACCGGATTCCGAGCTCAACCGCCCCACCAACTTCACCCGCAAAAGACCTGTACTGCACAGTTGGATGTTCGCTCCGGTCGCTACCGCTCCCGGTTCTGCAACATATCGGTTCCACAAGGGAACGCTCTTAAGGGGACGTTGAACTTCATCCAGTACCGGTGAAATACCTCGCTTGACATTAACTGTTGCCGGTTGCTGTAATCAAATTTCCTAAACTGAGTTGTACCTCGGAGGTTTTATCGAGTGTCGCTTGCTGAATTAGTTTACGACTGGAACACGATCGATCCCGAATTGACGCTTCCGAATCGTCACATAGGCTTTGATGACGAAACTCTGCGCGATGGCCTGCAGTCTCCTTCGGTGACTGAGCCGCCGGTCGAACAGAAGATCGAATTACTTCACCTGATGGATGCGCTGGGCATCGACACGGCAGACATTGGCTTGCCTGGCGCGGGCGGCACACACGCGGCCGGCGTGGAGCTGATGGCGCGCGAGATTGCTGAAAAAAAACTGAAGATTCGACCAAACTGCGCCGCGCGTACTCATCGAAATGACATCCTGCCAATTATCGAAATCTCGCAGCGGGTTGGTATTCCGATCGAAGCCTGTACCTTTATCGGTTCGTCTGCGATTCGCTTTTTTGCGGAGGACTGGACACTCGACAAACTGTTGCAGTTGACGGAAGATGCTGTGACCTTTGCTGTGAGTGAAGGCATACCAGTCATGTATGTTACTGAAGATACGACGCGCGCGAATCCCGAAACGATTCGCGCGCTTTACACAACTGCGATCCGCTGCGGCGCGAAGGCAGTTTGCGTTTGCGACACCGTGGGCCACTCAACTCCGGATGGCGCGCGTGCGGTTGTTAGTTTTGTGAAAAGCATTATTGAGGAACAGGGCGGCAACATCCGCCTCGACTGGCATGGTCATCAGGATCGTGGCCTCGGCGTGATCAATTCGATTGCTGCTATCCAGGGTGGCGCGGATCAAGTGCACGGCTCCGCGCTGGGCATGGGCGAGCGTGTGGGCAATACGCCTATGGATCAGTTGCTGGTAAATTTGAAACTGATGGGCTGGATCGAAAACGATCTTTCGCGTCTCGGCGAGTATTGCGCCGCCGCGTCGCAGTCCTGCGGTTGGGACATTCCGCTTAACTATCCCGTCTTCGGCCGCGACGCGTTTCGCACAGCCACGGGCGTGCACGCCGCTGCCGTGATCAAGAGCTACCGCAAAGGTGATCGAGAACTCGCGGACCTGGTCTACTCGGGCGTACCGGCGCGACAGTTTGGTTTGGAGCAGGTCGTGGAGATTGGGCCGATGAGTGGTAAGTCAAACGTGATCTACTGGCTCGAGAAGCGCGGCATCGAGGCAAACGATGATCGCGTCAGCCGGATCTACGATCGCGCGAAACAAGCATCCACTGTTTTAGCAGAGGAAGAGATCATGCGGCTGGTCTGAAGAAAGGCAGAAGGCAAAAAGCAGAAGGCAGAAGGCAGAAAGAACTTTTCTCGCCCGTGAGAAGAGTTTCCTTCTGCCTTCTGCTTTCGGGCTTCTGCTTTCTGCTTTCTACTTTTTTAGTTGATCGGAATCGTCACTGTAGCTGAGCCGGCTTTCCCTGGCGGAAAATGTTTTTGACGTGCGATCCTTACCGCACTCGCGTCGCCACCCGAAGCTTGCGTAACGCGGCCCGACTCATCGTAAGTAACTGTTACCGTTATTTTCTTTGCTGAAGCCTTGGTTGGCTCAGCGCTCGCTGTTGAGTTCGAACCCGCGGCGGGTTGAGTTAGCGCAGCTTTCTCTTCACGCGCTTTTGCTTTGTCCTTCTCATGTTGTCGCTTCGCCGCCAGCGCCGCTTCGTCGGCGTGCTCGCTCGGCTTTGAGCTTTGCGAAGGCGCTGCGAGTTCGTTAGTGACATCCGGAGCCGCGGGTTGCGCTACGGCCGCGGCGGCAGTAGCAGGCTGGCTGACAACTGCTGATGCCTTGGCGCGACCGTACCAACCAGCCGGAACGCCAATCGCGGCCACGCTCACAATCACGGCAAAAGCAACTGCGCCGGCAATCGCAAGCTTTCGCTTGCTCGTCGATTCAGAACCCATGAACGAGAGGAATGAAGGAACCCGCAAGTCTTCAAGTTCGGCAACGTCAGCCTCGAGTTGTTTGTTTGGCGCATCGCCGTCGTCGTGGTAGTCAGCCGGGTAAGCTTCGCTCGGCACGATACCTTCATCGAGACGTCGCAGACCTTCGAGTACGACCTGAGTCCAGGGTTGATTAATCGTGCGTTCGGCAGGTTCGGATTCACTGCCAAACTCAAACCTTGCGTTAGGCAGCGTCAACGCGTAATAGACCGCATCGATTCCACGCAACACTCCGATACGAGCGTCAATCACTGACCCGGTCTGCAGATAGAAGTAGCCAGGACCTTGCGGATAGAGGACCTTGAGCTGTCCGGTCTTGCGCTGGTTGCAGAAAAACTCGATCAATTCCGAAAGCGAAAGATCGCTCAGGTGTCCGGTTAATGCCATCAGAATTAGCTCCTCGTATGAATTGAGATTGTCGGGAGGAATTGTTAACAGCAGACGCCGGCCGGGGCGCCTTCTGCATTTAATCGTTATTGGCCGAGCGCAAACCTATAGTTGATCAAGCCCGATACCTTCACCGGCTGGCCCGAGAGTTTGGTCGGAGAGAATCGCGCCCGCAGGGCAGCCTGCACGGCAACGTCTCTTAGTATTGCCGGTCCGGAAGTGGCCACGGCGGAAATGACTTTTCCGGTTTCATCAACTACTACCTCTATCGAAACTAATCCTGATGTCCTTAGGCGTCTGGCTGCCTCTGGGTAACTGGGTGGAGGCAAACTGATCGCAACGCCATTGAGCACGCCGCCCGAAACTGGTTTGAGAATCGGCTTCGGAGCGGGTGGCGGGGGTTCGGATTCGATATTGACAATAGGTGCAGCTGTATCAGAATTTGTTCCACTTGCCAATTCAACAGATCCGGAACTATTCAACTTGTCCGCCGCATTCGACATTGAGCCAGGCAACACCGGAGAAAGCTTGTGACTTGAGTTGGCAGGATTGTTGTTTGGCGAAGAAGCTGAGGGTTTGGGCACAACTGCAACTGTCTTGTTTTCCAATTTCGCGCCGGCCACATTGTTTGCAGGCACGGAAGCTGAGGCATTCTGTTGCGCCGCCGACGGCGCCGCTGGTTGTGAAGCCGGCTGAGCCATCTTCATCATGTTCTCGTCCAGGTAATACATGATCGAACGATAGGTGACTTCCGTCGGCTCAAACGACAACTTCCCGCCTTCAATTACTGCAACTGAAGTGCTCATCTTGTTCCAGTTGCCGGCGAAATCAAATTCGTATTTGTAGATTTCCTTGCTCAACAAAGATCCATCGGCATTCAAAAGAGTCATCTCGCTGATGTTTCCTTTGTCGTCATACTTGTAAACCTCTTTACCCGTCAGGTTCGCTCCCGCGATCGGGAAATATTGGTTCTCAATCTTGTTACCCTTGAGATCGTATGACACGACTTCCAGCACGGCATGTTTGCTTTCCTGCGTTTTGCCGGTCTCGTTTGAGAGCTTGGCTACTTCAGTCCGCACACGGCGCACGGGCCCGAGAAGGCCATCCCGATTCCGGTCGGTCTCCTCCGCCGCGGCGGCAGGAACCGGCTGCGGGTTATTTGCTTTCGCTGTCAAGTTAGACTGCGCGAACGCATTGGCGCTCAGTATCACCAGTCCGAATGCACCTAAAGTGAAGCTTGCTATCCGTCTTGCCATTTTGATTTTCACTCCTGACTTGAAGGGGTGGGACTTTCCCAAAGACTACGACGATGAGAGGGATTGTTTGACCGCCGGGCAGATAGACTACCAGCAAACCCAACAGAGATGATGATAGCCGGTTAAACTAGGTTTGTCTAGAGCCAACATTGGCTCCCGTTTGGATGGGGAATTACTGGGATTTTTCAGGTTTTTCGGTGGGGAGGTCGGGATAAGCCGCCAGTAACGTGACGATCTGGTCGATTAGCCGGATGCTGTCGGCTCGGCCAGTTTGATCGTTGCACATAATTGAAAAGGTCAGGAGTTGGCCTCTGGAAGTAGTGAGATAACCGGAGAGTGAGTTGTCGTAAGTAAGAGAACCGGTCTTGGCGGAGACATTATCGGCGACCGTTTTTAGTCGGCCAGCCAGCGTGCCATCGCGTCCGGCGATAGGCAACGACTCCTTAAATGTCTGACCTGCGTTTGTTTTGGAAAGAGCCAACAACAACCGCGCGCTCGTTTCGGGAGTCACCAGATCGAGCCGGGACAAACCTGAGCCATCATGAAGAGCGAGGCGCGTGTTGGAAATTCCCGCCCGCGCCAGCCATACACGAATGACAGCCAGGCCGGCTTCGTCATCACCTCGCTCTCTTCCAATTCCCTGAGGCAAGGCGGCCATCTCGCCGCGCTCTCTTCCAAGCGTACGCAGAATCAACTCCGCATACAGATTGATGCTCTCCTTGTTGGTCTTCTTTGCTATCTCACTGAGCGGCTCGCTCTCGACGAACGCCAGCTCGGCCGCATGCGACGGATCAAATCGCTGGTTCGGCGGCACGCGCGAATCACGCGAGAGTGCTTGGCCGTCAACTCGAATGCCACGAGCCTTCAGAGCCTTCGCAAATAATTTTGCTGCCCAGAGCGCAGGCTTGTAGACGGAGAGTCGCGCGCCGAATCCCTTCGAACCGGGCACGAATTCTCCCCACACTTCAATGTTGTTGTCCGAAAGCCCGCGATGGACGCCGACGGTTGACTGCGCACCGTGGTCAGTCGCAGCCATCCGGTTTTGCACCGTCACATAGCCTTCGGTGTCGGTCGTCCTCACTATTGATTCGCTCGCTTTGCCGGCAGGGACAAAATTAATGTCGACTTCATTCCCATTGATCGAAAGCGCACTGGCTTCGGCAGCGAAGTACCATTGCAGATCAGTCCACTGCCAACCGTCTCCCAGCGGATCTCCACGGAAGTAACTTTCGTCGCCGATCAGATTGCCGCTGACACTTCGCACGCCGTGGGCGTAGAGATCGTCCGCGAGTTTGGCAAGCGACCCACGGTTTTCATCTTTGCTGCTCGCCACGAGATCAGGCGCGCCGCGGCCATAAAGCGTGAGATCGCCTTGGACGCGACCGTTCGCATCGGGTTGTGTGCCATAGACAGACGTTCGCCATCGGTAAGCAGCGCCCAGCAGATCCAGTGCTACGCCGGTGGTATAAATTTTCATATTGGAGGCCGGCGTGAAGAGCTTGTCGCTGTTTCGCTGGTAAATCGCCGAGCCGTCAGACATGGAGACCACCGAAACTCCCCAACGCGCGGCTCCGAGCGGGCTCTCATCAATTGCCTTGTCTATCCGCTTGGCCAGATCCGTCGGCGCAACAGTGGTTGACTTTTCACTAGCCGCCGACTGCTTCACTGGTTCCTTGTCTTTCTCCTTACTTGCAACCAGCGGCAACAGCAGCAACAGACTCGCGCTAGCTAATAGGATGACCAACAAAGCCTTCACTGGGAGCGCGCGAGTTGTGCTGAAGATATTCATTTTGGTGAACGCTCTTTAACTTGCAAACAGTGTAGCTGTTCTCCCTGATGTGAGGATCGATCTCGTTGCCGCATAAACTTCATCAACGGTTATGTCTTCGATGACGCTGTTATAGATTACGTGATGACGATCACCTTGCGGCAAATAACTTTCCGGCGCGCGCTTATCAAGCAGCAGCACCACGGGCGTGCCAACGGCCGACGCAATGTGCATTGGGCCGGTGTCGTTTGAAACAAACGCCGCCAACCGAGCCTGTGCCGCTGCCAGTTGCGGAATCGTGAGTTTCTCCAGAATGATAACCGACGACGGAAACTGCTGGCGGATTTCCTTGATAAAGTCTTGTTCCTCAGGTCCCAAAAAAACTAACACCCGCACCTCGTCGTTCCTTATCAAGAAATCCGCGAGACTGGCAAATTGCTCCAGCGGCCAACGCCGGCTGGGATGTCCGGCGCCGGGAAATAGTCCAACCAGCGGTGCGCCGGCGTCGGCTTTCGCTTTCACGAGCAGACGCTCAACCGCCGCTGCATCCGTCGGTCGCGTTTTAAGAGTTGGTAGTCGTTCGGCTTTCTCAATCTCGAGCGGGCCGAGCACATCGAGATAACGGTCGATTAGATGACGCGCGCGATGATCAGTTTCGACCGGCGGGCGCGGCCTGAAGTTTGACAGATAATCGAGTGAACGTCCGGGCCGCCGCGAATAGAGACGTTGCGGGGCTCCCGACAAGAATCCCAACAGGTTTGTTTCGGATAGACTGTGAAGATCGATCACGAAATCAAACCTCTTCGCCCGCACTTCTTTGACGAGCTTGAAAACGCGAAAGACGGACAGCGGTATGAAGCCGTCGCGCAATGCTACGCGATCGACAACGAGGGTATCATCTGCCGCACCCGATAACGCGACGACTTCAGCGCCCGGCTTTCCCACCGCAAC
>JANLYZ010000129.1:0-4437 GCA_031365905.1 Chloracidobacterium sp. | reverse complement strand
TTGTCGGACGAATCAAGTTCTTCTTGAGCAGGCCAACGTATTCTGACTTCTCTTTTTCCGTTTGCGGGTGATAGGCGCGATAGACGATCTGTTTGCCGTCGTAAGACCAGAAGGGCCCGCCGTCGTAGCCGAGTTCGTTCGTCAAGCGCCGAACGTGTTTGCCGTTCGCGTCCATCGTGTAGATGTCCAGATCGCCATCGCGCATGGAGGTGAAGACGAGCTTGCCTTGGCGATTAATCGTCGTCTCCGCATCGTAGCCGGGTGTTTTGGTTAACTGTTTCAGATCCGAACCATCCGGGCGCGCAGTAAAAATGTCGAACGCCGGATAAACGGCCCACACGTAGCCTTTCGAGAAATCGGGACGCGGTGGACATTCCTTCGCGCCAAGGTGCGTCGACGAATAAAGAATGCGGCGGCCGTTCGGGAAAAAGTAAGAGCAGGTGGTGCGGCCGCCGCCGGTCGAGATCAAGCGCACGTTGCTGCCGTCAATGTTCATCCTGTAAATCTGATCACACTCGCGCCCGTCGCGTGTCGATTGAAAGATTAGCTGTTTGCCGTCAGCGGAGAAGTAGGCTTCGGCATTCTCGCCGCCGAAGGAGAGTTGCTTGATGTTCTTGAGGTGTTTCTCTTCGGGGAGCCGGAGTTGTTCCGGAGAGGAAGGAGCCGGATGCGAACGAGCGCCGGTTAAGCCGAGAACGGAGAAGAGAAGGGTTGTTGTTAGTAGTCCGAGAAACAGTTTCACTCTTTTGATTTTCATTGGTCGAGTGCCGCGTAGCGGCAAATTGAATTTAGCCCGGCGTTTCAACGCCGGGGAGAAGTAGTCGAGTCAAAGGTTTCGTCGCGTCGCGACGGTTGAATCTTATTCCGATGTCGCCGAGCGAAGCGGTTACCGCCGCGCGCCCCGGCGTTGAAACGCCGGGCTAAACTCATCTCGCCGCTACGCGTCGAAAGAATTTGAGCTACGCAGTGACACCCAGGGCCTTGTTAACAAGCTCCGCCTGCTCGGCCTGGTGAATCGCATAAGAGCCAGTTGCCGGACTCGCCGAGGCTGCGCGGCCCACGTAGATTGCGCGCTCGCAAGCAGTCAGGAGCTTCTCTAGTCGTTGCTCAACAAACGTCCAGCCGCCCATGTTCTTTGGCTCTTCCTGCGCCCAAACGAGTTGTTTGGCCGCCGGATACTTAGCCAACACTTCCCGCAGCCGCGCACCGGGGAAGGGATAAAACTGCTCCATGCGAACTACAGCAACATTCTCGACGCCCGCTTTCTTGCGCGCCTCAATCAAATCGTAATAGACCTTGCCGCTGCACAGAACAACGCGTTTCACCGCCTCCGCATTCGCAATCTCACTGTCGTCGATGATTGGCAGGAAGCCGCCGCTAGTGAAGTCAGCAAGCGCGGACGCGGCTGCCGGCAGTCGCAGCAGACTCTTCGGTGTAATCACAACCAGCGGCCGCTCCATGCCGGGTCTTACTTGTCTTCGCAGCAAATGAAAATATTGCGCCGGCGTCGTGGGATAACAAACCTGCAAATTGTTTTCGGCACAGAGTTGCAGAAAGCGTTCGAGACGCGCGCTGGAATGTTCCGGTCCCTGACCTTCGTAACCGTGTGGCAGCAGCATCGTCAGCCGCGAAGTCTGGCGCCACTTGTCTTCCGAAGCGGCGATGTATTGATCGATGATCGTCTGCGCGCCGTTTACAAAATCGCCAAACTGCGCTTCCCACATGACGAGGGCCTCGCGCGCAATCACGGTGTAGCCATACTCGAAACCCAACACGCCTTCCTCGGAAAGCGAACTGTCAAAAACTTCAAAACGGGCGGCGGGGGACGACGGGGATCGTAGTTCAGATAGCGGTGTCCATGATCGTCCGGTTTGCGTGTCGTACAAAACCGCATGCCGTTGGCTGAATGTCCCGCGACCCGAGTCTTGTCCGCTCAGGCGCACCCGACTGCCTTCGAGAACTAACGATCCAAAAGCCATCGCTTCGCCGAAAGCCCAGTCGATCGGCAACTCGCCTGATCCCATCTTCGCGCGGCGCGCGAGTTGACCAACCATCTTGGGATTAATGTTGAATTCGTCTGGCACCACCGCGATCTTGTGCGCGATAGTTTTAATCACCTCAGCGGTAACGGGGGTTTCTATAACTGCCGAACCATCGATGTCTTCAGTGATTATGATTTCAGCCGGCGCTGTTTTCTTCGGCGCAACCTGTTTAGCGCGCGCGAGCGCGTCTTCGAAACGGCGCACGCGTTCGGCGATCAGCTCCTGCAACTCGGTCTCCGTGATCACGCCTTCTTTGATTAGCCGCGCGGCATAAATAGCGCGCACGCCGGTGTGCGCTTTCACGCGCGCATACATAAGCGGCTGGGTGTAGCTGGGTTCGTCAGTCTCGTTGTGGCCAAGCTTTCTGAATCCCACGACGTCCAGCACGACGTCTTTATTAAATTCCTGACGGTAGTCAAGCGCGATTTGCAGCGCGCGATAGGCCGCTTCGGGGTCGTCGCCGTTGATGTGAAAAATTGGCAACTGCGTCATGCGGGCTACGTCAGTCGAGTAGATCGTTGAGCGGCCCGCTTCCGGTGACGTCGTAAATCCGATTTGGTTGTTGATGATGATGTGAATTGTGCCGCCGGTACGATAGCCTTTCAGCTTCGCGAGATTGAGCGTTTCCATCACGATGCCCTGTCCGGCAAACGCTGCATCGCCGTGCAGCAACACCGGCAGCGCGCGGTCGATCACGTCTTCACGCGGCAGGCCAACGCGAGCGATCAGGTCGTCCTGCTTGGCGCGCACCATTCCCTCGACCACGGGATCGACAGCTTCGAGATGACTGGGATTGGGCGACAGCGTCAACTTCACCGTCTTGCCGTTGAGGGCCTCACGTTCGCCCACCGCGCCTTGATGATATTTGACGTCGCCTTCGTCCGCTGGGAACGACGGATGAACTGAACCTTCAAACGATGCAAAGATGCGTTCGCAGAAATGTCCGATGACATTTGCCAGCACATTCAAACGGCCGCGATGCGCCATGCCCATCGTGATGTCTTCGACGCCGCGCGCCGCGCCGCCTTCGATGAGTTGATCGAGCAGCGGGATAATCGTTTCGCAACCCTCGAGTGAAAATCTTTTCTGGCCGAGATACTTGGTGTGCAGAAACCGTTCGAATTGTTCAGCCGAGATCAGTTTCCACAATAGCTGCTTCTTGATTTCAACCGGAATCGGCTGAGGCTCGACGAGTTCACGGCGTATCTGATCGCGAATCCAAAGTTTTTCTTCCTTGCTTTGGATGTGGCGATACTCGATACCGATCTTGCCGCAGTAGGCGCGCTGAAGAATGTCGAGAATCTCGCGCAGCGTCGCGACATCAGTGCCGGCCAGGCCGTCGGTGATGAACTCGCGATCGAGATCCCAAATCGTTAGTCCGTAAGTTTCAATATCCAGTTCGGGATGATAAAGCACCGGCATCGCGTGCAGCGGATCGATGTCGGCGATCAGGTGGCCGCGCACGCGGTAGGCATTTATCAACTCGATGACACGCGCTTCTTTGGTTGTTTGTTCGCGTGTTTGATCGCCCGCCAGCAGGCGCGGATTGCGGTCAACGTTCCAGCGGAAGGGCACGTGAGCAATATCGAGATCGACAAAGATATCGTCGTAAAACTTTGCATCGCCCAGCAGCAACTCGTGTACACGCGCGAGAAACGCGCCCGACTCGGCGCCCTGAACGATGCGGTGATCATAAGTGCTGCTAATCGTTGCAGCTTTGCTGATCCCGAGTTGCGACAAAGCTTCGGGCGCCATCGCCTGATACTCGGCTGGGTACTCGATCGCGCCGGTCGCAATGATCAGCGACTGCCCCGCCATCAAGCGCGGGGTGGAGGCAACGGTGCCAATCGTGCCGGGGTTCGTGAGGGAAATGGTTGTTCCCTGGAAGTCGGCGATCTGGAGTTTGCCTTCCCGAGCACGCTTTACCACGTCGTCGTAGGCGGTCAGAAATGCCGAGAAGCGCAGCTTGTTGGCGCTTTTAATATTGGGAACCAGCAGACTGCGCGTGCCGTCTTTCTTTGTCACATCAATGGCGACGCCGAGATTGATGTTGGCACGCTTCAGCCTAACCGGGTTGCCATCTACGATGTCGAATCCGTCGTTGAGTTGCGGAAAGTCATTAAGCGCGCGCAAGAGCGCCCAAGCGATCAGATGGGTGTAAGACGCTTTGCCGCGATCGTTTTCCCCCAGATACTTGTTGATGATCCGGCGGTTCTCGTCCAATAGTTTTACCGGAATGCGTCGCTGTGAAGTGGCGGTCGGGACGGAAAGACTCGTCTCCATGTTCTCGACGATCTTGAGCGCGGCGCCGCGGATGGGAATTGCGTCGACTGGTTCAGCGAGGGATTGACTATTCGCGGGTAAGGGCACGGCATGCCGTGCCCCTACATTCGCA
>JANLYZ010000085.1:0-3055 GCA_031365905.1 Chloracidobacterium sp. | reverse complement strand
CAAACAAGACACTGCGCCGAGAAGGCCAGTTTTGGATTGAAGATTATTTCGACCGCTACATCCGGAACGGAGAACATTTTGAAAGAACTGTTAAGTACATAGAGAACAATCCGGTCAAGGCAGGATTGTGTCTAAAGCCCGAAGACTGGCCATATAGTAGTGCTTGGTTTAAGAAAAGGAAGTGAAGAATCTGCAGCGACGGATGGTCGCGCTTCGCGCTCATTGCGGGCGGGGCGCCCGCGATCCCAGTAGTGGGTTGACTAAGTCACGGGAAACGGCTGTCGCTTAGGCACAACAGCCGTTCGCGCTTTGCGCTCATTGCGGGCGGGACGCCCGCGGTCCCAGTAAGCAAGTTGAGCTTATTTCCCTGGCGCTTTCTCGCCGTTAGCAGCCGGCAGGTTCATCTGGTTGCGGAAGAGATTCAACAGCAGCAGTGTACCGATGCCGCCGCCGCCACCATCGCTTGATCCGCCCGAAGCCATGATGTCCGGCGTGATGCGCACGCCTTTCTCGCCGATCACTTTCAGCACTTCAACCAACGCGACTCCCTGCGCGCCAAGTGCGTTGACTTGTTCGTGATAGGCCACGCCCTGCGCCTCGCCCATCAGCCGAACTTTCTCGGCCTCAGCCCTACCGGTTAACAGAATGTAGTGAGCTTCGCCTTCGCCTTCAGCCTTGCGCTGTTCGGCGCGTTTGGCGGAAATCTCTACACCCACCGTCGCGCCCATCAAGTCCTTCTGGTTGTCGGCTTGCGACTTGGTTCTTTCCAGTTGAATCCGCTTCTCCTCAGCCTCGCGCTGCGCGTTGTACATGTTCTGGCGCTGCTCGGCGAGAATCTTTTCGGTCTGCGTAACCATTAGGTCTTCCGGCAGATGAATGTGGCAGATGAGCACGTTGACTACGTCCACGTGGTATTTCAACAGGTGCGCGCGCACCCGAGCCTCAGCGCGTTCCTGTTCCTCGTGGCGGTTCTGCAGGTAGGCCATCGCCGAAGACTCTGAGGCCTGGTTGCGAAAGATCGAATCGATCAACGGATGCATCACGTTTTGGATCAAGCGATCGATGCCGCCAATCTTCGCGACCATGAACGGTGCGTCTTCCGGTTTGACGCGAAAAACTACGCGCACCTCCAACTGCATTGTGAAACCGTCTTTGGAGATCACCTCAAACGGGTTGAAGGTGTTGACCACTTCGCCGGAGGTCCACTCAACTGTCTGGTTGGTGGTCGGGATGATGATCGGCGTAATGGCCAGAGTGTTGACGTAATCACGACCGGGGCCCACGACTGTTTCCTGAATGCCCCGATAACCCTCCGGTACAACGTAGGCTTCGTGCGCGCCCTCATCAAGTCGCCGGTCAGCCGGATCGCCGGTCATCAGTTCGACCTTGATCTCCGCCACGGTCTTCCCGTCGTCAATCTTGTCGAGCACGGCTGCGGATTGTTCAGCTTGTTCTTTCTCCTCGCGCTCCATCCGCGCGCGCACCTTGGCGGCCATCTGGCGGCGAATATCGTCTGAAGGGTCTTTGCCCGTGTTGGAGACGATCACCGCGACCTCACCCGGCTTTATCTCCTTCGCGGATTCGGGAATCACTTTGAAGAGCAGTGGATTTATGTAGTAAGTGCCGGGCAACAGAATGTCCTTTTGCGGACCGCGCTGTCCCTTGTCATCGATGAACTCATGTCCATTCTGGAAATTGTCGTGGCCGGCAATCGACTCGGCGACGTAATCGCCCGGGTTTAATGCCGCACCATCCAGGGCTTCAACCAAACCAATCTGGTTTTCGTTGATCACGGTGGCGTCGAAAACTCTGATCGAGAACAGTCCCGGCTTGGCTTCCCCGCCGCCTTCGAGCGGGCCAGACTGCGTCAGGATGCGATAAGTGCCGGGCGTGAGTATGTCTACCTGCGGACCTCGCTGTCCGCCGGCTGAAACAAATAGCTCAGCGTTTTGAAAACTGATGTGCCCGTCAACGGCCCTCGCAAGCAGCCGGCCCGGATCAAGCGAAGCGCCGTCAGCGGCGATGATCACGCCAACCTTGCCTTGCGGAATGACTGTCGTCTTCGCAACTGAAACGCGAAACAGGTAAGGGTGAATTGGCCACAAGCCGGGCGGCAATGTTCTTAGTTGAATGCCCTTCACGCCGCCTTGTTTGATGAAGGCAATCGGATCCTGAAAGTTGTTGTGCGCATTCTGCGCGCGGTCGAGCGCGAAGATTCTTCCCGGCGGCATTGGCTCGCCGTCGATCGCTTCAACCACTCCAAGTTCGTCGGCCCCAATCTCGATCAGCGGTACCTTGCGTACGACTTTCTCAAACGGGAATTTGATCAAATGCAAGCCTGGTTTGAGCACGTCCGCCTGTATGCCAACTTCGCCTTCGGTCGCAACCACTCGTCCGGGCGGCATCTTCGCGCCGAGGTAACGTCTTTCTTTGATTGCGATTTCGCGCGCGCCAACGTTCACGAAGATGCGGCGCAGGATAAGAAGCAGCACTATCAAAAGAAAAAATCCAAGCAGCAGGACTGGCAGGAGGGAAACGAAGTCGATATTTTCCATGATGATCGTTCTACCTTTCCGAACGTGCGGAAACTGTTTTAGCTGACGCGCATCGCGGTTTCCAATTCGCGACGAGCGCTTGCAAGTTTGCGTTTCAAGATAAACCCGGCACCGGAGCTTCTGGTGTGCGCGGAGAGCACCCAAAACTCGCCGTCAAATAAAGCTCTCAACTCTGCCGCGGAAACATCCGCCAGCAATCCCTGACGCCAGAAGTTCAAAGCCGCCTCCACTGTACTCGAATACAGGTCGGCATCATCTGCCAGAGCAGCGATGTGCAGAGTCTTTGGAGTTGAATTGCGGTCCGGCGAGTTTTTCCAGGAACTGACAATAGCTTCCGCGAGTTTCCGGTTGACGCGCAATTCGTTGCGCGTGACGTAAGACACGAGCGCCAGCAGCGCTCCGGTGCTATCTGCTTTTGCTGTTAGCTGATTCAATACTTCGTCGTAGAACTTCTCATCACCAAACCCTTGTGCTTCGTTAAGCGCGCTCTGGTCGCCGTT
>JANLYZ010000083.1:0-9209 GCA_031365905.1 Chloracidobacterium sp. | reverse complement strand
GCGCTCGGAATGTCGAGCTGGCGAAACGACGCGAGGCAATTATCGCAACGGTCAATGCCGTCGATGTTTTCGTGACCACAGGAAGGACAGTTCATATCTATTGCGGATTGCTGAATGCGGATTGCTGATTTAGCAGACGCTCCATAAGCCTTCTTAAGTGTGTCATCCCAGGATTTCGGCAAGTTGGATGATTGTAAATCCGCAATCCGAAATCCGCATTCTGCAATCATTCCACGACCCACGTGTCGCCGCTATTGATTAGTTTTTCCAGACTGCCGGGACCAAACTTCGCGATGGCCGCGTCAATCTGATCGACCATCATCTCTTCATACGTCGGACGCTCGACCGCGCGAAAGATTCCCACCGGCTGTGGAAAGTCAGGCTGCTCCATGCGCGCCAGCATGAACGCGACGGATGGGTCCTTCAGATAGATGTCGTGGACGAGCAGATCGTTTTCGGTGATTCCGTTCTCGCCGATGGTCACCACTTCCGGGTGCGCCCCATTCATGCGAATGCCGCGGTTGCGGTCCTTGCCGAAGATCATCGGCTTGCCGTGTTCGAGGTAAAGAACGCGATCGGTGCGCACGCTGCGTTCGGCAAAAGAATCGAAGGCGTGGTCGTTAAAGATATTGCAGTTTTGATAGACCTCGACAAAGGAAATGCCCTTGTGGCGGGCCGCGGCTTCAACAACTGTGCCGAGATGTTTGACGTCGATATCTATAGAGCGCGCCACGAAGGTCGACTCGCTGGCGATGGCCAGTGACAATGGATTGATCGGATAGTCGACCGCACCCACAGGACTCGACTTTGTCTTCTTCCCAAACTCCGACGTCGGGCTGTACTGGCCTTTCGTCAAACCATAAATACGATTGTTGAAGAGAATGTAATTGACGTCGAGGTTGCGGCGAATCGCGTGCATGAAGTGATTGCCGCCAATCGAGAGCGCGTCGCCGTCGCCGGTGATCACCCATACGCTCAAGTCGGGATTTGCACACTTGATGCCGGTCGCAATCGCGGGCGCGCGTCCATGAATCGAGTGGAAGCCGTAGGTGTTCATGTAATAAGGAAAGCGCGACGAACAGCCGATGCCGGAAACGAAAACGATCTTCTCGCGCGGGATGCCCAGCTCGGGCATCACCTTCTGCACGTTATTGAGAATTGCGTAGTCGCCGCAGCCGGGACACCAGCGCACTTCCTGATCAGAAACAAAGTCAGCCTTTTTCTGTTGACCCGGAGGCGGTGCAATCTTCCCCGACACGGCTGAACCCACTTCGCTATCAGCAGAAACCGCTTCGACGATCGGCTTGGTGATGTTGCCGTTACCGCTATGACCATTTCCCGTTGAACTCATTATTGCTCCTATGAAAAAATGCTTAGTCGATTGCAAAGATTTCCGAAACGTTTATTTGAAAGCCTGGAACTACGTCACCACCGTTAAGCCTGTCGTTCTCGGTCAAGGTTTGAATGTCGGTCAGTGAACGATACACGGTGACGTTGCAGAGTTTTGGACTGACTAACCAGACTAGGCGAGTTCCTCGTTCCAACCAAAGGTAAACTTTGTCCTCTACTTCGCCAACTGTGTCGCTTGGACTGATGACTTCCACGGCGAGATCCGGCGGTCCCTTCCAGAAACCTTTCGACCTGCCAACCTCGGCGACCCTTTCCTGTCGGATAAATGCAATGTCGGGTGCTCGGACGGTGTCTGGATTGACCGTAAGCAAAAATCCAGTTTCTGCGCCATAAACTTTGCCCAGCTTTTTCTTTTTGACGAAGACTTGGAGCGGACTTGCCAGCTCCATGATGATCCGACCATGGTCGTGTCCAGCCGGTGACATTGTCTTTAGTTCTCCGTTGATAAGTTCGTAGCGAAACTGCCCACGGGGTAACGCCAGCAGCTCATCAGCGGTAATTACTTGTACTTCAGTGCTCATGCTCTCAATTCCTGCACGCGGAGGGTGCGCCGCGTTTCTCTCAACAGTGAATACCTGTCAACCTTTTCGAAACGCTAGTTTCGTCAACACAGATTTTCACACCGCACTCAACATTTCTTCGGCTAACGAAGCGGCATATCCAAGGCAAGCGAGAATGTCTTCCCGCCCAATATTCGGATAAGCTTCGAGCAGCATTTCAATAGTGTCTCCATTGGCTAACATCCCGACGATTTGATGAACGGGGATTCGCGTTCCTTTAATACAGGCTTGTCCACTCCCGACAAGACAATAATCTCGCGGTCCCTTTTTCAATTCCTAAACATCAACTCAAGCGGGCGAGGGTGTACCCGCATCAAGTTCGACCAACTAGTCATTCGGGCTTTGTCTGACTGTCTCGTACAACTCCAAAAACTTTTCTCGGACGTACGGATCAAGCTGCTCTGCAAACTCAGGCCCTAGTCCACGAATCTTGATCAGTTCCTGCACGTCTGCTAAATCTTTGAGCCGGTGCGGCGCAGTCATGCCCGACGCAAGCTTTAGTTCGATCAGTTTTTCCAAAGTCACAAATCGGACACCATCAATCTCGGTTGACGCTGCCGACGGATCGGGAAAGCTCACCGGCTTCGGTTTTCCATCGCCCGGATATTCTCCCGTGGTCATTACATCAATGATTACGCCATCTTGTGTCGAGCGCAGCTTCTTCTTTGCTCCGGGAAATGCGGGAGCATAACCCAGACCGATCAATTCCTGATGAAACTTTTCCAAACCCTCTCGAGTCATCAACAGATCGATATCCTCGCTGAAACGGCGATACCCGTGGGCTATCAACGCGACTGCGCCGATCACCGCATAGCTAATATCGCGATCTTCCAGGTCGGACACTAACCGATCGAGGGCCTTGTTAACTGTGCCGCTGCCCATCAAATATCGAAGTCCTTCCTCGTAGGTCTCGGAAACGGATCCGTCGGTTGTATTCGCGGCATCGGTCATTAGGGTGATTACGGGTCGCTTAACGCTCAATTGCAGGCAAGATGCCTGCGCTCCCAGGATCTACAAATACTCTTCAACCTTGCGCACGATCTCGCGAATCTGGAAGGGCCGGCCCTTAACTTTCGAGAAGGCTATTGCGTCAATCAGAAACTTCGCGCGCACCATGGTGCAGAGCTGGCCCAGGTTCATCTCGGGAATAATCACCGTTTCAAACCCGGCCAGCACTTCGCCGAGATTCCTGGGGAAAGGATTCAGATACTTCAGATGCGCTGACGAAACGCGCTTGCCTTCGCTCTGAAGTTTTTCCACGGCCGTGCTGATCGAACCGTAGGTTGAACCCCAGCCAAGCACAAGCACCTTGCCGGTCTTTTCGCCGAAGACTTCAATCAACGGAATATCGTTAGCGGCGCGATCAACCTTCTCTTGTCGCAGCTTCACCATCAGGTGATGGTTTTCGGGATCGTAGTTGACGTTGCCGGTGATGTGCTGTTTCTCGATGCCGCCGATGCGATGCTCGAGTCCCGGCGTACCGGGAATCGCGTAAGGGCGCGCCAGGGTTTCCGGGTCGCGTGAATACGGCAGGAAGTTTTCCGGGTCAGTGGCGAAGGTAACGTTAATCTGCGGCAGGTCGGCGATCTCCGGAATGGCCCAGGGCTCGGCGCCGTTTGCCAGATAACCGTCTGACAAATAAAAGACTGGGCTCATGTATTTGAAGGCGAGCCGCACGGCTTCGATGGCCATGTGAAAACAATCGGCGGGCGTGGCCGGCGCGATCACAATTGCCGGACATTCCCCATTGCGTCCCCAGACAGCCTGAAACAAATCAGCCTGCTCTGTCTTTGTCGGCAAACCAGTTGACGGTCCACCGCGCTGCACGTTAATGATGACCAAAGGAAGCTCGGTCATCACTGCGAGTCCGATGGCTTCCTGTTTTAGCGCCACGCCCGGGCCGGAAGTTCCTGTCAGTCCAATTTGTCCGGCAAAGCTCGCGCCAATCGCGGAACAAACCGCGGCAATCTCGTCCTCGGCCTGAAAAGTTTTCACGCCAAAACTCTTGTGGCGCGCCAACTCATGCAGAATGTCAGACGCTGGTGTGATCGGGTAAGACCCATAGAAAAGCGGACGGCCGGCAAGCTGCGAAGCGGCGACGAATCCGAGTGCGGTGGCTTCGTTGCCGGTTATCTTCCGGTATTTGCCGGGCGTGATCTTGGCTTTCTTGATCGTGTAGTGCGTTGTGAAAATTTCGGTCGTGTCGGCGAAGTTGTAACCGGTCTTCAACGCAATTTCGTTGGCCTTGGCCAGTTCGGGGTTCTTGCCAAACTTGCTCGTGATCCAGGCGAGCGTGTTTTCCATTGGCCGATCGTAGAGCCAGTAGAGCACGCCCAGCGCGAAGAAGTTTTTGCAGCGATCGATCTCCTTGCGCGAAAGTTCGACGTTGCCTTTCAGCGCGTTCATGTTGAGCGTTGTTACCGGCAACTTGTGCACGCGATAACCGGTGAGCGTTCCATCCTCGAGCGGATTCGAAGCGTAGTTTGCGTACTTCAAATTCTCGGGTGTGAAGCCGTCAGTATTAATTATGAGTGTGCCACCCTCTTCGAGATCCGCAAGATTCACTTTCAGCGCTGCCGGGTTCATGGCCACCAGGACGCTTGGCTGATCGCCGGGCGTCTTGATGTCCTGGCTGGAGAAGTTCAACTGAAAACCGCTCACGCCTGGCAAGCTGCCGGCGGGTGCGCGAATCTCAGCCGGGAAGTCGGGCAGCGTAGAGATGTCATTGCCGACAACTGCCGAGGTGTTTGTAAACTGCGTTCCCGTTAACTGCATGCCGTCGCCGGAGTCGCCGGCAAAACGGATGGTAACGGCTTCGACTTCTTCCAGGTTCTTTTCCGCTTGTTCTACCGGGGGTTCGATAAGGGTGCTCATTGTGTGTTTGTCGTGCCTTCTTTGTTTAGGATTGCCAATTGCCCATTGCCGATTGCCGATTTTGCGCTTGCGATGACGCCCCTTTTAAATCGGCAATGTTCTTACCCGCCGTCTGTTGTTTCCATCACCTGATTAGAGTTCGGCGGTAGATTCATCGTAGTCTTCGGATAGCTTTCGGCCAGATAGCCGATCACGTCGAAAACCGAGATTGAACCGACGAGTTTGCCGTCTTTTACCAGCGGAACGTTACGATAACCCTTGTCATTCATGATGGTCACCGCGTCGCCAAGCGTCGCTTCCGATGTCAAAGTCGCAACTACCGGCGACATCCAGTTGCTGACCGGCGCATTCAAGTCGATCTCTTGCCCGACCACCTTAGTCAGAAGATCTCGTTCGGTAAAAATCCCCACCACCGACCCATCGTCTGCACAAACAATCGCACAGCCACCTTCGTCCTGGGTCATTGCTTTGATAGCGTCTGAGAGCGGCGTGGTGGGCGCAATGCAAACGTAATCGTCGGTCTGCATCGAGCTGACACAATCCTCGCGTGCCTTGCGCGAGGACGCGGTTTTGGCCAGCGCGACCGTAGGTGTTTCACGGGCGGGAGACTGTTCACCTGACATCGATTGAAGCTCCGGAAACTGATTGGAGTAGGGCGGAGAACTATTTAATCCGAAGTGAATTCTACCAGTAAAGCGGGGCCGACTAAAGCGGGGAGATCAACAAAGGGGGAAAAGGGTAAAGGGGGAAGAGTGGAAAGATTAATGAGTACGAGCTGTCCCGAAAACGCGTCCTTCCCTTTTCCCCCGTTACCCTTTCCCCCTATTCCCCCTTTTATCCCTTCGCAAACAGCGCCTTGAGTTCCTTGTCGTAAGGCGACATCCTAACCAGCTTCCCGATGATCTCGGGCAGCACATCGAGCGTGTAGTCGATCTCCGCTTCGGTGTTGTACCGACCGAGCGAGAACCGAATCGAACCCTGTGCGGCGGTGTAGGGCACGTTCATCGCACGCAGCGTCGGCGAAGATTGTTTCGTAGTCGAATGACAAGCTGAGCCGGTGGACACACAAACGCCGGCTCGGTCGAGGTGAACGAGAATGTTTTCACCTTCAACATACTCAAATGAAATGCTCGACGTGTTAGGCAAGCGCTTCGCGGGATCGGTTGTGCCGTTTACGCGCGCATTCGGAATCTGATTCAGGATTGTGGTTTCGAGTTTGTCGCGCAAACTTTCGATACGTTCATGCTCATCAACCTTCATTGCCAATTCACAGGCCGCCCCGAGTCCTACAATGTTGGGGACAGCGGAAGTGCCGCCGCGTCGCCCATTTTCCTGCGCGCCGCCGATGATAAACGGCGGCAGTTTGACGCCCTCGCGCACATAGAGCACGCCCACACCTTGCGGCGCATGCAGCTTGTGACCTGACAGCGCGAATAGATCGACTTCGAGGTCCTTCAGATTGATCGGAATCTTGCCAACCGCCTGAACGCCGTCAACATGAAAGACAGCGTCGGAATTCTCGCGCACGATATTCCCAATACCCGCTATTGGAAAGAGCACGCCCGTTTCATTGTTTGCCATCATCACGGAGACTATTCCCGTATCGCGTCGCAAGCCCTGCCTCAGATCATCGAGATTGAGCTCACCTCTTTCGTCAACCTCCAACCACGTCACCTCACAACCAATTTGCGCGAGATGTTCGCAGAGATGTCGCACCGCTTCATGTTCGACGCGCGTGGTGATGATGTGACGCCGCGTCGGATTCTGTTCGAGGAATCCGCCAATCGCCCAGTTGTCCGACTCGGAACCGCAGGATGTGAAAACAATTTCACCGGGACTGGCAGCGCCAAGCAGTTCAGCGACTTGTTCACGGGCGCGTTCCACGGCCGACTTCATTTGCCGGCCGAGCGAGTGGGCCGAAGATGGATTGCCGTAGGCTTCCGTTAGATAGGGTTGCATCGCCGCGAAAACTTCCGGTGCGACGCGCGTGGTGGCGTTGTTGTCGAGATAGATCATTGGTTTGGTAAATAGTGAATGGTAAATGGTGAATAGATCAAATCTAGTTGGCTTTCTTTATGAAAGGCTTCTGGCCAGGCGGCATGAGAATGAGAGTTCGTCCGCCGCTCAATCCGGTGGCTTCGAGTTCACTCTGGGGTAGAACCAAAGACTCCTCGTTTGGTGGAAAAACGATCACATATTTCGGCTCGGGCTCAAGCGAGATTAGCGAAATAATCTCCGCGGTCTGGCCAGAGTGTTCGCCACACTTTATGCGAACGATATCACTGAACCGATACTTGACCCCGGAGATTCCTTCCGCCGTTAGCCAGCGGCTTTCCAGTTCATACTGAGTCATCAATCAGGCTCCGACTAATTACTATTCACCATTTACCATTTACTTCTTCCAGAATGTCTTCAATCAAAGGGTAACACGAACGGCAGCCCCCGCCCGCGCTGCAGGCCGCCGTGACTTCGGCGATGGTTCGCAAACTCTTCTCCTGGACCTCGCGTTCGATCGTTCGTTCGGAAACGCAGAAGCAAGTGCAGATCAATGCTTCATCGCCCTCCCATTCGTCGCGCGCCAAATCGCTATAGTGGCTAATCGCTGAGACCAGAGCCTCGCTGGCTAACAACGCACACTCATTTCGTTCCGGCGGCAGGTCGCCAAGTTTTTCTTCGAGATGGGCAAGGCGTTGCGCGATCGCAGCGGCTTCGCCGGTAGTTTTACCGATCACCTCGTCAATCATTAACGAGGCCGCTGCAACCAGAATGCTGCAACCCGCCGCTTTGAATTTTGCCTGCGCGATTCGCTGCGACTCATCGATATGCAAAGAGATGCGCAAGACGGCGCCACACTGAAACGAAGCCGAGCGCCCGATGAAATTGGGCGCGGGCGCTTCGCCAACGTGTTTCGAATCAAAAAACTGTTCGGGCGTTCCGCTCTGCATGGAGCAATGATTCCAGACTTCGAAGCCGGCGACAAACGGAAAGCTCCTTTTTGGAGTGCGCTGACCTGTCAGCGCTTTGGTCGGTCGCGACTCGTCGCGACCATTGCTTGAGCCGGCACGTGGCCTAAGGTCGCCACAGATAAAAGCGGCGACAGGCGGGGTCCCCGGCGCGCCAGCCGCGCTGGGGTGCTAACGTCGCCGCACTCCAAAACCGGCGTTTGCGCTGTTATCATGTTTCCCAATCTATGTTCAATCAGTTTCGCCAGCGCAGTTTGGAGCTTGAGCACCTGGACAAGGGTGACTACACAGCCGCGGAATATGAAGGCTGCATTGTCGAACTCCAGCGCGTCAATCGCTGGTTGGGGGACGCAAGCGCCTTGCGAGATTCTCTTTTGTCAGAGATCGCAAAAAGAGACCTACAAAGTTTTTCGGTGCTTGATGTCGGCGCGGGTTCAGGAGAGATGTTGCGCGTCGTCGCTGACTGGGCGCGAGCACACGGACGGAAAGCGCAGCTCACGGGAGTTGAATTAAATGCGCGATCCGCCGCCGCCATTGGTGAACGAACGAAAACATTTCCGGAAATCACAGCTCTGCGCGGCGACGCCTTTCGCCTCCCTTTCGTTGACAACCAATTTGATTACGCGTTGTGCTCCCTCTTCACTCATCATTTCAAAAATCCGGATGTGGTTGGAATTCTCCGCGAGCTTAGCCGGGTGTCTACTCGCGGCATTTTCGTGATAGATCTCCATCGTCACCCGATCGCTTACTTTTTTTACACGACTATCGGCCGTTTGTTCCTGCATAATCGTCTCATTCGCGAGGATGGGGCGCTTTCGATCCTGCGCAGCTTTACCCCGAAAGAATTGTTTGACCTCGCCCGACGTGCGGGACTTGGAAACCCACGTGTCAGGCGCCATTTTCCTTATCGCCTCGTGCTGGCAGCTCAGCCAAAGTAGGACAGGCATTCCTGCCTGTCTGAAGGTGAGGCTAGGAGGGCTCTTGATTGAAACGAAGTGACAAACAAGAATGTCTGCCCGACGGGACACAATTGATCTTGACTAGTGCAAACACTTTCGACGTAGCCATCGCCGGCGCTGGTCCGGCCGGCGCGAGCGCGGCAATTCAATTGGCGCTCACGGGCGCGCGTGTATTGCTCGTGGAGGAGAAAAAGTTTCCGCGCGCGAAGCTGTGTGGCGAGTTTATCTCGCCCGAGTGTTTGACCCACTTCAAACGACTTGGCGTGATGGATCAGATGAGCGCTGCGGGTGGCGCGGACGTGTCGGAAACAGTTTTCTATTCCCGCCGGGGCAAGAGCGTTGCTGTGCCGAGTGAATGGTTCACTTCGGGCGCACAGGCCATGGGCTTGAGTCGGAGTGAAATGGATCAGCAACTGCTGCAACGAGCGAAAAGCGCCGGCGTG
>JANLYZ010000081.1:0-2224 GCA_031365905.1 Chloracidobacterium sp. | reverse complement strand
ATCGACGCGCGTCGTCAGTATATGGTTCCGGGCAGGTGTAGATATGCCGGCAAAATATGGCGCGATGCCGGCGGCCACGCGCAGCGGGTCGATCAGTGCCGGATCAGTCACCGTCGGACCGGGGATTGCGAAGCGCGGGTTCTGTTGAATGGGAACGAGTGTGTCTATCGTGGCCGAGTCCAAAATCGTGTCGTACTCATAAGCGGTAAAGAAATAAGTCTGCTTGCGACCGTTATAAAACGGCAGACGGACTGGGCCGCTAAACGTGAACCCCGGATCGTGTTCCGTAAGCGGCAGTCGCGACAGTCCACGTGCCTGGTTGTTGGAAGTGTTCGCGTTCAGGAAGTCGTCGCGGAAAAAATAGAAACCGCGGCCGTGATATTTGCTGGAACCGCCGCGCGTGCGAATATTGATGCGGCCACCGGAGGCGCGACCATACTCCGCTGAAAACTGATTGGTGATGATCTGAACTTCCTCGACTGCTTCCAGCGAAGGTTGGAAACGTTCGCGGGCGGCGCGGTCGTCGTTGTTGTCGAGACCGTCGATGGTGATGTTGTTTGAATAAGCCGGTCCGCCCGAAAGCGAGAAGGTGCCGGACTCTTCGGGCGTGGTGGCCGCGGAAGTGTTGCGGTCCTCGGCGAGGTCGCGCGTTGATAAGGCTTCTTCGGAAACTCCGGGCAGAGTGAAAATCAGATCCAGCGGTGAACGCGAATTTACCGGCAGCGCTTCAACTTCCTGTGCTGTGACTGTGCCGCCGACCACTGTGCGCGTTGTATCAACGACGGGTGTGTCATCGGCGGTCACCGTTATCGGATCAACTTTTACGCCTTCCGGGACGAGTGTGATCTCGAGCTGAACGTTCTTGCCGGCAATGAATGTCAGTTCCCTTTTTTCGGTAGGAGCAAAGCCGGCAAACGAAGCACGCAGGTTGTAGACGCCCGGCTCAAGCTGAATGATGCGGTAACGGCCTTGGTCGTCAGTGACCGTAGTGTGCGTCGCGCCAGTGCTCACGAGTGTGGCCTCGATCGTCGCTCCGGGAATGACGGCGGCGTTCTGATCCAGCACGCGGCCGGTGAGCGTGACATTATCAAGATCCTGCGCCCGCAGAATCTTCGTTGAAACGACGTTCAGGGCAAGCAAAAGCATGCCGAGTTGAAGGGATGAGACAATAAGGTGTGTTGGGGCAGGGCTTCGCATGACAGTTTAGATTAGGGAGCGGAGTAATTGGTAGCGGTGCCAGGTCGCGGCAAAGCAGGGCGCTTTGCGATACGGATCGAACGAAGACTTGCTGAGGGTGATCAGTAAGCTTGCTGAGTTGAACCGGCTAAGAGCGAGCTGAATTTACCACTCGGCAGGCGAATCAAACAAGCTTCGCTACCAGGTAGTACTATTGCTGCTCTTGCAAGAATTTTTGTTAGCCGCGCGAGACGCTGCGGCGGCGGAGGGCGGCGGCTCGCGTTAGCGGAACGAGTGCGTCGGAAGTGCCTTCAGCCGGAGGTTCGACAAAGTTGGTTAACTCGTCAGCGTGTGATTGGAGATAGAGGAAGAAGCGTTCAAACTCCTGCTGCATCGCATCCATCTTCTCGCGCATGTTGAGAATGATTTCGACGCCAGCGAGATTTACGCCGAGGTCGCGCGTCAGCGAAAGAATTAATTCCAAACGTGCAAGGTCGGGATCGGTGTAGAGACGCGTGTTGCCTTCAGACCGCGACGGCTTGAGTAGTCCTTCGCGCTCATACATGCGCAGCGTTTGCGGATGCAGGCTGTATTGCTCCGCCACGGCGCTGATCGTGTATGTTTTCGGTTTGCGCTTCATGACATTTCCGATTGGCAATTGCCGATTGTCGATTGGCTTGGTTCCACTAAATAAATCGGCAATCGCCAATCCTACTCCAGTCCCATTTCTACTCGCGGGTTCTCGTCGTTCAACTTTGAATACTGCCGCAGCAGTTCTTTTGTCTCTTCCGAGATCACTTTCGGCAGTGTCACCTGCACTTCTACAAACTGATCGCCGCGCGCGCCGGGATTGCGCAGAGACGGTGCGCCGCGCTGGCGCAGGCGAAATTTCTGACCCGACTGCGTCCCCGGCGGTATGCGCAACTGCGCCTTGCCTTCAACCGTCGGCACTTCAATCTTCGCTCCAAGCGCGCCTTCCGGCACGGTGATCGGAACGGTGACGTAGATGTTGTCGCCCTTACGCGTGAAATATTTGTGCGTGCCGACG
>JANLYZ010000031.1:0-1610 GCA_031365905.1 Chloracidobacterium sp. | reverse complement strand
GAGCGCCTGCTCGCTCAGGGGCAGTCTGAAGAGGTAGGTGAACTTCTCCGTCGGCTTGAGTCCGATCAGCTTTTCCTTACAGACTTCTCTTTCCACTCTATCTGCCTAATCTTGACCAGGCTCAAGCGTCCCCAATCAGTCATCGAGTTCATTCAAGACCTCTTCATCAAAGGGAGTGCAGGCTTGCTTAGTGTCCCTCCAGAGGGAGTGGAGTCAGTGATCGGGTTGATGAAGAAGTTCAATCTCGACTTCGACGACGCCTACCAGTACTTCGTCGCTGAACGCGACAATCTGGTTTTGGTAAGCTTCGACACCGATTTCGTCAACACTACTCGCGGAAGAAAGACGCCGATCGAAGTTTTAGAGCGGTTGTGAATTTCGCCCTATGTCATTAACCACCCACGTCGTCATCATCCGTCACGGTCAGTCCCAGGGAAACGCCGAGGGGCGCTTCGGCGGACACACCGACACGCCGCTCTCGCCTCGCGGGCGCAAGCAAGCGCAGGTGACGGCCGAAGCGCTCGCCTCGGAAAAGTTTTCAGCAATTTATTCGAGCGATTTGCCACGCGCGATCGAAACTGCCAGCCCGCTCGCCAAGCTCACCGGAGTTCGGCTCGAAACAACTGACGCTTTGCGTGAACGCAGCGTGGGCGTGATGGAAGGCTTAACTTTCGAAGAAGCTGCGGAGCAACATCCCAAACAATATCAGGCGCTGCTGCGCCGCGATTTCGAGCACGTATTGTTAGGCGGGGAAAGCTACCGGCAGACGCTCGACCGCGCCTCACATCAACTCGACCAAGCGATCGAGCAACATAAGGGCGGGCGCGTTGTCTTCTTTGCTCATACTGGAACCATCTGCATTCTGATCCTGCACCTGATGGGCGCGCTTGACGCGCCTGAACTCAAGCCCGTCTGGATCGCCACCACAAACTGCGGCATCGCGCGCTTTGATTTGCGTGACGATGGCTTTGTGCGCGTGTTAACACTCAATGACACGCGCCACTTGGTCGGAATCTAATCTAGCGCGGATTTCCACGGATGAACGCGGATCAGATCAAAAAATAAAAGGGCGGTCAGGACCGTTTTAAAAAAATCCTTCTTGCTCTTGATCTGATCCGCGCTCATCCGCGTAAATCTGTGGCTAATATTTCTTACGGCGCCGCAATTCGGGCGCGCTCGGCGTCGGTCCAGTCGCACAGCGTCTTCACGTCATCAGCCGACGGTGTTGAGCCGGGATGCAGCGGCGTATAAGTGCTGAGCGGCATGCCCCCACTCTTCACCTCCCGGCAGATTCGCTTCAGCAATCCATCGGCATCGCTCTTCGTGTAGCGTCCCCATTCAGACAAATTCAGATTCTGACGTCCTTCATTCACGTGACCAATTACAAACCACGACACCGGCGCGACGTTTGAATACCAGGGCCAACGCGACTTGTTCGAATGACAGTCTATGCAGGAGCGATCGAAGATTGCGCTGACCTGCGGCGGAACCTGCATCCGCGCCTCAATTGTTTGCCCAGTGTCAATAGCCGGATTAGTTTTCGCCGGACCAAAAAACTGCGCGATGATCAGGCAAACAACGCCGACGATCACCACCCACCGCAACACTCT
>JANLYZ010000030.1:0-2499 GCA_031365905.1 Chloracidobacterium sp. | reverse complement strand
ACAGTCGCTCGATCAGTTCTTTACGTTTCGGCCCTTGATCGGCTGGGCGCAATACCGCACACCAATCAAAGGGCTTTATCTTTGTGGCGCCGGCACGCATCCGGGTGGCGGCGTAACCGGCGGCCCGGGCGCGAATGCGGCAAGAGAGATTGTCAAAGATTTCAAAACCTCTTGGATTTAGCTCCGAAGGAGCTACACGTTTATAGATACAGGCAGGGATTAATATCTCCGGCTCCGAAGAAGTGAATATCTCAAGGCAAAGATGGCACCATTTCGCTCCTCGGAGCTTTGGACTAATGTCGCCGCGCGATCTATAAACATTGCGTCCCTACGGGACTGAAGAACTTCAGTCATGACCAAAAACACAAAACCATCGCGCAGTTTTGCCAGCGACAACAACGCCGGCGTTCATCCCGAAATCATGAAGGCAATCGCTGCCGCCAACGACGGCCACGTCATTGCCTATGGCGACGATCCCTACACCGCGCGTGCGGTTAAGCTCTTTCGCGAGCACCTTGGTAAAGACACCGAAGTCTTTTTCGTCTTCGGTGGCACTGGCGCGAACGTACTGGGTTTGAAGGCGGGCACCGAGACACATCACGCAATCATCTGTGCGCAGACAGCCCACATCAACGTTGATGAATGCGGCGCGCCGGAAAAGTTTACTGGCTGCAAACTGCTTCCGGTTAACTCAAATGACGGAAAGATCCGAGTCGATCAGATCAAACCCCTGCTGCATGAAGTTGGTTTTGAACATCACGTGCAGCCGCGCGTGATCTCCGTGTCGCAGGCCACCGAGATGGGCACCGTTTATACACCCGGTGAGTTGAAGAGTCTTTCCCGGTTCGCACATGACCATGACATGTTGCTGCACGTAGACGGCGCGCGCATCGCAAACGCGGCGGCCAGCCTCGGGGTCAAACTTAAGGCGATCACGAACGATGCCGGTGTGGACATTCTTTCTTTCGGCGGCGCTAAAAATGGAATGATGTATGGCGAGGCGGTTGTTTTCTTCGACAAGTCGCTGGCAAAAGATTTCAAGTACACGCGCAAGCAAGGCGCGCAACTGCCATCAAAGATGCGCTTCATCTCCGCCCAGTTTGAAGCGTTGCTCGCAAACAATCTCTGGCGACAAAATGCGCTGCACGCGAACCGCATGGCTCAACTACTGGCGCGCGAACTCGCCAGGATTCCGCAGATAACGATTACGCAGAAGGTGGCAGCAAACGGCGTGTTTGCGATCGTGCCGAAGAGATTTGTGGCACCCCTCCAAAAGGAATATTTCTTTTACGTTTGGAACGAAGAGACGTCTGAAGTCAGGCTCATGACTTCGTTTGATACTACCGAAGCAGACATCGCCGAGTTTATCGCTCTGGTGAAGAAGATCGTGAAGTAGCGACTATTCAAACTGGATCGTAGCCGAGGGTTTCGCGGATAGACGCGAATCTGAAAAAAGGATCCAGCAGGATTGTTTGCATGCGTTGCTCCTGATCAGCGTTCATCGGCGTAAATCTGCGGCTAAATCTCTCTTAGTTCGAATCTGCGGACTAGTTATCCAGCAGGAATTTCAGCAGCCCACGCGCCGAGGCAATTCCTGCCAGACGAGGATTGTCATCGCCCGCTCGTCGAAAATATCCTGAAACCTGCGTGTCGACAGCCGCTTGCTGTTCCAACAGGCGTCGCCGCTCTTCTTTGATCTCATTCATCTCGCGCGCGCGTGAAGCTTCGAGTCCGCCGCCACGTATGAACTCCACGATGCGGCTTAGCTCGTCGCGATCAAACCAGGTCCCGTGTCCCTTGCAGACGTCCACAATCACGCCCGAGCAGCGCGCAAAGTTTATTCGATTCATTAACTGGGAACACTCGGGGCAGGGCACATAATTTACCTTGCTCGTTTCCTGAACCGCATGGCTTGGCGCGATGGAAGCGCTTCCCAAAATCGCCGCCTGCTGTTCGCGATCGGCGCAGATTTTTTCAAACGAAGCGACATTGAGCCACAAACCCAGGCATCGTTCGCATTCGAGGACGCTGGTCGCGCCGATGGTCGCCGACACCATTTCGACTTTGCAGCGCGGGCAATTACGACCCTTCGCTTCTGCGATCTTTGGAACTGCGGCCGCGGCACCGCAGCGCTGACAATGCTTGCTGCCAATGAACATCATTGCGAAGCATGACGGACAAGCCACGGTAGCCAGACGCGAACCGCAAAACTGGCAGGCGGGTGCATCGGTAGAAGTCGCCGCGCCACAGTTTGGGCAGTTGAGTGTTTCAGCTTGCATCGTCGGCATTTTAGCAGTCAGCGAAAATGTGGACTACAACAATCTCCTGTGCGATTCTTGGTAATCATGTAACGCAAACTGTTAGTTTGCGGGATTCGTCGTAATCGACGTTTGTTGGAAACTCGATCCGGGACGCAAACTAACAGTTTGCGTTACAAGTAAACAAGAATGAGCAACGTCTTGGATGAGGTTGTCGAAGGGCTTGAGCCGTGGTCTGGAC
>JANLYZ010000066.1:0-5316 GCA_031365905.1 Chloracidobacterium sp. | reverse complement strand
ACAACCGGCTGGCGCGTCGTCAGTGTTGGCAGATTCCACGCGCGCAATTTCTCGTTCCATTGCGGCACTGTGTTGTTGATGAACCTGTTTACTTCCTCCATGCGCCCTGCATATTCCGGTTGTATCTCAGCAAAGTATTGGCGCTGGGCGACGGTTGGCGCTGCATTCGTTCCATCGACTCCGAAAAAGATGTCGCCGATCTTATTCACCACCTGCGATTTTCCGGCAAGGCCGAGCCCTTCTCCACGCCGCACCAGGCGATCCTCCAGCGCATCGATCTGCTTAACGTAATCGTCGAGCGCTTTCATCATTTCCTTGTCCGGCTCTTTGTTGAGTGTCTTCGCCGTGGTCTGCGTGTGCTTGAGTTGATCACTGAGGCTATCGAGAAAACGGAGCGCGCTGTTGGCGGCTGATTGCATGTCGCGCAGCTTCATCTGTAGATCGAGTTGCGCTTGTAGGTCGGCGGTTGAAACAGTGATGGTTGGATCGAGACGCACCTCCACCGGGGTTACGAAAATCTTGTCGCCCACTGTCAGTTTCACCGCGTAACTTCCCGGCAAAACCTGCGGGCCGCGCGGTGGTCCTGCAAACGCAGTTTCTTCTTCGGTCGGCGGGCGTCGCACTTCAGCGCCGCCGTAGCGGAGGTTCCAGGCCGCGCGATTCAGCCCTTTCTCTGTCGCAGGCTTGTCGAGTAGTTGCACCAGTTTTCCGCTGGCATCGAGAATCTCGATACTGAAGCTCGTCTTGTCGTCGGGTTTTGATTTTAGATAGTAAGTGATCAGCGCACCGTACGGCGGGTTTGGCGCGGCAAATTGCTTGTCGCCAATTCCGTAACGCGTGAAGCGACTTGCGTATCGCAGTCCGGGCCGCACACTAAACAGATGCGCATCCTTCTTCAAAATATCAGGCGTCATCTGCTGAATTGGCGTGGCGTCGTCAAAAATAAAAAAGCCGCGCCCGTGAGTAGCGAGAATCAGATCGTTATCGCGCGGGTGGACCAGAATGTCGTGAACAGAAACATTGGGCAGGTTCTTTAGGTTGAGCGGAATCCATTCCCGGCCCGCGGTGTAGGAAGCAAACAGTCCCAGCTCGGTGCCTGCGTAGAGCAGATTAGGATTTTTTGGGTCCTCACTAACAACTTGCACATACGCGGTTGCCGGCAGATTGCCGGCGACGTTTTGCCAACTCCTGCCGCCATCGCTCGTTCGGAAAACATAAGGACGGAAGTCGTCAAACATGTGCCGATCGAATGCAACGTAGGCTGTCTCCGCATTCACTCGCGAAGGCTCGATGTGCGAAACCGGCGAGTTTGCCGGCACGCCGGCGACACTACGAATAATGTTGTTCCAGTCTTTGCCGCTGTCGTTCGTTAACTGTAGATTGCCATCGTCAGTCCCGGCCCAAATTTGTCCTTTCTTCACGGGCGACTCAGCGAGACTGATGATCGTCGTGTGGTATTCGGCGGTTGAGTTTTCAAAAGCGACTGGACCGCCAGCGTCTTTCTGTTTCGCTGGATCGTTGGTTGTCAGGTCCTTGCTAATTTGCTCCCAGGTCTTGCCGAAATCTGTCGACTTGAAAACAACATTGCCGCCGAAGTAGAGCGTGTTCTTATCATGGGGCGACAGCAGAATCGGCGCATTCCAATTGAAGCGAAACTTCTCGCCCAATGCTGGCCCAGCGCCGCTGCCTCGTCCCCAGGGATTTATTTCCTGCTGCTCGCGAGTCTGGAAATCAGTGCGCAGAATATTTCCGCCCTGCGATTCGGAGACGTAGAGTTCCGGGTTGTCAGGATTGTTCAGAATGTAAAAGCCATCGCCGAAACTCACCATGCGCCAATCGTCGTTCATGATTCCGGCGGGCTCGCGCGTGCGGCTCGGTCCTGTCCACGCGCCGTTGTCCTGCAAGCCGCCCATCACGTAATAAAACGGCAGGCGGTTGTCGGCGTGAATCTGATAGACCTGGGCCAGGGGCATGTTGTAGACAGGTTCCCACGTTTCGGCGCCGTCGTAGGTAACGGCGACGCCGCCATCCTCGCCGACCCAAATGCGTTTCGGATTTTTCGCGTCCTGCCAAAACGCGTGATAGTCGATGTGGACTTTGCCGGTTATAGACTTAAACGACTTGCCGCCATCGATCGACTCAAACAAGGTTGAGGCGACGGCGTAGACGTGATTCTCGTTGTTGGGATCGACGCGCACGCGCGTGTAATAGAAACCGCGCGCGACGATGTTTGTCTGCTTCGAAACCTGCTTGAACGTATCGCCGCGATCATCCGAGCGATACAGCGTGCCTTCCTTCGACTCGACGATTACGTAAACCACGTTCGGGTTGCTGGCAGCCACGCGCACGCCGATCCTTCCCAATAATTTCGGGAGGCCGTTGGTCAGCTTCTTCCAGGTGCGGCCGCCGTCAAGCGACTTGAACACGCCCCCAGTTTCACTACCGCTCCGGAATGTCCACGGCTTGCGTTCAAAGCTCCACATGCCTGCGTACAAAATATTTGGATTGGTCGGATCGATTTCCAAATCGGAGACGCCGTGTTCGCGATCGATGTAGAGCGTCTTCGTCCAGGTCTTGCCGCCGTCGGTCGTCATAAAGACGCCGCGCTCATCGTTGGGGGCAAAGGCGTGACCGAGTGCGCCCACATAAACGATGTCGGGGTTCTGCGGATTAATTGCGATCGCGGAAATGTGTTCGCTGCCCTTCAGCCCCATGTACTGCCAGTTTTTGCCGCCGTCAGTTGACTTGTAAACCCCGTCGCCGAACGACACGCTGTTTCTGACATTTGATTCACCGGTGCCAACCCAGACCGTGTCCGGATTGCTGGGCGCGAGCGCGATGTCACCGATTGATAAGGTACCCTGCCGATCGAAAATTGGTTTCCAAGTGACGCCGGCGTTGACAGTTTTCCATAAGCCGCCGGAAGCGGTAGCGACGTAGACGATGTTTGCGTTGCCCGGCACGCCTTCCACGTCAGCGGTGCGTCCACCCATGTTTGCCGGACCGATACTGCGCCATTCGAGTCGCTCGAACGCGCTCTCCAAAGTTGGCTTTGAAGGTTCACTCGTAGGCGATGGGCTTTCGGCAGGACTTGGCGAGGGCGTGGCTGAAAGTTCCTGGGCGTAGTTGAGCGCAGCGCCCTGAGTTAATAGCAAAATGAACAGACCGAAGCCCGCGAGGCGTGTGCCAACAGACATTTGTTTCTCCTGGATTTAGAGACAACGGTCCGACAAACCGCGAAGTCTGTCGGACCTTTGACCTAGTTCGCTGGTCGAGTCTCACTTCACCTTTGCAGTGAACACTTCTTCCATCAGGTAAGGACGACGGCAACCGCTGGAAGCATCCAATTGCTTGCGGCTGTCGGTCCAGACGGGATAGGCAACGCCGCCGTAAGAAACGAGGCCCTCATAGTCTCCCTGCTGATTGCCGTAGTTGATTCCCTGACAGGGAAAGACGCCATTGCAATCATGCTCGTTTGAACTCGCAGTGCTGACGCGAATGTCAGGAGCCGTCCAACTCACGCCGCCATCAGTCGACCGCGCCAAATAGTTATCCGTTTGATAGCGCGCGCCGGTGGTATCGTTTCGCGTGTCATAGAACGCTACGTCAACGCTGCCAGTTATGGGATCAACCGACATCCAGTGGTTGAAACGATCCACTGCGAACGCAAATTGATCCGTAACCGGAGCCGCGGCAGACCAGGTGGCGCCGTTGTTATCCGAATACGAAACAAAAATGTCAGTCACGTTCGCCGCTGTCAGATCCATCCAACTGCAATAGATTCGGCCGCGATGAGTTCCGCTCGAGCGATCAACATCCAACGAAGGGTAGACCAGGGCGCCGCGAAAAGACTCCGCTGGTATACGGATCTCAAACGGCAATGTCTTAGTCGCGATGGTTACAGGCGTTCCCCACGTGTTTCCGCCGTCAAACGACTTATTAAACACAATAGCGTTGGCTGAATAGTCGTTCCACGAAACATAGACTTCGCCATTTGGTCCAACCGCCGGAGAAGCGCCAATCGATCGACCGGGGCCGGATGGAACATCTACTCGCTTCGTGGAGAAGCTGGCACCGTGATCGGTTGAAGTAGCCACGCGAACGCCACCGCCGATCGAACCACCAGAGGCCGCATCCCAGGCAATGTAAACATTGTCTCGAAACGCACTGCCCGGGTTCTGGTCCGCCGTGATCATTGGCTTGTCATTGAAGTGGTTGGTGCCGTTTTCGAAGTCGAAGAAGGTTGCGGTGGGATACGTCTTGCCGCCGTCAGTGGAACGCGCGACGGCCATCTGCGTGCCGTTGATGCCGTTGCCATTCGAGAAGAAGACGACGATGTAACCATAGAAAAGATTGCCGCGGCTGTCGAAAGCGAGTGTTGGATCAGATCCGAAGTCGATTCCGCTTTTCGATTTTGGTGGCGGCAGCGGCAGGTCTACGCCGCCCCAACTCGTGCCGCCGTTTGCGCTGTAGTAACCGCGCATCGGCAACCGAAAAATTTCGTTCGACCCGGCCGCTAAGGTTTTTGGTTTGTTCGGATCGAGCGTTATGAAAGTTTCGCTCTGCGGGCCACATTCATTGGAAACGTCTACATTGCTGCCAAGGGCGACGGAAGCAGTCGTACCAGCGTTCGCGTCCGCACCATTGTTCAAGATGAATTGATACTTGTCCCACCAGGTTGGATCGTGGGTAGTGCTTTGCGCGGCGGCGCGATGCAAACCCGGAGACGCAGTGAGTGCCAGGAAAATCAAAACCAGTCCCAGAAGAGCTGGCCAACGTAATCTTGTATTCATTAAGCAGACTCCTTGAAAGGGCGCCGTCCTGATTGGCGGGCCAGACTAGAAATTTGTAAGTCCTCCGAAAGAAACTTCGGAGAGACCATCGTAGACACTCACAAAGCAGAACGATTCGCCGGGGCACTGGAGGCCAGCATTCTAACCCCAATTCGCCGCGATGCGGAAGGCGGCAACGATACCGTCAATTGAACCGCCGGGCGAAACCGGATATAAAAGGGACGACACTCAGGAACATGAAGGAGAAATCAACACTTGCCGCAAAGTAGACATCGAAAGACCAACAAGGCCAGGAAACGACCCAAGAGTCCCGGCTCCTATCCAGCAGCTAAAGCGCAGGCGCCTAGCGCCACTAATAACGCGACCAGAACCATCGCAATTGTCATCGTGCTTGCGCTCGCCGCGTCAGCTATCGCTTACTTGATAGTGAAACGAAAGGCAGCAGGCGCCGAAGAAACCACAACTGCTTCGGGACTCAAGTACACAGACCTGGTCGTCGGGACTGGACCAACGCCGCAAAAAG
>JANLYZ010000064.1:0-4633 GCA_031365905.1 Chloracidobacterium sp. | reverse complement strand
GGGAACGACAATCTCGGAGTTTGACGCGTTGTCGCACGCAATGTGACCGGGAAACTCGTGCACGTTATCAACCAGAATAGTCTGTCGCCGTTCCGCGGCCGTTCCGCAAACTCCCTTGCCCATCGCAATGCGTACGCAGGCGGGCTGTCCCTGAAACGGCCCCAACACCAGTTCGCCTTCTTTTAGCACATAGAGCCCGGCCCAGTTCAAATCAGGAACAGAGTGGTAGAGCAGCGCGGCGAAGTTTGCGGCGTTGGCGACGAAGTCGCGCTCGCCCGCGAGCAGACTGCGAAGCTGCTGTTGCAAGGTTGCGTACAACTCGCTCTTAGAAACGGTTTCCGATTTTTCGATTTGATAGGTCATGCGAGTTCCAGCGTTTTCAGTCGCGTAACGGCACAATACTTATTGAACCGACCTTCCTAATAAGCTATCAGACTTCTCGGCATCCGATGGATGGATGCTGATCACCACAGATTTCGATGCCGGCGTGTTGCTCTTGTCCGCCACGCTGCGAATCGGGACCAGCACGTTCGTCTCCGGAAAATAGGTCGCGGCGCAACGGCGCGGAATGCTGTAGGGAACGACAACGAAGTGCCGCGCGACACGCTCCTCGCCTTCAAAGTGGCTGATCAGATCCACCGTCTGACCCTCGCTCAAGCCCGCGGCGCGAATGTCGTCGGTATTAAGAAAGACGACGCGCCGCCCGTTGTAGATGCCACGATAACGATCGTCGAGTCCATAGATCGACGTGTTGAATTGATCGTGGCTGCGAATGGTCATCATCAAATATTGATCAGGCGTGAGTTCGTGATGCGGCAATGCGTGAACGGTAAAAACCGCGCGACCGCTCGGCGTATTGAAAACACGCTCGCGTGGTGGGCTCGGCAGATAAAAGCCGCCGGGCTGTCGCACGCGCGCGTTGTAGTCGTCAAACCCAGGCACGACGCGCTCGATATGATCGCGAATGCGATCGTAATCAGCGACAAGCGCCTGCCAATCAATCTGCGAACGCTTCGCGAGCGTCGCCATTGCCAAACCTGCAACGATCGCCGGTTCACTCAGCAGATCGTCAGAGGCGGGTTTTAGAAAACCGCGCGACGCCTGCACGACTGCCATTGAGTTTTCCGTGGTCACGAATTGCGCGCCCGAAGCTTGCGCGTCAATCTCCGTTCGTCCCAGGCATGGCAGAATTAAGGCCTGCTCGCCTGTAATCAAATGGGCGCGATTTAGTTTCGTGGAGACGTGAACAGTCAAACTACAACGTCGTAACGCCGCGGCGGTGTATTCGGTATCGGGAGTGGCGGAAAGAAAGTTCCCGCCGAGCGCAAAAAAGACGCTCGCCTTCCGAGCGTGCAGCGCCTCGATGGCCCTGACCGTGTCGTAGCCGTGATGGCGCGGCGGTTCGAAGTTAAATTCACGTCCAAGTTGTTCAAGAAACGCGGCGGTGGGTCTTTCCCATATTCCCATCGTGCGATCGCCCTGCACGTTGCTATGCCCGCGGACGGGACACAAGCCCGCGCCGGGTTTGCCAATCTGTCCTCGCAATAACATCAGGTTCACTATTTCCTGAATGTTGGCGACTGCGTTTTTGTGTTGTGTCAACCCCATCGCCCAACAAAAAATTGTGCGATCAGACTCGATGAAGATCTTCGCGGCCGCTTCGATTTGTTCGCGCGAAATGCCCGCCTGCTCAGCGAGCTCATCCCACGAAGTGTTATTGATTGCCGCCACAAATTCCGCAAAGCCGCTCGTGTAATCGCGAACGAAAGCATGATCAAGGACTTCGCCGGAACGCCTTTGCTCTTCTTCGAGGATTGCCTTGCTGATCCCCTGAAGCAATGCGACATCGCCATTGATTCGCACCTGAAGAAAGAGATCCGACATCTCGGTTCCCTCACCCACCCAATGCAGAACATCCTGCGGATGCTTGAAGCGCGTCATGCCTGCTTCAGGCAGCGGGTTGATGTGCACCAACTTGCAGCCATTCAGTTTCGCTTTTTGCAACGCCGTCAACATGCGCGGATGGTTGGTCCCGGGATTTTGTCCGATGACAAAGATTGCCTGCGCGAGATCGAAGTCTTCGAGGGTAACTGTTCCCTTGCCGACACCGATTGTTTCGCCGAGCGCGGAACCGCTCGACTCATGGCACATGTTTGAGCAGTCGGGAAGATTGTTGGTGCCAAACTGCCGCACGAAAAGCTGATAGAGAAATGCCGCTTCGTTACTGGTCCGTCCGGAGGTGTAGAAGACTGCCTCGTCAGGCTCGCTCAGTGAATTCAGTTCGCCAGCGATCAAGGCGAAGGCGTCGTCCCAGCTTATGGCTTCATAGTTTGTCGCGCCGCGCCGCAGCATCATCGGGTTTGTAATGCGGCCTTGCTTGCCGAGCCAATGATCAGATTGTTCGGCGAGGTCGGCAACGGTCCACTTGCGAAAAAACTCTGGCGTCAAACGCTTCGTCGTAGCCTCGTCGGCGACGTGCTTGGCGCCGTTTTCACAAAACTCCGCGTGCGAACGTTCACGGTCGGGTTCCGGCCAGGCACAACCGGGACAGTCGAAGCCGCCCTTTTGATTGAGCTTCAGCAGCGTGCGCACTCCGCGCGCAATCCCCATTTCGCTCCAGGCAGTTTTCGCGGTGACCATGATCGCGGGGACACCACCAGCCACCTTGCTAAGCGGTTTAATTTGGACGAGAGAGTTCTCTTCGGGTGGTTGCGCGCGCGGCTCCGATGGTTTGAGTTCTTCGTTTGACATTGGTTCCTGGCGCTGACGATTACGGTGGCTTGATTCTAGTTGAGCCGCCCGCCTCGTTCAACAGAGCGGACGGCGGCGGATTCTTTTACTCAGGAAATGAGCGATTGGGGACTGACTAATGCCCCGGTCAGAACGATAGGGCTTCGCAAACTGACCGTTCAAAACGCTCAAACAGCATGACTGTCTAGCGGGAAAATGCGACTAATCTCAAGGAAAAGTCAGAAAATATAGGGATCAGTGACGGCACGGGGTTCGCACTAAGGGCCGTGGGCAAGAGTCCCCGGATGGATCGAAGAACCCGGGCACCGTCTGTCACCAACCTTCCTAATACTGGGGTTACCACCAAGCGTCAGCCAAGTGCGATGGCTCAAAAACACTCAATGACCAACTATATGCGGAGCGTGATTCTCCTTGGAGGGGCTGTCACGCTTGCCGCAGCGTTGCGACTGCCCTGGGCCAGCCTCGGTTTGCGGTTCATGTTGCTGGCCTTGATCACTGTAAGTATTAGCTCCCGCTTTTCAGTTCGCATTCCTCGCGCAAACACGAACATCACCGTATCTGACACTTTCATATTTTTGGTCATGCTACTTTACGGCGGACCAGCAGCCATTCTTGTTGCCGCCGCTGAGGGCTTCACTTCCGGCTTCAGAATAAGCAAGACACCGACGATCATTGTATTCAATTCCGCAGTGATGGCTTGTGCGACCGCGCTTACCATCGGCGCGCTTTCGCTGCTGGGGGTTGATCCCGGCGCCAGTCTGGAAGCGACCGTAATCGCGGTTTGTGTAATGGCACTGGTCCAGTACGTTTCAAACACGGGGCTCGTGGGAATTGGCCTGGCTCTCAAAGCAGGAACGCCAGTTTGGGCGACATGGAAGAAGCACTACTTGTGGACGTCCATTACCTACTTTGGTGGCGCTGCTGCCGCCGGCGTTCTCTTCCGCTCATTCAACACTGTAGGTCTTTACGCCCTGGTGGCTACGATCCCGATCATTTCGATACTTTACTTTACCTACAACAAATATCTTGAAGATATCCGCCTAACTTCCGCGCTTGCTGAGAAGGCCGAACGTGAGCGCGCCGAACTTGAACGCGAACGCGCTGAACAAGCTGAACGCCACGTGGACGAATTGAGCCGCCACATCGCGGAGCAAGAGCGCATCAGCAAGGCCCTGGAGGAAAATAGAGAGCATTTCCGTCACGCGGCGTTCCATGACGCACTGACCGGGCTGCCTAATCGTCCGCTGTTGCTGGATCACCTGAGATTGGCGATTGAGCGATCGAAAATAAACCATGAGCATCTGTTCGCCGTTCTCTTCATCGATCTCGATCGTTTCAAGAACATTAACGATAGCCTGGGCCACAACACCGGCGATCAACTTCTGGTTGCAATCGCGCGAAGAATCGGTGGCTGCCTGCGCCCAACAGATACCATTGCGCGTTTGGGGGGCGATGAATTCGCAATTCTACTTGACGGGTTGGAAAACTGGACCATCGCGACCGAGGTCGCAGAGCGCGTCCAAGCCGAGCTATTGAAGCCTTTCAGTCTTAACGGCCACGAAGTGTATACGACTGCGAGCATCGGCATTCGCCTGAGCATGGACGGCCGGGAGAACGCGGAAACCATGCTACGCGACGCCGACACCGCCATGTATCGCGCCAAAGACAGCGGCAAGGCCCGTCATGAGATGTTTCATGCCACCATGCACACGCGAGCCGTTGCCTTGCTAAAACTCGAGACTGACTTGCGCCGCGCGATCGAGCGCGAAGAATTTTGCGTTCACTATCAGCCAATCATGTCCGTCGAGTCTGAAGTGCTCGCCGGCTTTGAAGCCCTCGTAAGGTGGAATCATCCGGAGCGCGGCCTGGTCCAGCCTGACGA
>JANLYZ010000369.1:0-8094 GCA_031365905.1 Chloracidobacterium sp. | reverse complement strand
CACGTCGGCATACGCCCAGTAGAATTCCAACATCGTGAACTCGGGATTGTGCTTCGTTGAAACGCCTTCGTTGCGAAAGTTGCGATTCAACTCGTAGACCTTTTCGAAGCCGCCAACCAGCAGACGCTTCAAATAAAGCTCTGGCGCGATGCGCGCGTAGAGATCGATGTCAAGCGCGTTGTGATGCGTCTTGAAAGGTTTGGCCGCTGCGCCCGTCGCGAGAGGCGTCAGCATCGGCGTTTCAACTTCGATGTAACCGTGTTCGTCGAGAAAGCGGCGAATCTCACTCACGACTTTCGAGCGCAACTCAAAGACTTCACGCGACGTCAGCCCGCCTTCTTCACGATCTAATTTCAAACTCCCGGCGATGAGATCGGCGTAACGTTGTCGCTGGCGAATCTCCGGATCGTTTATGCCGTGCATCTTGTCGGGCAAGGGCAGCAGCGCCTTCGCCAGGAACTGCAGCGTCTGCACATGAATCGAAAGCTCACCGGTTTTAGTAACGAAGAGATAGCCTTCAACACCGATGAAGTCGCCATGGTCGAGCAGGTTGAATAGTTCCCAACCATCAACCTCACCATGCGCGGCGTCATTGCTTACGCCCTTCACATCAGCACGCTTCACATAAATCTGGAGCCGCGTGACGCCGTCAGACAAATGTACAAACGCAGCCTTGCCCATCACGCGCGGCGGCGAGGCAATACGTCCGGCTACGCGAACGGTAACCTTGTTTAGTTGCTGGTTAGCGAGCTCGATTGGTTCCGGCGCGGGACGTTCACCCTCACGCACTACGGGCTGAAACGAACGATACTTTTCAACTAGTGCCGTGATCGTATCTTCGCGCCCAGAGTCTATCGTCTGACTGCGTTCGAACTTGTTTGGATACGCATTACCTACTAATAGTCGCAAAGCGTCCAGGTGTTCCCAGCGCGCTCGTGTTTGATCGTTCTCTTCGATGAAAGGGACAGACATGAGAAGCATCGTAAATGGTAAATCGAAAATCGTAAATGCACCGCGCTGATTTATTAGCGGCGAATGAACGCGGATAGTCGCGAATCGGAAAGGGCATTAGAGTTCCTATCCGTCTGATTCGCGTTAATCAGCGGCCAATTTTCCCTCGGTTTGTTCCCGCTGCTGTATCAGCACAGCGCCTCATGCTAGATTGTTATTCATAGATGATCGAAAAGATTCTGAGCCCGGATGAACTGCTCGGTTTGCGCCAAAGTCTGCGCGCTCGGGGCAAAACTCTCGTTTTCACGAACGGTGTTTTTGATCTGTTGCACGTCGGCCATGTGCGTTATCTCGCTGCGGCCCGGGCGTTGGGTGACGCGCTCGTAGTTGCCGTGAACAGCGATCGGACGGTGCGGGAACTGAAGGGCGAGGGACGACCGGTCATAAATGAAAACGAACGCGCCGAAATACTGGCAGCTTTACGACCGGTTGACTACGTAACCATCTTTGACGACGTCTCGCCGCGATCACTGATCGCGAGGCTATTGCCTGATGTGCTGGTAAAAGGCGGCGACTATGGGCTCGAGGAAATTCATGGGCGTGAAGAAGTAGAAGCTGCCGGCGGACGCGTTGTGTCGCTGCCGTTTGTTGCGGGCGCGTCGACGAGCACGATGATCGAAAGAATGCGAAAAGCAGTAAGCAGTAAGCAGTAAGCAGAAGGCAGGCCCACCGTCTTCGGTCGTCGGTCCTCGGTCGATTTTTTATGAGCAGTACGATTCAGACAACTAACCAATTACAAGCTGCGCTGCGCCGGGTGACTGAAACGCCGGAGTTCAGGCGCACTGTCGAGGAAATACAGCGCGGCGCGCGCGTAGTTTCAATCAGCGGGCTCGTCGCCGGCTCAGCACGCGCGTTGGCTCTGGCGGCCCTGCAGCGCGAAACGGGAAAACTCTTTGCGGTGGTCACGCAATCAAACCGCGACCTCGAACCGTGGGAAGACGACTTGCGCTTTTGGTACTCGGCTCTCGCCGGCAAGAAGCATTGCGAAAACGAAGTGTTGCTGCTGCCCTCCTCGGAAGGTGATCCTTACGCCGGCTCATCGCCGCACCCGGAAACGCTCGAACGACGCGCGTTGACACTCTGGCGGCTAGCACGCCATTCGCAGGATTTCGTTTTGCTAACCGCGCGCGCCTTGTCACGCCGGACAGTGACGACCGATGAAATCACGGATGCAGGTGTCTTGCTTGCCAAGAACGATGACCAGTCTCCGGAAGACCTGGTTTACAAGCTGGTAGCGGCGGGCTACGTGCGCGAGGATCCGGTCGGCGCGGTTGGCGAATTCTCGATGCGCGGCGGCATCGTCGATGTGTGGTCGCCGGGGCAGCACACACCGGTACGCATCGAATTTTTCGGCGACGAGATCGATTCAATCCGCGGCTTCGATCCGGAGACGCAACTTTCCACTAGTCAAATAAGCGAAGTAGAAATCGTCCCGATGCGTGAAGTGATAGTTCGCAGTCACGACTTCATCGCCTGGGCCGAAGCCGCGCGTGAGCGCTGGAGTGACGAACGTTACGCGCGAGCGCTCCGCGATCGCACGGTCTTTGCCGACGAGGGCGAAAGCTTTTCCGGCTGGGAATGGCTGATGCCTGTTGTCAGAGAGCGAAGCGGGAGCGTGTTTGATTACCTGAAGGATGCTGTGCTCATCATTGACGAGCCGTCGTCGGTGGAAAATTATCTTGGCGAGGTCTTGCAAACGCTTGCTGATCGGTATGCCGAGAATGACGCTGTTGACGACATCGCCGTCCGACCGGAAGAACTCTACCTGTCAGTTGAAGAGTTGCGCGCGAAGTTGGATTCGAAACAGAGAATTGAACTTCGCGTGCTGGGTCGTGCGGCTGCTGAAGTTGATCAGGTTATTGGGCTCGATGCCGAAGCCCCAAAGGTCCAGCTTGGTCGCTCACGACCCGTGCGCGAGCCGCTATTTCTTTTTCCTGTTGCCGGGTCGGCGCCGGAAGTCGAATGGAAAACACAGTCGACGCGAAAGTACCACGGTCGACTTGCAGACCTGGTTGCTGATCTTGTTAGCGCGCGCGACAGCGGATCGGGAAGGGCGACGCTGTTTGTAATGCCCAGCCTCGGAGTCGCCGAACGAGTTGCTGAGATTCTCTCGGAATATGAAATCGAGGCTCAGCTTTCGCTAGCTGAGAACAAGTCAGAGGCTGAATTGGACGGCGGCGCGCAAACAATTGTTACGGTCGGCCGGCTCAGCAGCAGCTTTGAGATGCCGGACGCTTGGCTCTTGACTCATGTTGAAGGCGATTTGTTTGACGAAGCCGGCGCGCAGGCGCTGGAACGGCGGGCGCCGGGGGCAGAAGGCAGCAGGCAGAAGGCAGAAGGCAGAAAGAAAAGATCGAAAACTGCCGCGTTTCTGTCGGACTTTCGTGATCTCAAGTCGGGCGACTTCGTGGTTCACATCGACCACGGCATCGGACGTTTTGGCGGATTGCAAACGCTAAATCTCGGCACGCGGAGCAGCGAGTTTATGCTGCTCTTCTATGCCGAAGACGCGAAGCTCTACGTTCCCGTCGAGCGGCTGGATCTGGTGCAGCGTTATTCGAGCGCCGAAGGGCAACAACCAACTCTCGATCGACTTGGCGGTCTCGGCTGGCAGAAAACCAAAGCCAAAGCCAAGCGTGCGATGCGCGACATGGCCGACGAGCTTTTGCGTTTGTATGCGGAGCGCAAACTTGTTAGCGGTTATGCTTTTGCCGCAGACACGCCCTGGCAGCGCGAGTTTGAAGACGGCTTCGAATATGTCTTAACTCCGGATCAGGAAACGGCGATTGAAGATGTGAAGCAGGACATGGAACAGGCCGTCCCGATGGATCGCCTGCTTTGCGGCGACGTCGGCTACGGCAAAACCGAAGTGGCAATGCGCGCGGCTTTCAAGGCGGTGATGGAAGGGAAGCAGGCAGCAGTGTTGACACCAACCACCGTGCTTGCCTATCAGCACTACGACACTTTCCGCATTCGCTTCGCGCCGTTTCCCGTCAAGATCGAATTGCTGTCGCGCTTCCGTTCCGCGAAGGAACAAAAGGAGGTGGCGAAGCGCGTCGAGTCCGGCGATGTAGACGTGGTTATAGGCACGCACCGGTTGCTGTCGAAAGATGTGCGGTTCAAGGAACTGGGCATCGTAGTTGTTGACGAAGAACAACGCTTCGGCGTAGCCCACAAGGAGCGGCTGAAGCACTTGAAGAAACGCGTTGACGTGCTGACGCTTTCGGCGACGCCGATTCCGCGCACGCTCAATATGTCACTCAGTGGCCTCAGGGACATGTCTCTGATTGAAACACCGCCGCGCGATCGACTCGCAATTCAAACTCAGGTCGTTCAGTTCTCCGAAAACGTAATCAAGTCGGCAATCGAACTCGAACTCGGACGCGGCGGCCAGGTGTTCTTCATACACAATCGGGTCGAAACCATCGAAACGATTGCAGCGCTCGTCCATCGCCTGGTGCCGCAGGCGCGCATGGTGGTCGGCCACGGGCAGATGAACGAAAAAGAAATGGAGCGCGTGATGCTCGATTTCATTGGGCATAAGTATGATGTTCTGGTTGCCACCACCATCATCGAGAACGGCATAGACATCCCCCGCGCCAACACGATCATCATAAACCGCGCCGATCAGTATGGTCTTTCTCAGCTTTATCAACTGCGCGGGCGTGTGGGCCGTTCCAATCGCCGCGCTTATGCGTATCTGCTGATTCCCGGTGAGCAGGAGCTGTCGCCGATCGCCAAGCGACGCCTGGCGGCGATTCGAGAGTTTTCTGATTTGGGCGCCGGCTTCCGCATCGCCGCGCTGGATCTCGAACTGCGAGGCGCGGGCAATCTCCTCGGTGGTCAGCAGTCGGGCCACATGGATGCGCTGGGTTTTGACCTGTACACGCAGATGCTCGAGCGCACCGTCGCGGAGTTGCGCGGCGAAGCGGTGGAAGATGAAACGAGCGTCACGATCAACCTCGGCGTCGATGTAACAATACCTGATGAATACATCAACGACATGGGCCAGCGGTTGCGAACTTACAAGCGGGTTTCCTCGGCGCGCGACGAAGAGGCGCTTTCCAATATTCGCAATGAGACGCAGGACCGGTATGGACGGCTGCCGGAGTCTGTCGCACAACTCTTTGATTATGCGCTGCTGCGACGATTGGCGGAGAGCCTCGCGGTGCTCTCAATAGACAAGACCGCTGCAGGTGTGGCTGTGAAATTCAGTGAGAAAGCGCGCGTTTCACCTGAGAAATTGGCGGCCTTTATTAATGAACGTGACGGCCGAGTGTTTACTCCCGGCGGCATTTTGAAGTTGAATCTTAATGACGACGAGCAGGACAATCTGCTGGAGACGGTTCGTGGCGTGTTGCTGCAAATTAGCGATTAGTCAGTTGTCCGTCGTCCGTTATCAGTAGCGTTATCCGACGGCGGTGGGTCGATATTGATGTGTTTGTGATTAGCAACAACCTTGTGGTCAAATCTAGGCCGAAACCGGCAGACAAGTAACAACTGACTACCAACAACTGACTACTGACTATTCTTTAGGAGCTTTCTGTGAAATCCAAATTTATATCACTCGCCATCATGGGCATGTTTGTCCTGGGCGTCCTCGCCGTAATGCCGTCATCCGCGTTTGCACAAGAGGGTGAGATTCAAGTCGTTGACGAAGTGATCGCGCAAATCAACGACGATGTGATCACGCTGTCGATGCTCAAGCGCGAATCAAAAGAACGCATTGAGTCGCTCAAGCAATCAGGCGTACCGGAACAGGAAGCTGCTGCCGAGGTTGCCAAGCGGCAGGCTGAATTGGTGGCCACCCTCGTCAATGAAGCGCTGCTGCTGCAAAAAGGAAAGGAACTGGATCTTTCGAGTGAGGTTGAGGCCGAGGTGAACCGGCGTATGCTGGAAGTTGCCAAAGACCAGGGCATCAACAGCATTGAAAAGCTGGAAGCAGCAATGCGCGAGCAGGGTGTTGACCCGGTTGCGACTCGCCAGACCTTGCGCTCGGAGATCATGAAACAAGCTGTGATTCAGCAGGAAGTTGATCGCAAGCTTTTCTTTGGATTCTCGATGGACGAACTGAAGAAATATTTTCAGGAGCATCAGGACAAGTTTCTCAAACCGGAAAGCGTGACTATCTCGGAAATATTTTTGAGTTCGGCCGGCAAGAACGAGGCTGAAGTGAAAGCCAGAGCGTTGGCGCTGGTGCGCGAGTTAAGGGCCGGCGCCAACTTCGCCAAAGTCGCTGCGGCAAATTCTGAACGCGAGAATAATGGTGTACGCGTCGCACCCGAAACCGGCGGCAAAGTAGGCGCGTTTGAACTGCCGAGCCTGCGCACGGATATCGCAAATTCAGTGAAGGGTGTGCCAGTTGGCGGCGTGAGTGAGCCTTTGCGGACGAATGAAGGCTACCAGATATTTCGTGTTGACGAGCGTACGCCAGGAAGCACGGCGGCAACTTTTAACGAGAATCAGGTGCGCGAAGCGATGACGATAGAGCGGGGCGGCAAAGCCCGTGAAGATTATTTACAGGGCTTGCGCGCTGAAGCTTACATCAAGATTTCCGACAGCTACGCCGGTGCGGTGTATCCAATCTTAAAAATTACGCCGGAGAAGACCGCCGAAAACGGTGTTCCCAGTGGCGGGCAGCCCGGCGAAAAAAAGAAGAAAGGCAAGTTGCTCGGAATCTTTCCGAAACCGTAACTGACAGGAGCAGGAGGCAGGCGCAGGCGGCAGGATAACGAGCGCGAATTTATTCCTGCCTCCTGCGCCTGCTTCCTGCTCCTGCTCTTAGGCCATGCGCCTTGACCTGTTTCTTAAAGCGAGTCGTCTAAGTGGTCGCCGCACGCTGGCGCAGAAACTTTGTGACGCGGGCCGCGTGTCCGTTAACAAGAAGGTTGCGAAGTCGTCCCATGCGGTAAATCTGGACGACGAGATTTCCATCCGCCGCCAGAAGACACTAACAACTGTGCGCGTTCTCGCCGTCCCAACCGCGAGCCAGACTTCGCGCCAGCAAGCAAGCACTTTGTATGAATTAGTGAGCCAGATTTCCCTGGATGAAGATGACGTTTGATTTTCATTCAATCCGCCAATCATTTTCCGGGCTTCGCGCTCATTGCGGGCGACACCAGCGATTGGACATGGGGCTGCCTTGCGTTGGAGAATGCAGACGTTAAGGAGCTTTTTGCCCAAGTCCCGGCGGGAACGCCGGTGGTGATTAGGCGCTGACCAGGCAGAAGCCTGCGCGTAAGCAAGGGCTCGCATCTAGGTCGCAAGAGAGCCCTTGCTTACACGCGGGCTTCTGCCTTGGCGTTGCGGAGCCTGCTTCGAAATAGAGGCGCGAGGGTGCAGTGACGACTATTAAGCCATTCAAGATTCGCAACATTGAGATCAACCCGCCATTGATCCTTTCGCCGATGGCGGGCGTGACCGACGTTTCGTTTCGCCGACTGCTGAAGCGGCGCGGCGGCGTGGGTCTTAGTGTCTCGGAGTTCATTTCAGTTGAGGGGTTGACGCGCGGCAATCCCAAATCAAAACGGCAGATGCGGTTTTACGAAGACGAGCGTCCGTTTGCAGTGCAAATTTTTGGCGGTCAGCCGGAGCGCATGCGCATGGCTGCGGAGATGGCTGAGGAAATTGGCGCGGACATTCTGGATATCAACTGCGGCTGTCCGGCGCCGAAAGTTGTGAAGCACGGCGGCGGTTCTGGGTTACTGAAAGATCATGAGCGACTCGAGACGATCCTCAAAGAGATCAAGAAGGCGATCACGATCCCGCTGACGATAAAAATTCGCGCCGGCTTTTACGATCACACCATCAACGCGGTCGCAACAGCAAAACTGGCAGAGGGCTGTGGCGTTGAGCACATTGCTCTTCATGGTCGCACCAAGGAGCAGGGCTATCGCGGCCTCGCGAATTGGGATCTCGTGAAACAGATCAAGGAAACAGTCAGCGTGCCGGTCTCCGGCAGTGGTGATGTGACCACGATTGAACAGGCGTTTGCGCGTTTTAGTGAGACTGGTTGCGACGGCGTCTTGATAGGTCGCGGCGCGATGGCAAATCCCTGGATCTTCCGACAGATTGAAGACACGA
>JANLYZ010000361.1:0-15355 GCA_031365905.1 Chloracidobacterium sp. | reverse complement strand
TCTGGGGTGGAAGAACTGAGTAGGACAGACATTCTTGTTTGTCCGTTTGGTAGATAAAGAACCCCTGACAGGCTGGACCGCCTGCCTACTGGGCACTGTTGAGTTGCTCAAGTTGTTTCCGAAACCGTTGGACGTCTGGGCGACTAAGGTAAGTCTTATACGCTTCGCCGCCCCAGCGCTGTTCGAGTTTGGAAAACGTCTCCGTTGCTCGCATAGCATACTCGTGTCCCTTGGTTTTGTCGCCTGAGTTCTGACTGGCTTGAGCGGCAATCAGGAGGGCTTGCCAATCAGAAGCGGGTTGGCCGAGCCGCGCGAAGATTTCCTCGGCCTGGAGCGCGTTGCTCGCCGCCGCGCGGGAATCGCCCGCCAGCAAGGATGCGATGGCGAGGGCCAATTGCGCAGAGGCGAGTTTCGCCGGATCGTTTAGCTGCTTAGCCATTTCGACGGCTGTAGTAAGCGTCTGCTTGCCCGCCGCGGTCGCGCCATTGTACGACTCGGCCAATCCAATCACGATCTGTGCGCCGGTCGCGTCTTCTTTAAGCTCCGTGCCCGCAGCTTCGCGCACTTTCTCGGCGCGAGTTTTCGCTTCCGGAAAACGGCCCGCGCTTAACGCGCTCTGCGCTTCGACCAGCATGATGGCGACCGACAGTGGTTTGATCTCAGCGCCCGGCTTATCTGCGATGGCGGTCGCCTGGTCCAGCTGCGTCTGCGCTTCCGGGTAGCGACCCAGTTGCGCCAGCACCTCGCCGCGCGCCTGCAAGTTGTAGCCGATGCTGCGCTGTATGCCCTGGGAATTGTAAAGATCGAATGCTTTGCCGAAGTGCTCAAGCGCTTCCGGATATTTCTCCTGGCGAACGAGTACGTTGGCCATTTCGCTATGCGCCAGCGCGATCTGTGATTGATCGTTCACCTGCTCGCCCAGTTGCAGGATCTGCGCGTCGCTGCTTAAGGCCGCCTCATATTCTCCTCGTTGCCGTTTCGCTCGAGCCAGCATTAACAGGCACAAGGAAGTTTCACTTCGATATCCGCCTTGTTGATAAAAAGCGAGGGCCGGCTCAAGGTAACGGACCGCCTCGTCTACATTATTCTGTCGCAATCTCAAACTACCGAGCGAGAAACGGGCCCGAGCTTCATTCCTTAACGCTTTGCTTCGCTGCGCGGATTGCAGGGCCTGGGAAAAGTCTTCGTCGGCCTTGGCGTACTCGCCCTTGATCAGAAAATTATTTCCTTGATCGTTCAAGCCACGAGCGCTCAAGTTTTCCATTCCATTCTTCTGCGCCAGTTGCAGAGCTTCCTGAATATACTCGGTCGAACGCGCTGTCTCACCAGCATCGAATGCGACACTGGACAACTGCAACAAGGTCTTAATAGTTTGCGACTTGTTGTCGTTAGCTTTGGCCAGGTTCAGCGCTTGTTCGAGTTCCGTTTTAGCCTGGGAAAGATTGTTTCGTTTGTTGAAGAGTGCGCCACGTTGGAAGACCGCCTCAGCGCGTCCTTCGAGATTTCCCAGCGCCTGGTAGATCGACTCTGCCTGCTCGAAAGACTGGAGCGCCGCGTCGAGATCGCCCTGTTGTCCGTACAGAATTCCCAGATGCAAATAAGCTGTCGCGTATTGAGAGTTTCGCGCGCTGGCATCTTTGTAACTTTGGATGGCGCCCTTGACGTCGTTCTGGTTCTCGTAGGCGCGTCCGAGGTCCACTAACACAAAGCCCTTCTCGCTGTCGGAAACATCTTTAGCGATTTGTTTATATAGCTCGACTGCTCTAGCCGAGTCCTGACGAGCAACAGCGGTAATCGCATCGAGATAGAGGGCGTCAAGCTTTGGCAAGCTGGCTCGGCTAGTCGCATTCACTCGCAGCAGTTCATCCTTCGCCTGGTTAACGTAATCCAATTCCACCAGGGCCTCAGCCAAACGCGCATGGGCCAGCATAAAATTATCATCTACTGAGATGGCCCGTTGCAGTGCCTGGCTTGCCTGATAGAAAGCGCCGTCTCGCAACGCTGCAGTGCCAATGTCGTACCAGCGCTGCGCTTCGGGCGGGGGCACGTGCGGCTTGGTTCGGAGAAGCGTGAAAGCGAGTCCTGCTCCGGCAAGCAAAATGGCGACGCCAATGAGGATGTAGGAAATGGGGATTCGGGGTCGCTGTAAAATTTGGGACAGGTTACTAAGCGTGCGGCTGGGACCCGTGAGGGAGGCGGTGCTGCGCCGAATCAGTGTTTGTCCGGACCCTTCTTCGAGACGATCCTTAACCGCGTGTAGATCAGCGATCAGTTCTTTGGCTGATTGGTAGCGCTTGGGCGGTTTTTTTTGGAGCAACTTCAGGGTAATAAAATCGAGCTCTGGCGGGATCTGGCTGTTGAGTTTTGATGGTGGCTTTGGTTCTCCGTGCAACACGTTGGCAGCGATCTCAATAAAACTATTTCCTGCAAAGGGCGTACGGCCGGTAACGGCTTCATAGAGAAGTGTGCCGAGCGCAAAAAGATCGCTGCGACCATCGACCGCGCCGCCGGTCGCTTGTTCCGGCGACAGGTAGGCCGGCGTTCCGAGCACCACTCCGCTCCGTGTTTCTGTTGACAGAAGCGTTTGTGCTTCAGGCGCGGCGCTGCCGCCGGTATCTTTGTTGAGTTGTTTGGCGAGTCCAAAGTCGAGCACCTTAACCTGCCCGCTGTCGTCGATCATGATGTTCGACGGCTTGATGTCGCGGTGGACCACGCCGCGCGCGTGCGCTTCGACGAGGGCGCTCGCTACCTCAATCACAATCCCGACGGCACGCTGAAGGTTGAGTTCCCCCTGGTGCATCAGATCGCTGAGCGGCCGGCCTTTCGCAAGTTCCATCACCAGAAATGGCCGGCCTTCATCGCTTTCGCCATAGTCAAAGAGCGTAGCGATCGCGGGATGGTTCAACTCAGAAACCGCCCGCGCCTCGCGCAGGAAGCGCGCCCGATAGTCATGCGAATCAGAACCTACCGAAGGAAATTTGATTGCGACCCGTCTGCCGAGATGAGTGTCTTCGGCGAGGTAGACGGTACCCATGCCACCCTCGCCGAGTGGTTCAAGAATTCGGTAATGTGAAACCGTTTGCCCAATCATGGCGGATGCTGCAAACGACCAGTTGCGCGGTCGCCTTTTGCAAATTGGCGGGAGCCTCTAACCCGGGAAGCGCAGGACGCGGAACGATTGCAGTACGGCGCGAATACTACTTCAGTGCAAGAGCCTTTTCAATGCTTTCGTTGAAATGACTTCCTTTTGAGGCGTGGAAAGTGGTGGGACAGACATTCGTGTCTGTCCATCACTTAGGGGACAGGCAAGAATGCCTGTCCTACTTAAGGCGAATTAAGTACGGTGAAGTTGTCCCAACGGTTAACGAGCCCCATCCCTGGGGAGTCGCTATACAAACCCGCGCCGTTAGCTGTCGCGAGCAGCGGACTGTTGGCCGCGTAGACAAGCGCATCATCAACGTAAACATTCAAAGCGCCAGAATTGATTGTTACGACCCGGAGCGTTGTCCAACTCGAAGGTATCGACACACCAGCCGTGAGATCGACTCGTTGGCCGTTCAGATAATATCCAACGTGCACGAGCTTACTGGTCGCAGCGCTGCCGGAGTCGGCAGTGTAAGCAAAGAAAAAATTACTGGCATCAACGACGCGGAAACTCAGACCCGTGTGAATGCCGCTGCCCCAACGGCCAGTGTAACGACTAACGCGAACATCCAGGTTGCCGCTGGCCGAACCGGTGGGCACCCAGGCAACGGCCGTCGCGTTTGCAAGCAGCACGGCGCGAGCATTTAGAATTCCGAAAGGTTGCGGGTTCGCTGGCGCTTGATTGCTTTGCCAAACCTTTGTTCCTGCGGCGCCGCTTTCGGTGAAACCCAAACCACCGAGCCCGCCGAAGGTGTAGGTTGAATTCGCACGTGAGAACGAATCAAAAATTAACGCTCCGCCGGGCGGCGACGCAGCAGGCGGCACATTGACCGGCGCCGAAGGAGTGCCCGTTGTAAAGTTTGGCGCCGAAGGATCAGTTACAAAGCGGGGAGGCGGGCAGCTTTCGCAGAACTCAATCAATCCGGTGCTGGTTCCTCGTAAGAGTCCGGCATGCGAACTTCCACGATAGCCGACGGACAGATCCGCTATCGCTCGAGGCGACGATCGAAAAAAATAGCTCAGCAGATTTCCACCGCGAGCGAAAACAGTTCCAGGTGAAAACGACGCCTCGCTTGATCCCGGCGCACCCTCCCGCGGATTGAAATCTTCGTAACCTCGAACCTCCGCGATACGCCCGTCAAAGTTGCTGTGATCTGAACCACCAATCAGTAATCTGCCACCGCCGCCGCCGGGGCCGGGCGTACGACGCGGTCCCGCAAACGGTGTCTTACCAACCGGCACTCCATTGTAATAAGTGATGATGTTCTGGCCGTCCCAGCCGACTGCGAAGTGTGCCCACTCGCCCACCGCCGGCCCAACGTCACCACCAAAATAATGATCGAACCTTGCGCCGTCGAAAATATTCCCGAGCAGCTCGTAGCGATTGACCTCGCTCGAATTGAAACTGCCAACGCCAAAGAGCAGTGCATGAGCGCCGCCGTAGCCGTCCGACAGCAGGTAAGTTGCACCTGCATTTCCGCCCGGCATCGCCCAAAATTCCCAAAAGAAATGACCGAGGTTCACATTCTCCGGCCAGAACGGTCCATAGTCGACGGTCTTAGGTGTGCCATCAAATTCCAATACCTGAGAGGGATTGGGAAAAGCAGTGGGCGCGGCCGTGAAGTCTCTTCTGCTGGCGGCGGCAAGATTTTCAAACTGCACACTCGCGGGAGCAAAGGTGTAATAGTCCTGCGGGATCGACGGCGTGACAGTGTAGTTGCCGGTGGCTGTGGCCGTGAGCGAGTAGCTTCCATCGGCCGCAGTCTTCGTGCTGCCGCTTTCAGTGCCGGCCAAAGTGATGGTGATGCCAATGAGGGCATTGCCGCTTGTGTCTGTCACTCTGCCGCTTAACTGCAAACGACGTAGGCCGACAAAATCCACGGTTTCGTTGGCGGGCAAGTCATTAACGTTCTGAGCTGCAAAGGTGTAGGACGCGGTTGAGGGTGGCGTAATAGTGTAGCTGTATCCGGCAAGTAAATTACGAAATTCATAATTGCCGGCGCTGTCAGTGACAGTCGTGCGTTGTTCTTCGCCGCCCAGATTCACAGTCAACCCCGGCAGCGCATTGCTCTCCTGGTCTTTCAATTTTCCCCGGATAGTGAACAACTGGCGCACGCCGTAAAAAACTTCTCCGCCGCGATCCGAAGTAAGGTTGGTGACGCCCTGGCTCGGCGGACTAAAGGTGAAATAGGAAACTGAGGGAGTGAAGTCATAGTTCCCGCCGGCAGGCAAACTGATCGAAAACTCGCCATCGTCGTTCGTTGTGACGGTTGTCGTTCTCGTACCGCTCACAGGAATCAAAAGGTGACGCGCCGGATCGTGCGTCAACCACACCCGGCCGCTAACGGTGTAATAGCGCAGTGTTCCCGGAAAGTCCGCCACGCGATTGCCCGTAAGATTAAAAAAGTCCTGCGACGTGAAGGTGTAATACGGCGTGGTGGGGATAGAAATTGTGTAGTCGCGGCCGGCGGTTAAATTGGCAAACTCAAAGTCGCCGTTGTTGTTGGTGGTGGTAGTAGCGGTCCGAAAACCGCTCAGGTTAACAACTAAACCACTATTCACGACGCCGATTAAATGTCCGCCAATGGCATACGCTCGCCTGGCGCCGCTGAAGTTCAAGACGCGATCACCGGAGAGCATGTCGATGCTTTGCGCGCCGAAATTGAAGACATTGGATGAAAGTGTAACCGCGATGCTGTGCCCCGGTTGAACGCTAAAAAAGTAACTTCCATCAGCGGCGGTCGTAGCGATGCTGGTGGTTCCGTCGGTTCTATCGTTAAGCGTGACCTCAACGCCCGCAACCGCACTGCTGTTGTCCTCTCGAACCTGCCCACTAATAAAGAAAGGCTTGATTGGCGTCGGCGTGGCTCCTTGATCGTCGGGTGGGCCACCACCAACGTGTCCTATGCCGACACGAACACGATTGCTGCTGCTGCCACGAAGCGAAACGCGCACGAGCACATCACCAACGTCGCCGAGACTGTCGTTGAGTCTCAAGACTAACGCGCTCAACCACTCCTGATGCGGTACCGGCCCCACATATTCGACAGTTAAGTTGTAATGCTGATGACTGCCGTCTTCCGCGTCGGCCGTAACCAGCGATAAGTCTTCGCCTGGTTGCAGACTGAGATTCAACGCGAAGAGCGTTACACGAGTGCGGCGGTCGGAACCCGCCGCGTAAGGTGAAGTCAAAGCAAAAGGCTCAGCAGTGAAACTCAGGGAATCGACAGCAATCGCCCGCGTGGAATTTTCCTGGCTGATTAGGATGGGTGAAGAGACGGGAACATTCGCGGCTGCGCTCACCGCAAGAGCAGTCAAAGATAGCGCAACGACGAAAAGAGAAAGCGCACGGCAGCGGTGATCCGCCAGACGATTCGCCGCTGTTGGAGCTTCGCCGTAGGATCTCAAGGTGCGATAATGTGGACTCGTTTTCGCAAACATGGCCTGGGGCGGCTGAACCAGTTACGTACCTCTGCGTCTGAGCCGTGAACGCTAGCAAGGAAGTCGGAAGTCGGGACTCTCGGTGGTGCGCTTGCGAATACTACGGCAGCGCAGACCATCTTTTCAAATAAGACTCGAGACTGGCAGCTTCGCTCGTGGGCTGCTTGAGCGCCAATCAGACTGAGTCGCTATGAAAACTAACGCCGCACGTAATTGGGCAATCTTCTTCGCGCGCGAGGTTCTCGCTCTTATCTTCTTCATGGCGGGCGTATACAAAGTTTTTCGCTTAGGCCCGCTCAACCATGCGCGCAAATACTTTCTTCCCTTCGCCGACACATTTCTGCCCGTCTGGTCGCTCTGGGCCACCGGCGTGACGATCCCGTTTGTTGAACTGATCGCCGGCGCCCTGTTGATTGTTGGCTTTCGCATCCGTCTGGCCCTCATCGCGCTCGGCTTCGTTCTCGTAGTAGTGACCTTCGGCCATCTCCTGCACGAACCGCTCTACCCATTTCACGAACACGTGATTCCCCGACTGGCGCTGCTGCTTTTTGTTCTAATGCTACCTGCGGAAGACGACCGCTTCTCGCTTGATTATTTAATCTCTCGCCGCCGCGGCGTAAAGCAATAGTTCGCTGATTTCCGGTCGAGTAGCACCCCACATCTGCCCGCACAGCGCATCGAAAGCTACGGCGTCGTCAATCTGCTGGTCTGAATCAGTTTTGTCAGAACCGCCCCCTGACGGTATCTGGCCACCCGCTTATGCAGGTGGTTCTGACAAGAAAGCCAGCAATCTTCGCCGTTTGCTTCTCCCCTGCCCTTTCCGTATAATTCACGACTTGCTCGAAGCGCGGAGTTATCGTCCGGTGGGTTCGCGCCCACTTTTTCTTTTGGGCGAGTGATTTTTCGGAGGGCGGTAAATGGCGTCGAGTTCAGTGGAAGATCGCGTGCGGGCAATTGCTGACCGCGTCGCTATTAACCACGGACTGGAACTGGTTCATGCCGAAGTCGCCGGACCGGATAACAAGCCCATCGTCCGCGTCTTTATTGACAAGCCAAACGGAGTGACTCACGAGGATTGCGCAGAAATGAGTTTACACGTTGGCACCGTGCTCGACGTCGAGGATTTCATCCACGCTTCTTACACGCTGGAGGTTTCTTCGCCGGGTATTGAGCGAGGCCTTTACAAGCTCGCGGATTATGAGCGCTTCGCCGGCAGCCTGGCGAAAATGAGATCTCGCAAGCCAATAAATGGTCAGCGCAATTTTCGCGGCCGCTTGCTTGGGATAGACGGCGAAGACGTTCTGATTGACGATCGAACCAGTGGGCGAGTCAGCGTTCCCTTCGAGGTTATCGCAAAAGCGAATCTCGAAATGGATGTGGACCAGGAGTTTCGACGCACGCAAGAAAGAGCAAGGGGCGAGATGTCAGAACCACCTGCGTGAGCGGGTGGATCCGCCCGCTCACGCAGGCGGTTCTGACACTAACCTACAACTGAATAACAACTGAATAGGCTCAGCGACGCGCTGATAGTAAACGCGTCGAGCCCGCCCGGAGACAGGAAGTTCATGAGTTCATCCATCGCACAAAACATCGAGGCGCTTTGCCAGGAGCAAGGCATTGAGCGCGATCTCGTCATCGACGCCATGAAAGAAGCGGTGCGCGCTGCCGCCAAAAAACAGTTTCGCTCCGGTGAAGACATTCAGGTCGATTGGAACCCCGACACAGGCATTGAACTTTCCGCCACTAAAGTGGTGGTCGATGAAGTGACCAATGCGGCAACCGAACTTTCAATAGACGAAGCGAAGGAGCTGGCGGGTGAAGAAGTTGAATTGGGCGACGCCCTCCTCTTGCCCTTGCCCATGGAAGAGCTCGGCCGCATCGCCGCGCAAACCGCCAAACAGATCCTGTTTCAAAAAGTCCGTGACGCCGTTCGCAGTAACGTCTACGAGCAATACATCGACAAGATCGGCGACCTGGTCAACGGTTATGTAAAACGATTTGAGCGCGGCAATCTCATTGTCGACCTCGGCAACCTCGAGGCCATCCTGCCGCGTTCGCAGCAGTCGCGGGGTGAACAGTGGAATCAGGGCGAACGAATTCGGGTGGTTATTCACAACGTTTCGAAGGAATCAAAAGGGCCGCAGGTTGAAGTGTCGCGAACTTCCCCCGAGCTTTTGCTACGACTCTTTGAAATGGAAGTGCCCGAGATTTACGACGGCACAGTAGTTATCAAGTCGGCCGTGCGCGAGCCGGGCGAACGCGCCAAGATTGCCGTGACCTCAAATGAACGCGACGTCGATCCGGTCGGCGCCTGCGTCGGCATGAAGGGTTCACGCGTGCAGGCGATCATTCGCGAACTGCGCGGGGAAAAGATCGACATCATCGAATGGTCAGACGAGCCTTCAGTTTTTGCGGCCAATGCACTTTCGCCGGCGAAAGTTAACAAAGTTCGCATCACTGACATCGACAATCGCCAGATGGAAGTGATCGTCAACGAAGATCAACTGTCGCTCGCCATCGGCAAGCGCGGTCAAAACGTTCGCCTGGCCACCAAGCTGGTCGGTTGGAATATCGACATTCGCAGCGAAGAAGAAATCAAACGCGAGGTCACCGAACAGATGGGCGCGCTGATCGCTTCAGGCGCATCAGTGCCGCTGTCAGTTATTGAAGGCTTGACCGTTGCGCAAACAGACACGTTGGCGGAACACGGCATCAACGACATCGATGCCTTGACGCAAACTTCGATTGACGATCTGGTGGAGTTTCTCGACTTGAGTTTGGACGAAGCCGAAGTGATTCTCAATGCGGCTAAAGACGTTGTCGCCGTGCGCGACCGCGCGCTGCAAGGTGAGGCCGCAAGCGACGCTGAAGCCGTCGAGGTCGCGAGTGAAGAAACGGAAACTGAGTCCGAGGACGCAACGCTAAGCGCCGGCGAAACCGAACCATCCGCAGACTCGACCGCCGCCGGATATGACGAAGCGGTAGAAGCAGGCGTTCCGTTTAGCGCAGAAACAGAATTCATGGCCCAGGATTCAGCCGATCCCGTCGCGCTTACCGAGGTCGAAGCGCAGTCTGAAGAAGCGATGATGCTTCAGGAAGCCGGTCGTGATTTGCGTCCAGACACGATAGTTCCCGGGCCTGACATCTCAGCCGCCGAGGCTGCGGCCATTGAGAATCTCGAAGCCGTCACCGCCGCGGAAGTCGTTGAATCCGACGCGATCGACGAAACCAAAGAATCTGCTCCCGCAGTTTTAGAAGATGCTGCATCAGGCGAGAGCACAGACGAAGAGAAGCAGAATGCTTCCCAAGATGATGCGGCAAATTAGGCTCAGTTCAGTCGCCGGCGGGTCCGGCGGTTTGTGTTGTTCGCTCCTCTGCTACTCGTACGCGTTGCGCTTCTGATAGCCGCGCTTCAAGTGGTAAAGAGCGAGAGTTCTTGAAACCACTTGAAGTAGCCAGACGCCAATTGCTTGTGAGCGTCTGAATAAGGAGTGCATGACCGTTACCTCTAAGATCCGAATTTACGATCTCGCCAAAGAACTGAAGCTCGACACCAAGCGCCTCATCGAAGAGGTGCGACGCGAAGGCGTAGACGTCAGCGTGCCCTCAAACTCCGTCTCGAAAGAGCTGGCGGAGAAAATTCGCAACAAGTACTTCCCTAAGAAAGAGACTGCGGTCAAGCGTGGCGTGCGCGTGGTGAAGCGCGCCGAGCGCGTGGTGGAAGAACCGCCGGCTGACGAAGCCGCGGAAGTTGTCGCGGAGGCAGCGCCGCCCGCCGAAGTGGAGGAGCCATCGCAGCCCGAAGTTGAAGCACCAACTCCCGCACCCGATGCTGCCAAACCGGCAACAACTGCGAAGCTGCTTCGGAAACTAGCGCCGGCGGTTCGTGCTGAACAGCCCGCAAGCACATTGACAACGGCGGCGATCGAGCCTCCCGTCGAAGTTGCAGACAACGGTGACTTGGCAGAGCCGGCTGCGGCGCCAACAGAAGCAGCACCACCCGCAGCAGCTACGCCAGGCGCCGCCACGCTCGCGCCGCCATCGCGACAGGTGCGCGTGTTGCGCCCGACAGTCGCCGCGCTTAATGCCGGCGTTCGTCCCGGCGAACGCGCTCCTTCTCCAGTCGTCGTCCCGCCTCCGGCTGCCCCGCGAGATCGCGCCACGCGTGTCAGAGAACGCACACCGCTGGCAAAGACTGAACGCCTTGGCACTCCTGGAGAAACAGCGACTCCACTAACTACCTACATTCCACCGCCTGATGCGGGCCGGCGCCGCTCGCGGCGCACGCCTACGCGCGGCGGCCGGAAAGTCGACGGCAAGGGTGGACGGTTCGACAAGGGCGACTTCATTCCACCGCCGCGAGCGCTGTCACTTGAAGATCGCATCGCAGGCCGACTGGAACCGTCTGTTCCGGGCGAACTCAAACCGGTCCGTATCGTAGAAGGTTCGACCGTAAAGGAATTCGCGGAGAAGCTCGGAATCAAACCGAAAGATATCGTGAGCCTGTTGTTGCAGCGCGGCGTCTTTGCCACCATCAATCAACCGCTCAATGACGACGTTGCGATCGAGCTCGGCAAGCGTTTTGGTTACGACGTTACCTTCGTTCCTTTTGAGGAGATGGTAGCCGAAGAAGAATTTGAAGACTTGATCGCAACCGATGCTGACGACGTCGAGTTGCCGCGTGCTCCAGTAGTAACCGTCATGGGCCACGTCGATCACGGCAAGACTTCCCTGCTCGACGCGATTCGCGCCACCGAAGTTGCCGCGGGTGAAGCAGGTGGCATCACGCAGCACATCGGCGCCTACAGCGTGCAGGTCGCGAGCCCGAGTCCGGATCATGCCGGTCAAACGCGCCGCGTAGTCTTTCTCGACACGCCGGGCCACGAAGCCTTTACGCTGATGCGCGCGCGCGGCGCCAAAGCTACTGACGTCGTCGTGTTGGTCGTCGCCGCGGACGACGGCGTGATGCCGCAAACAATCGAAGCGATTGAGCACTCGCGCGCCGCTGGCGTTCCGATCGTTGTCGCTATCAACAAGATCGACAAACCGGATGCGAATCCCGATCGCGTCAGACAAGAGCTGGCCACGCAGGGACTAAATCCCGTCGAGTGGGGCGGCGAGACAGAGATGGTTCAGGTCTCCGCCAAGAAACGCGAGAACCTCGAAACACTGCTCGAAACTATTCTCCTGACTTCAGATATTCTTAACTTGCGCGCCAGTCCCACGCGCCTCGCCTCCGGTGTCGTGCTGGAAGCGAAACTGGATCGCGGCCGCGGCGCGGTGGCAACTGTGCTGGTGCAACAAGGAACCTTACGCGTTCAGGAACCGTTCATCGTGGGTCAGATTTTTGGCAAAGTGCGCGCGATGTTCAACGACAAGGGTGAAGCTATTTCCGAGGCGGGACCGGCAACGCCGGTTGAAGTGCTCGGTCTTCAGGGCGTGCCGCAGGCAGGCGACGGCTTCCAGGTAGTTGCCGACATTGCGCGCGCGCAGCAAATTTCCGGACACCGGCAGATGCTGAGCCGGCAGGCTACGCTGCTGCAAACAACCAAGCGCGGCATCGAAGCCCTCGGCGAAAGCGAAGTCAAAGAACTGCTGGTTGTTATCAAGGCCGACGTGCAGGGTTCAGTGGAAGTGCTCAAGTCTACTCTGCAAAAACTTTCCACCGAACGCGTAAAAGTCAAGGTCATTCGCTCAGGCGTGGGCACGATTACCGAATCCGACGTGCTGCTCGCTTCGGCCACGCAGGCCGGTTCCGCACAGACCGCGGTGGTTGTGATCGGCTTCAACGTGAGGCCGGGATCGCGCGCCGCCGATTTGGCGAAGCAGGAAAGCGTCGACATCCGGCTCCACTCGATTATCTACAAGGTGGAGGAAGAAATTCGCGCGGCCATGATTGGCATGCTCGAGGCGATTGAGAAAGAGAAGATCATCGGCAAGGCCGACGTGCGCGAAGTATTTCGCGTTCCGAAAGCCGGCGTCATTGGCGGTTCGATGGTTATCGACGGCAACATTCGCCGCACTGCGCGGGCCCGGCTAATCCGCGATGGCGTTGTTAGCTGGGAAGGCAACATCGCATCGTTGCGTCGTTTTAAAGATGACGTATCGGAAGTGCGCGAAGGTTTTGAGTGTGGCATCGGTCTGGAAAACTTCAACGACCTCAAGGTCGGCGATCAGATCGAAGCCTACATCGTAGAGAAAGTCGCGGCAACGGAACTCTAGAAGGCAGAAGGCACTAAGCAGAAGGCAGAAAACATTTTTGCTGCCTACTGCCCACTGCCTACTGCCCACTGCTTGTAGCTATGCGTCGCCCAGAGAGAGTTGCAGACATACTTCGTGACGAGATTTCCCAGATTGTCGGGTACGAACTTGAAGACCCACGGCTCACCATGGTGACTGTGACTGACGTTCGCCTTTCCGATAACAGCCGGGACGCCCAGGTCTTCGTCACGGTGGCGGGAAATGAAGAGGAACACCGCAGCGCGCTGACGGCGCTGCGAAAAGCCGCTCCCTTCGTTCGCAAGCAACTGAGTCATTCGCTCAACCTGCCGCGCACACCAGAGATTCATTTTGTGAGAGACACAGTGGAAGAGCGCGCCGAACGCGTAGACCGTTTGCTCCAGCAACTCGCCGCGGAACCAGATAGAAAGGATGAAGGATGAAGGAGTTTAGAGTTCAAGCTTTAGCTTGCTCTTTTTTCAGAGTCACAACCTGAAGGTTGAACTCTGAACTGCTTGTCCTTTAATAAAGAATGCTTAGCCAGGTTGTTGAGTTAATCGAACATAAGGGAAGATTTGCCATTACGTCGCACCTGCGGCCCGACGGCGACAGTCTTGGCTCCTCGCTGGGTCTTTACTGGTTGCTGCGGGCGCTGGATAAAGACGTGGAAGTCATCATGCGCGACGCGGTGCCGCACACTTATCAGAAGTTGCCCGGCGCCGGCGCTGTAAGAGTCACGCCGACCGCGGATCAGTCGTACGACGGTGTGTTCGTGATCGAATGCTCCGACATGGCCCGCCCAGGGCTCCAGAGTCTTGAAAACCAGTTCGTGGTCAACATCGATCACCACGCCACCACCGCACTCTTCGGCAAGATCAATTGGATCGACTCTACCGCCTCCGCCTGCGGCGAGATGATCTACAACCTCGCGAAAGCCCTCGGCGTGCGCGTGACGAAAGAGATCGCGGAGTGTTGTTACACCGCTCTGATTACCGACACCGGCTCGTTTCATTATTCCAACACCACCGAACGCACTTTCAAAGTCGCGTCCGAACTCTTGCGCACCGGAGTGAAACCGGCAAAGACCGCTGAGGCTGTCTTCGCGAGTTATCCCTGGAGCCGCATTCAGTTGATGGGCGCAGTGCTTTCCACCGCTCGGCGCGATTCAACGGGCCGCGTGGCTTTGCTGCGCCACAGCCTCGAGATGCAACACCTTGCCGAAGCTTCCGATGAAGACGCGGACGGATTTGTTAATTACCCGCTGACGGTTGGCGAGGTTGAGGCCGTGGCGATGCTCAAGGAATGCGAGTTGGGCGTCTATCGCACCAGTCTGCGCTCAAAGGGCGAGGTGAACGTCGCGAAAGTCGCAGAGAAGTTTGGCGGCGGCGGACACCGCAACGCTGCCGGCTGCACGTTGCGCGGCACCTGGGAAGAAGCCGAAGAAAAGATCCTCGCGCTCTTGCAGGATGCGGTTTCACGCGCGAATGGATCTAGCGACAACGCGGAAGATGCGCTTCGCGACGAAGAATAGAGGACAGAGATCAGGAGTAAGAGGTCAGAGGTCAGATGACTTGGACTCCGATCTCTGACTCCTGCCCTCTGACTTTCCGACCTCTGATCTCTGACCTCCGAAAAAATGTCTACTTTAGACAAAAAATACAAGTGGCGTCGCGAGGACTACCAGGAAAAGACGCGCGGCCTGTTGATGGTTCACACCGGCAACGGCAAGGGTAAGACTACCTGCGCGCTGGGGCTGATGATGCGTGCCGCTGGACGCGGCCTGAAGTGTTGCATGATTCAGTTTATGAAGTCGCGCACGGATCGCTACGGCGAACACGAGGCCTGTGACAAGCTTGGTATCGAGGTACATACGATGGGTGACGGCTTCACCTGGGACACGAAGAATCCGGAACAGGATCGCGCCACCGCTCGCGAAACCTGGAACCTCTGCGTCGAGAAACTACGCAGCGGCGACTACGATCTGCTCGTCTTTGATGAACTCGTTTATGTGTTGAGTTATGAACTACTGCCGCTTGACGAAGTCCTCGAAGAGCTTCGCAGTGTTCGCGGCAGTCAGCCTGCCTTGCACATCGTCGTCACCGGCCGCGACGCTCCAGCCGCTCTGATCGAAGCCGCCGATCTGGTGACTGAGATGACCGAGGTCAAGCACCCCTTCAACGCCGGCATCCGCGCGCAACAAGGCATCGAGTTCTGAATGGATAGCGATGCGCCTGCATCGTTACCTTCGAGCAACTTTCTACTGGGAGCGCGGGCGTCCCGCCCGCAACGCGCCGCGCCGCAGGCGCGCAGTTTTTCAGAAGGCGTAGCCCCCAATTCTCAATCTCATTAGGGCGGCAAAGATCAGCGTCTTTCACATCAGGTTATTGTTTGTGACCGTGCCGCCTGCAACTGTCATCGATCCGCTGCCGCTCCAGTATTGCACCGTGTAAGCCGTCGCACCCTGCACGCCACTGAAAGTTTGCCCCGCGCTCGGATCAGTATTCGTTGTGTAGAACGGATAGTCTCCCATGGTGTAGACATCCACTTCATC
>JANLYZ010000297.1:0-2648 GCA_031365905.1 Chloracidobacterium sp. | reverse complement strand
TGTTGGCGAGAAAACTGGGATCACAGGGCATTGGGCGATTCCTCTCCGGACGGGGTTAAAGGAGCGCGACATTATAGTCCAAGTCACTTGAATAGCGACTTGGTAATAATATCCGCAGCTTGGATGAGCGATGAGTAGGAGTGTCTATGGCTTTTTATCAGTTTGAGTGGGGAACTTATTAGTAGTTCGCGTGGCCGGAAGCTTCGCCGCAGGCGTTTCACCTTTCGGCGCAATGCGTCCATTACGAGTCAGCGCGATGTGTTTGTCGTGACTGGCGCCGTCGTCCACCGCCACCTTAATGGTGCGAAAGGAACCGTCACGCAGTTTGTTGGTCGGGTTGTAAGCGACGACGTACTGCGTGCGCAGGTCGCGCACAATCTCGTTGGCGACTTGCGGCAACTCAGATATCGACTCTGGGAAAAATGCCCGTCCGCCCGTTTCCGTGGCGAGCCGGTTAATGAGGTTAACCGCCTTATCGTGCGGACTCTTCCGGATCATGCCGCCTTCTTTGTCGAGTTCCTTGACGAATCCGATCACATAAATCTGTACGTCTTCTTCGCGCAGTCGCGCAAATAATTTCTCCTGAGAATAAAAACTGGCCCGGTCCTCGCCATCGGTAATTACAACCAGGGCGCGCAACCGGCGATCGCTGTTATCCCCTTTTTTGTACTCAGCCACATGCTCAGCCGTGAGGTACACCGCGTCGATTACCGCGGTCTGGCCTCCCTCGACGAAGAGATCGTCCAGGCCATCTATCAATAGATCTTTGTTCGAGGTGAAGTCCTGTAGAGTTTCGATCTTGTCGCTGCTGATGAAGCGTACCAGAAAAGTTTCGTCACCAGGCTTGTTGCTATTGACGATCGTTTTGCCGGCGTCGATAACCGCCTGGATCTGTGAACGAAGCGACTGCGACGTGTCAATCGCCAGCCCGTAACTAATCGGCACCTCTTCCCGCGCGAACGATTCAATGGGCTGCGCCACGCCATCCTCAAAAACGTGGAAGTCGCTTTGCCGCAGACTGTTGATGGGCCGATTATTTCGGTCAATCACGCGAACGTTGAGCGTCACCAATTCCGTATTCACTTTAATGACGTCGTTTGCGTCGAAGTCCTCCGGCGGCGTAGGCGTCGGCTTGGGCTTTAATATTGGCGGTGGTGGCGGCTCGCCGAGTTGCGGCGCTATGCGATCAATCGGTGTTGGCGCGGCGGCAGGGCTAGGCGTGGGTCGTGGCGTCGGGGTTGGCGTTGGCACTGACCTGGTTGTCACTGGCCGGCTGACCGGCTGGGTTGTACGCGGCACGGGCGTCGGCGTAGGGGTTGGTTTGGGAGTTGTGCTGACTGTGCGGGCCCGCGAATTCTGAGTTCTCGCCGCGGAAACGAGTCCGGAAAAAACTACAGAACCGAGCGCGAGAACCAGCGCCAGCATCAATATAAATCTTTGTCTCTGCAATCTCGTCATCCTGTTTCCCACCCCGATTGAACTTGTGCGAGTTTAACCCTTTAAAGCGCGCCAGCGAAACCGACTAGAGCGCGTCCGGATCATAGCGACTGTATCAAGATGTTCAGGAGAGTTAATGCGTTGCCGAAACGGGGATTTTCGGAACCGGGAGCAGTAGCGACCGGCCTAACAGGTAAAGGCAATCTGAAGGACGGTCATTACGTCTGCGACTGTAGTCCCTTAGCCGGTCGCTACCGCTCCCGGTTCTGAAAGACTAGCCGGTCGCTACCCGCTCCCGGTTTCGGAAAATCAGCGCGAGCTGGGGACTGCGTAGTAGCCTTCTTTGGAACGAACGAACAGGCGCGGCAAACCACGTGGCGGAGTGACCTTCACTTTGATCTTGTGCCAGCGGCCATCGTTGGTGAAATTCACCGGCTTGTAACCAATTGAATACTGGTGGCGAAGTTCGAGCGCAATCTGCTCAAAAATGTCGTCCATCTCGGCGCTGCTGCGCGGGAAAAACGCTTTGCCGCCTGAGACGCTCGCGAGTTCATCCAGGATGGATTGGCCTTCCATGCCCATCGCGCTGCCGGCATCCGTGCCGCCGAGAATCCCGATACCGTAGAGCGTTACGTCTGACTCTTTCAATACGCGGCGCAGCTCGTTGAAGGTGTAGCGAGAATTATTGTCCTGACCGTCGCTAATCAAGAGCAGCGCGCGTTTGGGGTGGGCGCCGCGCTGAACTTTCTCGACGCCGAGATAGCAGGCATCGTAGAGGGCGGTATTGTTTCTCGTTTGTACAAACGTGAGCTTGTCGAGCACCTGGTTTCCGTCGCGCGTCTTGTCGAGCAGCAACTGCGCCCGGGAATTGAAGGCGATCAGGAAATACTCATCCATGTTATGGCTGGTCTGGATAAACTTGGCCAGCGCATCGCGCGCGCGTTTGATCTTGTCTCCGTTCATCGATCCGGAGACGTCAAAGATCACGCCAACTGAAACGGGTGCATCGTCGTCGCTAAAAAAAGTTATCTCCTGTGGTTTCTTCTCATCGAGCACCTGAAACGCGCCCTTGCCCAAACCCGAAACGTAGCGGCCGTAGGTATCCGTTACGGTAACTGTAAAGGTGATCAGGTCAGTGTTGGTGATGACCGGGCCCTGACCGAGACCCTGGCCGATATCGTTGAGAGGATTCCGAGGGTTGGGTGTGGCCG
>JANLYZ010000293.1:0-3259 GCA_031365905.1 Chloracidobacterium sp. | reverse complement strand
GAATAGCCTGAACAGATCATCGGCCAACTCGTGTCAGGGTTCGATCAATCCGTAGTTGCCATCGCTGCGCTTGTATAAAACGCCAATGCGATCTGTATCGGCGTCACGAAAGACCACAAACTGATCCGGATCGGTCGCCAGCCGGAAAGCCGCTTCCTCAGCAGTCATCGGTTTAATCGTATAACGGCGCGCATTAATAATTCTCGGCGACCGCGGAGTGGCTTCAACATTTCCATCCGGGGCCGGCGCCACCGCTGATGTGGGTCGCGCTCCTTGTTTCCGATCGGTAATCTTTGTCTTCAGCTTCAGCGCTTGTTTCTCGACCTTCGCAATGGCGCGCGTCAGGGCAAGATACATGTCGGCGTTAATGTCTTTGGCAGTAAAGGTGTGGCCTCGCCAATGAACGATGAGCTCCGCAATGTGACGATTCTTTTCCACGTCGATGACGGCGTGGGTCCAGGCAGTGGTGCCGTTGAAAATGTATTCGAGCTTCTTGAAATGATCTTCTACGTGTTTACGGATAGCGGGCGTTACTTCAACGTGACGACCGGTGTACTCAAACCTCATAGGTGCTGTTCCCTTCTCAACCCTCATAGAAATTGTAATTCCTGCCAAACCCCGGGCAGCGGACCTGGCATAATTCTTAATAACTCAGGGGGCGAAAACTGGCGCTTCGGCTCAAGCTGCGGGTGCGTCCTCAAACTACGGCGCGACGCTCGCGCGAGCCGGGAATTTTCATTTGATCACGATATTTGGCGACCGTTCGCCGCGACAACTTTATGCCGTCCTTGATCAGTATCTTCACAACCTGGTCGTCAGTAATCGGATTATGCGAATCTTCTTCTTCAATCAGTTTCTTGATTTTCAGCTTGATGATGCGCGTCGAAATTTCTTCGCCGTCTTCATTCATCATGCCTTCAGTAAAGAATCGTCGTAGTTCGATCACGCCCTGCGGCGTGTGCGCATATTTTCGGTTTACTACGCGGGAAACCGTCGAGAGGTGCATGCCAATATCCTCGGCGATGTCTTTCAACATCATCGGCTTAATAAACTGCACGCCCTTATCCAAAAAATCCTGCTGCCGGTGCACTATCGATTCCACCACCTTGTAGATCGTCTGCCGACGATGTTCGATGTTGCGCAACAGATCGACCGCGGAGCGCATCTTCTCGCGGATAAAACTCTTCGTTTCGTTACTGACGTCCGACTTGCCAAGCATCTGCTGATATTGCTGGCTGACGCGCAGTCGCGGACTGCCGTCGTCCGCAAAATAGATGATGTATTCGTCGTCGGCTTCGTCTAGTTTCTCGATGTATATTTCGGGAGAAATAAGGATCGGTTCTTCTGAGGAGTATCGCCGGCCCGGATAAGGATCGAGCGTGCGAATAAACTGCAATTCATTTAGCAACGTGTCGACGTCGGCATTGATCTGTTTCGCCAGGTGCGGCAACTTGTGTTGCTGTAATTCGGAAAGATGTTCGCCAATCAGGCGCGCTGCCAAACGATCGCTTTCGCCTTTTACATCCAACTGCACCAGCAGACACTCGCGAACATCGCGGGCTCCACAACCTACCGGATCAAGGTGCATCACGGCCTGCCTGGCTATCTCTACGGTTTCCACGCTCCACGAACCCATCGCGGCAATTTCTTCGTTGGTGGCATTCAAGCGGCCATCCGCATCGAGATTGCCAATGACGCTAATCGCGGCATCACAAATTTCTTCGGCGATCGGGCTCATGTGAAGTTGCCACTCGAGATGATCGGCTAAAGACGGTGCTCTGGTTAAAAACTGTTCGAAGGTAGGCGCGTCTTCCTTGTACTCAATCTCCTGTGTCTTGTAGCCAGGATCGAGATAGTCTTGAAACTCGCGGCCAAAATCAATCTCCTCAAATGCATCGCGCGATCCTTCTTCACCGACAATCTCGTCGCCCACCGAGTCCTCGCTCAAATCGCCGGCAGCAGCTTCATGGCCTTCGGCCTCGGTGGCCTCGCCCGCTTCGCTGTCGCCTTCCGTGTAAACGGACGATGCTGTTTCCAGATCACCCGAACCATTTGAACCAGGGCTGCCCAGCTCAGGTTCCGCCGCTTCCAAACGCTGCGGCTCATCAGGCGCGGCGCCGGGATCGGAGTTCGCGAGGTGGTCAAGAATTTTTTCAGCCAGCTCGCCGACTTCTTCCTGTGTAGCTACCTCCTCAAGGACCGGATTCTCGAGAATCTGCTGCTGAATCAGATCAGTAAGCTCGAGCGTAGTCATCTGCAACATCTCGATGCGCTGCCGCAACTGCGGCGTCAGCACGAGTCGTTGAGATAGGCTGGTAGTTAGTTTTAGAGACATTCCTTACTTCTAACAAAAACTGTGAATTGTTATTTTTGCGAGTGTACGTCGCAGGGAGATTATACTCGATTGGAGCACATTTGCGCGTACGAGTTTCGCTTTTGCTATTGAGCCCAAGTCTACATGCGAAACTTGTCGCCCAAATAAAGGCGACGCACCTCGGCGTCTTCGGTCAACTCGCGCGGAACGCCCGCCCGGAAAATACGACCGTCAGCCATAATGTATGCCCGATCTGTAACTCCCAATGTTTCGCGCACATTATGGTCCGTCACCAGGATTCCAATGCCACGATTGCGTAAATAAAGTATGACATTTTGAATATCATCGACCGCCTTGGGGTCAATCCCGGCGAAGGGCTCATCAAGCAGGATGTACTGAGGCTCAGTTGCCAGCGCCCGGGCGATCTCGGTCCGGCGCCGTTCGCCGCCAGACAACGCATCGCCACGCGTGTTGCGAACGTGAGCGATACCAAATTCTTCCAACAGCTCTTCAAGCCGCGTGAGTCGTTCACGTCGACGCAAGCCCATCGTTTCGAGCACGGCCAGGATGTTCTGAGCCGCTGTCAACTTACGAAAGATCGAAGGCTCCTGAGGCAAGTAGCCGAGACCCAAACGCGCTCGCAGATACATTGGCAACTTTGTGACGTCGCGATCGCCCAGGCTTACGATTCCCGCATCCGGTCGTTCGAGGCCCACGATCATGTAGAACGTCGTAGTTTTGCCGGCGCCGTTTGCGCCCAACAAGCCGACGACTTCGCCCTTCTCGACGTGCAGGCCGACATCATCAACTACACGGCGGCGGCCATACGATTTTTCCAGGTGGGACGCCGCCAATGCGGAGGCCGAGGGCTTTTGCGTTGCCGGGCGTGCGACCTGAGGAGCATCGACACCTAGCTTATCGTTGCGACGTTCCACGATATCAACG
>JANLYZ010000286.1:0-2459 GCA_031365905.1 Chloracidobacterium sp. | reverse complement strand
AGCGGGCGGCTCCCGCTGACGCAGCTGGTTCTGACATTAGTCTCCTTGCTCTTTGATCAGACTTTATTGATACTTCCCAACCTATGCTGCAAAACAAGACTGGAATTATTTTCGGAGTAGCCAACAAACGCTCGATAGCCTGGGCCACTGCGCAGGTGCTGCACGAAGCCGGAGCGCGCCTCGCGTTCACCTATCAGGGTGAGCGCTTAAAAGAAAATGTAGAAGAGCTGACCCGTGAAGCGATGCCCGGATCGTTGTTGCTGCCCTGCGACGTGAGCAAACAGGAAGAAGTGGATGAAACATTCAAGCGAGTCGGCGCAGAGTTTCGCCGCCTCGATTTTCTGATTCATAGCATCGCCTACGCGCCGCGCGAAGCGCTCTCTGGCGAGTTTGCCGACACCAGCCGCGATGCATTTGTTACGGCGCTTGAGATCAGCGCCTATTCGCTGCCGCAACTCGCGCGCGCTGCCGTGCCGCTGATGACGGAAGGCGGCAGCATCGTTTGCATGACTTACTACGGCGCTGAAAAGGTTGTGGCGGGTTACAACGTGATGGGCGTAGCGAAGGCAGCGCTCGAAACATGCACGCGTTACCTGGCAAACGATCTCGGGCCGCGCAACATTCGCGTGAATGCGATTAGCGCCGGACCCATTCAAACGCTCTCCGCGCGTGGCGTAGCGGATTTTGGTTCCATGCTGAAGCACGCCGCCGAGAAAGCCCCGCTGCGAAGGAACGTCGACCCGCGCGAAGTTGGCAACACCGCGCTGTTTCTTTGCAGCCCAATGTCGTCAGCAATAACGGGCGAAGTGATCCACGTTGATTGCGGCTATAACATCATGGGCATTTGAAGTTTTTGGAGTGCGCTGACCTGTCAGCGCTTTGGTCGGTCGCGACCTGTCGCGACCGAAGTTTGAGTTCGGACCGAAATCGCGGCAGCAAGCTGCCGCCTACCAAAGCGGTGACAGGTCACCGCACTCCAAAAGAGAGGCGACGCACATGGCCGACATCAATGAGCCCGACAAGCACGCACCAGGCACAACGCAGGACGAACAACTGCTCGAGAGTCCGGGACCGGATGAGTTTACGCACACAGACACCTGGCGCGTGTTTCGGATCATGGGTGAGTTTGTCGAAGGCTTTGACGAGCTGGCGACGCTCACGCGCGGCGTCTCAATCTTTGGCTCAGCCCGCACGCGCAAGGACGATCCTTATTACAAGGCCGCGGAAGAAACGGCGGCGTTGCTGGCTAAAGTTGGTTTTGCAGTTATCACCGGCGGCGGCCCCGGCATCATGGAAGGCGCCAACAAGGGCGCCTTTGAAGCCAAGGGACAGTCAATCGGCTGCAACATCGAACTCCCTTTCGAACAAGGCTCGAATCCTTATCTGACCCAGGGGTTGAAGTTCAAATACTTCTTCGTGCGCAAGATGATGTTCGTGAAATACAGCTTGGGCTTCATTATCTTTCCCGGCGGCTTCGGCACACTTGATGAACTCTTCGAAGCGCTGACGCTGATCCAAACGAAAAAGATTCGTAACTTTCCCGTGGTGTTGTTCGGTTCGAGTTATTGGCAGGGACTATTGGACTGGATTCGCGATCCGGCAATGAAGGAAGGCAAGGTTACCGAACAGGACCTAAAGTTGTTACACGTGACGGACTCCCCGGAAGAAGTAGTCAAAATAATTGTCGACAGCCAAAGCTCGCTGGGCGGAGAAAATCATGTGACTGCGGAGATCGCCGAAGTTTTTCCGGAGCGCGAAAAGTATTAGTCCTGCCGTTAAACTTCTTCCGCAACGCAGGCGCTCAGCCAATCGAGATAGGGACGCGAACCTGCTACCAGAGGCACAGCGACAATCTCAGGCGTTTCGTAACTGTGAAGAACAACCACTTCTCTTTCAAGCTCCGCAAACTTCGAACTCATTGTCTTTGCGATTAATAAAACTTCCGGCTGACGTTCAATCTTTCCCTGCCAATGATAAACAGATTCGATCTCCGGCATGATTTGAACGCAGGCCACGAGGCGCTTGCTCACGAGCATTTCGGCCAAACGCGAAGCCTCGTCTCGGCTTGGGGCTGTCATGAAGACTAACAGCGCTTGTTGTGAGACATCTGTCATCAAGAACTAACCGCCAAGTCGCCAAGATCGCCAAGGTTACTAAGCCGCAGATGGAAGACGTAGCCGAGACTCCAAGAGACCATTCTTCGCAATTTCTATTTGGCGGTCTTCGCGTTTTGGCGGCTGATTTGTTTTCTCTATTCGTCGTCTTCGCCCGGAATACCGCCGGTGAGCGGCGTGGTATCAGCGCCGAAGAACGAAGTATAAATCTCCTGGGCGCGATCGAAATCGCGTTCGTCTACCAGGATTGCCGCGCCGGGTGACATCGCCGACAGCAAAGGCGAGAAGGCGTCTGAGCCGCCGGATTGAACCGCGGACCGGATGCCGTTCTGCGCCAGGATGTCG
>JANLYZ010000231.1:0-6725 GCA_031365905.1 Chloracidobacterium sp. | reverse complement strand
TCTCAAACGTAGAAGTCGTGTTGAATCGCCGCGCGCAGCTTGAGACAAGAGGTTTCAGGCGAACACGCAATGCGAGGGGTATCGCTGATAGGCTGCCCGCTCCTGGGATCGAAGCAAGTGAAAGGAGCAATACGTAAACTAATAGTCGGCGCATAGAGGACTCTAGGGCTATGGCCTTGTGAACGCGAGGAACGGGCGGACTGTATCATTGACTAGACCGTGAGACAAGAAAAAGGTTTAAGACATTACGAAATCATCCGAACGGATTTGTCGCTGTTTCGTGTGCGTTCGTGAATCTGAGGTTCGTCTCGCTCAACCGCCGGTTACAAAACGGCGCGGTCGGTAATCTCCAGGCCGCGGTCAATGATCGCGAAGGCCTCGCGCAACTCGGCTTCGGTGATACACAGCGGCGGGTTCGTGAAAAACGTGTTCCAGCGGACGAAAGTGTAGAGCCCCTCTTCACGGAAGAACTGGCCGAGCGCGGCCATCTCGGGCGAGCTGCCGTTGAAAGGCGCCATCGGCTCGCGCGTCTCACGATTGCGTACCAACTCGACTATTCCAAACAACCCGATGTTGCGCGTGGCGCCGACCGACTTATGACGCGTCTGCAAATCTTCGAGCAGGCCACGCATGACGTCGCCCAGGCGCCGTGCATTCTCGATCAGATCATCTTCTTCGTAAACTGCGATGGTCGCGAGCGCCGCTGCGCAGGCGAGCGGGTGGCTGTTGTAAGTAAGCCCGCCCCAGAAGACATTCTTCTGAAAGTGATCCGCGATCTGCCGCCGCATGCCTACAGCGCCCAGTTGCACATAAGCACTCGTCAAACCTTTCGCCATCGAGATCAGATCGGGAACGACTTGCCAATGATCGACAGAGAACCATTTGCCGGTGCGTCCAAAGCCCGCCATCACTTCATCGGCAATCAGAAGAATTCCATACTTGTCGCAAAGCGCGCGTAGTCCCTGCATGTAGCCATCGGGCGGAATCAGGATGCCGTTTGTTCCGACCACGGGCTCGATGATTATCGCCGCGACAGTTTGCGGACCTTCAAGTTGCAAAATTTCTTCGGTGCGGCGCAACACTTCTTCAGTCGTATCAGAGCCTTGTTGAATGCCGTGATAGAAATCGGGAATGCGAATGACGCCCGGAATGCCCGGCTCGGCTGCCCAACGCCGCGGATCTCCCGTGAGCGTCAAACTGCCGGCGGTGCCACCATGGTATGAACGATAGCGCGCGGCAATTTTATGCCGGCCCGTGAACATGCGCGCGATGCGTATAGCGTTCTCGTTTGCTTCCGCGCCGCCATTGGTAAAGAAGAATGCGTCGATGTCGCCGGGCGTGATTTCGGCGAGTTTTACTGACAAACGCGCGCGCACTTCAGTTGCCATAAACGGATTGGCGTAGGCGAGCGTCGCTGCCTGTTCCTGAATGGCGCGAATCACGCGCTCGTCGCCGTGGCCGATGTTTACGCACATCAACTGGCTGTTGAAGTCGATGACGCGTTTGCCTTCCGGAGTCCAAAAATAGATTCCCTTGGAACGCGCAACCGGGATTGGATCCACCGCCGCCTGGGCGGACCATTCGAAGAGTGTGTGGTGGCGACAGAGTTTGACGATCTCTTCACCGGTCATTGTTTCAGCAGTGGTAGTCATGGGACGCGATGCTACCGAGAACGCATGCGTTTGACAACCTGAGGGAATGGTCGCGAAGCGCGAAGGTGAGCAACGAGCGCGGCGGCGGTTGAAACAATTGAGACGGCGCGGCAAGGAGCGTGTTAAAATTTCCCCCAAACCCGACTAAGGGAATTGGATTCCAGCTTTCCAGATTCCAAATTCAGATTTTGAATTCAGATTCCGAAGTTAGCTTTCACAGCTCAGACCTCAAAGCGGAGAACGCTGGTTTCAGATGCTTACACCCGGCATTAACGATCTTCATCTGGTGCCGCTGGGAGCGGGCGATCTTATTGATCGCGCGGTGCGGCTTTATCGTCGTCACCTGCTTACCCTGGTGCGAATCGCTGCGCCACCGGTTGTTGTTTCCGCCAGCGGCTCAGTCTTATGGACAATCGCGACGCGCCAGATTGCCAGCACACCGGACACCGCTGCTCTTATCTTTTACGTTCTGCTTGCCTTTGCCGCCCTCGTCGTGATTATTGTCGGCCACATTTTTAGTCTCATCGTCATGGGCGGCGCTTCGCGCAATCTGGTGATGCATCTGCTCTGGGGTGAGCCAGTTCTGGTTCGCACGACCTACGCCGCAGTGCGTTCCCGCTTCTGGTCCTTGTTGGGCGCGACGTTGCTGGTGGTGATGTGGCTGGGACTCGCGATGACGGTTGCGATAGTCGCTGGTTACTTCGTCGCGCTCGTTGTGATTTTTGGCGGCGTCTTGCTGGCCCAGGGTGCGCCCCCCTGGCTAACGGGTATCTTCGCAATTGGCGGTTCACTGGTGGCGATAACAATCGCTCTTTGGCTGTTTTTTTTCCTGGCCAGCAAAGTAGCTTACGTGCCACAGGTCTTGCTGGTTGAAGGGAAGCGCGTGTTTGAATCCATCGGTCGCAGCTTTACTCTCGCCAAAGGCAACGTGCGCCGGCTGATGGCGATGACCTTATTCATCATGTTTGCCACCTACTCGGCCTTGATGATTCTGCTGGTTCCGCTCGGCTTTCTCGGTTACCTGAACGGAGTCAGCCCGCAACCGTGGTATGCAGCTCAGTGGCCCGTGTGGTACGCCATCGGCTACAGCGTGCTGGAGCCGGTGAGTTCTATTCTGCTGGCGCCGGTCTGGATGCTTGGCATGTCGTTACTCTACGTAGACGAGCGCGTCAGGCACGAAGGCTATGATATTGAATTGATGGCTTCGCAGAAATTGGATCCAATGCCGCAGATTGACGTTACGTCACCTTTCGCCCCGGCTTTATCAAGCGGACCAAAGCGATTGCCTTTGCAACGCCCGAGTCATTCAGGCAGCGTGCTGGGACTGAGGTAACACGAAAGCATGATGGTTAGGCGCAAACTACTACCACTGGCGGAAAACTTCCCTCGTCGCCCAGAAGCGCGCTTTCTCTTCGCCGCCACACTGGTCCTGCTTCTGGTTACAGCGGCGCCCGCAATTCCTCTCAGTGAGTATCATCAACATATCCGGCAGGCGGTAACCGCGCTCGACACCCTGGCCCAGGCAGACGAAACGGAAAGCGTTACAGTTTATGCCGCGCGCGAGGTTGAGACGGTCCGGCGCGTGCGCAATCTGCTGCCGCAGTCGGAAGCAGTGGAAGTGAAGGGCGCCGGTTTTAAGGTCGACAACTCGTGGCTCCATCAGGAACTTGACAAGTATGCGGCTGACACGTCGCTGGAGCGTTACGACTTGCTGAAGAGAATAACCGAGCGGCTCAAGGCGATCGACGACCGGATGGTAGAGCTTGAACAGCGGGCCGCCGGAACGGGGGCGAGCAAAGCTGAAGAGGGCCGCAGGCTCGGCGAGATATTGAAACGACCTGAGTATGCTCATCAGGCACTGGAAAAGAACGCGCTGAGCCGTCTGATGGATCGTTTGCTTGAATGGATCAGGAGCTTGTTTCCTACACCCAAGCCGATGTCTCCCGGTGGCGCTAGTATCGTCAGCCGACTTGTGCAGTGGATTGTTATCATTCTCGCGCTGAGCGTTCTTGGTTTTGTCCTGACTTTGTTCTTGCCACGCCTGTTCAAGAATCGCAGCCCGAAAAAGAAGCGCAAGGAGAAAGCCCGCATCGTGTTGGGCGAAACGCTCGAGGCCGACCAGTCGGCGCTCGATTTGCTGGCTGAGGCCGAGGCGCTGGCTCGACGAGGCGAGTTGCGCGCGGCGATTCGGCGGGCTTACATCGCGCTGTTGGTTGAACTCGGCGACCGAAAAATTATCAGCCTGGCGCAATACAAGACAAATCGCGACTACCTGCGCGCGATGCGGGAAATCGAGCCGCTCTACCACAACGTGAAACAACTAACCGACAGTTTTGAGCGGCACTGGTATGGCCTGGCCCAGGCAAACGAAACTGATTGGCTCCAATTTCGCGCGGCCTACAACCAGGCTCTGCTGCGATGAAGCGTGACTTGGCTTGAACGAAAGAGAATTTGCCGCGGATGAACGCTGATTGTGGCGGATAAGAGTTTGATCTTTATCATTTGTGCAGCATGCAATCGGGGCGGTCGCATCTTAGCTGGTCCTGATTCGCGTAAATCCGCGTTAATCCGCGGCTAATTATCGGTTTCTGATATGCGTCAACGTCTCGGAATAATAGTAACGATCGTGCTCGCGGTAGGCGTTCTGATCTTGATCAACTCCGCGTCCTACGTTACCAAAGAAAAAACGCGGGATTCCGAACTAGCGCCGGATCGTTCGACCTACAACGCGGGACCCACCGGCACGCGCGCGCTCCACGACCTGCTTAACGAATCCGGCTACCAGGTGATGCGCTGGCGCGAACCTCCGGATAAATTGTTAGGCGGCGGCGGAAGGCAAGTGAAGACCTTCGTTATCGTCGGCCGGCCACGCATTGCCGTAGAGAAAGAGGAGGCGCGGAGCTTATTGCTTTGGGTGGCACGCGGCGGTCGTTTGGTGATCATTGATCGCCGGCCCGAGGATTTCTTGCTGCCACATTCGGGCAATTGGAAGGTGACGACCGAGTTTCTTGACTTCGCTACGACTACCGATCCCGCAAGCGTGGAGCAAATGACTGAAGGCGTGAAGCCGGTGCCGCCGTCGCAACCAACCTTGCTCACGCGCGATGTCGATGCGGTGATGCCCTCGCGCTTCTTCGCCGCCATCAAGCTTTTTGTGTTGAGTAAGGAGGAAAAAAAGAAATTAGACCAGGATAGCGCCGCAAACGAAGACGATGAAGCTTTCGGAGATTCCGATGAACCGCCACCGCCTGAGAAAACTGGTAACACCGTTTCAATCGTAACTTCCAGCGGCGTTTCGCCCGCGCCCGTAGTTCACCTCGCAACGCCCCGCGCGCCGCTCCTGATTGACTACCCACATGGCCGAGGCCGGATAATTCTGTTGAGCGATCCTTATATCGTCGCCAATGGCGGCATAAGTCTCAAAAACAATCTGACGCTCGCGATAAATCTCCTGGCGGTCCCGGGTGGGCTAATTGCTTTTGATGAATTTCATCAGGGCCACGGCGCGACGCATAACGAATTTGTAAACTACTTTGAAGGCACGCCGGTGCTGGCGATCGCGGGCCAGATAGTTTTTCTGATCCTGCTGATGCTTTGGACGCGCGGGCGACGGTTTGCTCGTCCCTTGCCGCTGCCGCGGGTTGATCGCCGATCGAGTCTCGAATTCGTCGCTTCAATGGCGGAGCTTCAGCAACGCGCGCGCGCTTATGATCTGGCGATTGAGAATATCTATTCGCGCCTGCGCCGAGTGCTGGCGCGTTACGCCGGTGTCGACTACAACAGTCCGAGGCGCGAGATTGCGGAACGCATCGCCTCGCGCTCGACGATCAAGGCACATGAATTGGAAACGCTGATGCGCCAGTCGGAAGACGCAATCAATGGCAACAAGATTAGCGAGAAACAATCGATTCACCTGGTGAAGCGGCTGCGCGAAATTGAAGCCACGCTCGGGCTGCGCATGCGCTCGCGCGAAGTGAAGCAAACGACGCGAAATATTTGACGAACTGGAGGCCTTGTACTTTGATCGTTGTACTTCGCGCGAAGAGTTCGCAGTTTGCGAGCTTAGAGGACCGCAAACAAGTTTTTCGACGCGTAGCGTCGACATGACTTTAGCCCGGCGTTTCAACGCCGGGAAACAGCAAGCCATGGCAATTACGTCGCGTAGCGACGTGTGAAATCAACCTAAACGTCGCTGCGCGACGAAGGATCGAAATATTACTTTTAGCCCGGCGTTGAAACGCCGGGCTAAACTCAAGTTGCCGCTACGCGGCAATACTTTACAGCAACAAAATAAGAGGTCAGTCTCAAAAACAATATGATTGAATACGTCTCCCAAACTGTCGACCACATCCGCCGCGAACTGAGCAAGATTGTAGTTGGTCAGGACGAACCGATTGAACAAATCCTGATCGCACTGCTCGCCGAAGGCCATGCGCTGATCGAAGGCGTGCCCGGCACCGCGAAAACGCTGACCGTGAAGACGCTGGCGCGCATCATCAACGCTAACTTCGGCCGCATACAATTCACGCCCGACCTGATGCCGTCAGACATCACCGGCACCAACGTCTTTAATGTCGCCACCTCGGCTTTCAATCTGCGGCAGGGACCAATCTTCACCGACATCCTGCTGGCGGACGAGATCAATCGCACGCCGCCGAAGACGCAGGCCGCTTTGCTCGAAGCGATGGAAGAGCGGCAGGTGACAATCGACGGTGATCGCCATACGCTTTCGCCAATCTTCACGGTGCTGGCGACAGAAAATCCGATCGAGTATGAAGGAACCTACCCGCTGCCTGAGGCACAACTCGATCGCTTCATGTTGAAAATCCTGCTTGACTATCCCGGCGAAGAACATGAGCGACAGGTAGTCGCCAACTGGGATGCGGGCTTCAACTCCCGGCGACTCAACGATGTCCAGATCGAACCGCTGGCTGACGCCGACGCTATTTCGCGTTGCCGTCGCGACGTGAGCACCGCGCGCATGGAACCAGGCGTGCAGCATTACGCAGTTGATTTGGTGCGCCGCACGCGCACGCATCCCTTCATTCACTATGGCGCGAGTCCGCGTGCGTC
>JANLYZ010000018.1:0-28977 GCA_031365905.1 Chloracidobacterium sp. | reverse complement strand
TAGCCGACGCAAGGTCAGCAATCCTGCCGTCATCGCGAGCGGATTGCCCGACAGTGTTCCCGCCTGATAAATCGGGCCGACTGGCGCAATGTTGCGCATCAACTCGCGGCTGCCTCCATAAGCGCCCACCGGCAAACCGCCGCCGATTATTTTGCCGAGGCAGGTTATGTCTGGAGTTATCCGGTAGAGTTCCTGAGCGCCGCCGCGCGCGAGGCGAAAGCCAGTCATCACTTCATCGAAGATCAGGAGCGCGCCGTTTTGCGTAGTCACCTCGCGAACGACATTCAAAAACCCTGCTGCCGGAGGAACGCAACCCATGTTGCCCACAACCGGTTCGATTATTACCGCGGCGATATCGTCGTGTTGGTTGAAAACATCTGCGAGCGCGCCCGCATCATTGAAGGGAACGGTCAGCGTGTGCTCAGCCAGCGACGCCGGCACACCCGGACTATCGGGCAGCCCAAGAGTCGCTACACCCGAACCTGCCTTCACCAGCAAACTGTCGGCGTGTCCGTGATAGCAACCTTCAAACTTCACCAGCTTATCGCGACCGGAGACGCCGCGCGCGAGTCGGATAGCAGACATCGTCGCTTCAGTGCCACTGTTAACCATGCGCACCATTTCGATCGATGGCACGGCCGCGACGATCTCTTCCGCGAGTTCGACCTCCAACTCATTAGGAGCACCAAAGCTCGTGCCGTTAGCAGCGACCGCGGCTAGCGCCGCGACGATCTCGGCGTCGGCATGGCCCAGGATCATTGGGCCCCACGAGCCGACGAAATCAATGAAGGTGCGGCCGTCGACGTCGGTGATGGTTGGCCCCACCGCGCTCTGAATAAAAAGCGGCGTGCCGCCGACGCCACGAAAGGCACGCACCGGCGAATTGACGCCGCCGGGCAGCAACTCCAGTGCGCGGGCAAATAGTCGTGCAGACTTGTCCGGATCATTTTTTGGCGTAGCCATGTTCGCAAGCATAGCAAGGTTGCAATGTAAACTGTTAGTTTCGCCACAAGTCTACCCGCCGCCGCCCTCCCTCTGATAACATTGTCTGCGAACTTAGTCTTATTCAAAGCCCAGGGGAATCTCGTCTGACTATCGACGCCGGAACACGTTTAGGCCGATATGAAATCCGCTCTAAGATCGGTGCAGGCGGGATGGGTGATGTGTACCTCGCCCGAGATCGAAGCATTAATCGCGATGTGGCGCTTAAAGTGTTGCCCGCTACTTTCGCAGCCGATCGCGAGCGCTTGCAGCGCTTCAGGCAGGAAGCTCAGGCGGCTGCGTCGCTCAATCATCCTCACATCGCGCACATATATGAGGTCGGCGAAATTGACGGGACCAACTTTATCGCGATGGAGTTTGTCGACGGGCTAAGTTTACGCGACTGGATCCACACCCAAGATGCGGATCTCTCAAAACTGCTGCGCCACTTGCAGCAGGTGGCGGAGGGTCTGGGGAAAGCTCATGCGGCGGGAATAGTTCATCGCGATCTCAAACCGGAAAACATCATGATTTCGCGAGATGGCTACGTCAAAATTCTTGACTTCGGCCTCGCGAAATTAGTTGAACCACAGAAGTCGTGGGGCACTTCCGGAAGCGAGGTCTCCACTGTTTTGGAACACCTCTCGCGCTCGGGAGTGATCATGGGGACGGTGGGCTACATGTCTCCCGAACAAGCACAGGGAAGAGCTTCGGAAGTCGATCAGCGTTCCGACATTTTTTCTTTTGGTTGCATTCTCTTCGAGGCGGTGACCGGACGAAAAGCCTTCCCGGGCGAGGACGCCATCGATTCGCTCAACAAGATCATTCGTGAGCCTGCACCTTCTATTGCCACCATCCGTCCCGAACTCCCCGTTGAACTGCAGAAGATTGTACGCCGCTGCCTGGAGAAAGATCCGGACGAACGCTATCAATCGATCAAGGATGTAGCCAACGACTTAAAGGAACTGCGACGTGAGTTGACAACCAGTGGTACACACTTGAGCGCTTCCTGGTCCCCGGTTTCTACCGGCGGATCTTACTCAGGCGCCTTGGATGCCTCGGCGCCAACGGCAGGTGCCGCGACCGTGCCTCTTCGCCCAACTACGACGCGTGAAGCGAGTGTCGAATACGTGGCCAGTGAAATCAAACAGCTTAAGACCGTCACGAGGCTCATCGCTGTACTCGCGCTGATCGCTATTGCCGTCGGCGCCATCGTGCTGCGCTTCTATTTACACAAGAGCCAAACTGAAGCGGCTATCGACTCAATCGCAGTTTTGCCGTTTGTCAATCAGAACAACGATCCCGAGACGGAGTATCGTTCAGATGGTTTGACCGAGAGCATCATTAATAGCCTTGCCCAGTTGCCCAATCTCAGAGTAATAGCTCGCAGCTCGGTATTTCGTTACAAGGGTAAAGAAACCGACCCGTTCGCCGCTGGCCGGGAACTAGGTGTGCGTGCGGTGTTGACAGGTCGCATCATGCAGCACGGTGATAGCCTCACGATCAGTACTGAACTGATCGACGTGCGTGACAATAAGCAACTTTGGGGTGAACAATACACAGAGAACGTTTCAGACTTGCTCTCGATGCAACGCGTAATCGCGAGCCAGATTTCGACTAACTTACGTTTGCAGCTGTCGGCTCCGGACGAAGGTCGGCTGACCAAGCATTACACCGATAATTCTGAGGCGTATCAGGCCTATCTGAAAGGTCGTTACCATTGGAACAAGCGCACGGCCGAGTCGCTGGAGAAGTCAGTTGAGTTTCTCAATCAGGCAATCGAAAAGGATCCGAGTTACGCGCTTGCTTACGCTGGGCTGGCGGATACCTGGTTTTCCAGAGGCTGGTACAGATTTGTGGTGCCAAAGGAAGCGTACGAAAAAGCGCGAGCAGCGGCGACCAAGGCCCTGGAGATAGATGATCGGCTGGCAGAAGGGCACGCGATACTGGCAGCCGTCAAGACCACTTACGAGTGGGACTGGTCAGGGGCCGAGAGAGAATTCAAGCTCGCGATCGAGTTGAATCCTAACTACGCCACCGCACATCAGAAGTATTCCCTCTTTCTCACAATTACCGGGCGCTTCGATGAAGCTATCGCAGAAGCTAAAAAAGCCCGCGAGCTTGATCCATTGTCACTCCCAATAAATGAGAATGTTGGCGATATCTTGTATCTTGCAAGGCGCTATCCCGAGGCAATAGAGCAGCTTCGCAAAACCCTGGATCTGGATCCCGACTATGGAGTGGCGCGAACCACACTTGCCAAGGTCTATGAGGCGCAGGGATTGTACGCCGAGGCTCTCGATGAACGTTTGCACGGGGCGACGCCCGACAACGTGGCGCAGATGAAGAAGGCTTTCGCCTCGTCGGGAATGAAAGGCGTTTGGCAATACCGGCTCGATGGTCTGCTTGAGCGATCAAAAACTGAGTATGTATCTCCGGCCGATATTGCGCTCTTTTATGCTCGTCTTAATGAGAAGGACCAAGCCTTCGCATGGTTAACCAAAGCCATGGAGGATCGATCTATCCTCTTCAACTACTTGATCGCAGATGCTCGCTTCGATAATCTGCGACCGGATCCACGTTTCGCGGAGTTGGTTAAAAAAGCAGGCCTGAAGCCGCTGAGCTGATCGCGTTGCCGGGTGTTGAAAACAGGAACCAATATCCTGGTGCTGAGCCCGCGAAGCGGGGCGATAGCACGAAACCTGGTCGTGTCTAATTTGAAGTTTTTCTCTGCGCAACCTCTCGTTCTTTGCGACTCTGCGGTGAAATGGTAAGACAGACTCACCGCAGAGACGCAGAGCACGCTGAGATAGCGCTGAGAGTTGAAACTAAACCGGTACCCCAGATCCAAACATCGAGGAGATCATTTTATTTATGCGCCCAGCTTTCGTTGTCCGTTTCGCCAGTGCTTTGGTATCGGGACCGGAGCGATTGTTTGCTTTGCTCGGTTTACTTGCCGTGTTAACTCTCTTGCCACTCGCGGCTTTTGCGCAGGAAGAAAGGGCGGCAGAGAAATCTGCGGTCGAGAAAGCGCGCCAGGAAGCGGCGGCAAAACAGCAAGCGTCTCCGGAAGCCGCAAAGCAGGGCGACGAAAAAGCGGAAGAAGATAAGAAGCCGGCAGACCCGATGTCGTCGCCGACGTTCAATGGCTTGAAACTTCGAGCTATCGGTCCAGCGTTCACTTCGGGTCGTGTGATCGGGTTCGCCGTTGATCCAAACAATGCGTCGCGATATTTCGTCGCCTCCGCTTCCGGTGGAGTTTGGAAAACAATCAACGACGGAACGACCTGGACGCCGGTGTTCGACAAAGAAGGCTCTTACTCAATCGGCGCGATCGCGCTCGACCCGAAAAATCCGCTCACCGTTTGGGTAGGCACGGGCGAGAACAATAGCCAGCGCAGCGTTTCCTATGGCAATGGCGTCTATCGCTCGGACGATGGCGGCAAGAGCTGGAAGAACCTCGGGCTGAAAGCTTCCGAGCACATTGGCCGAATCGCTATCGATCCCAAAGACTCGGATATTGTTTACGTCGCTGCGCAGGGACCGCTCTGGGGCGCGGGCGGAGATCGCGGACTTTACAAGACGACCGACGGCGGCAAGACCTGGAACAAAATCCTCAACATCAGCGAAAACACTGGCGTCACCGACGTAGTCGTCGATCCACAAAATCCCGAGACGCTCTACGCCGCATCCTATCAACGCCGTCGTCACATGTGGACTTTGATTAACGGTGGACCGGAAAGCGCGATCTACAAATCAACTGACGCAGGCGCAAGCTGGAACAAGTTGAAGGCTGGTTTGCCGGCGACAGACATGGGACGCATTGGCCTTGCGATTTCGCCGCTGGATTCCAACGTGATTTACGCCACCGTGGAAGCTGCCGACAGGAAGGGCGGCATCTTCCGCTCAAACGATCGTGGCGGCAGTTGGGAACGAAAAAATGAGTTTGACGCCGGCGCGATGTATTACGCGCGGGTTGTTGCCGATCCAAAAAACGTGGATCGAATTTACGTAATGAATGTTTTTCTGATGGTCTCGGATGATGGTGGCAAAACTTTGCGGCGTCTCGGCGAGAAATCGAAGCACGTCGACAATCATGAAATCTGGATCGATCCGAATAATAATGACCACTACCTGGTCGGTTGCGACGGCGGTGTTTACGAAAGTTATGATCGCGGCACGAATTGGGACTTCAAGAGTAATCTGCCGGTCACGCAGTTGTACGACGTAACGACGGACAACAATACCCCGTTTTATAACGTCTATGGCGGCACGCAGGACAACTTCAGCTTTGGCGGCCCGGCGCGCACGCGCAGCGCTTCCGGCATCGTTAACTCCGACTGGTTCGTAACCAATGGCGGCGACGGTTTTTACAGTCGAGTGGATCCGGAAGATCCGGATACGATCTACGCCGCGTCTCAGAATGGCGGGCTCGTGCGGTTCGACAAGCGCACCGGCGAACGCATGGGTATTCAACCGCAACCAGCTCGCGGCGAGGAGCCGCTCCGTTGGAACTGGGATACGCCTTTAATGATCAGTCCGCATTCGCACACGCGCCTCTACTTCGCGGCCGACAAACTATTCCGCAGTGACGATCGCGGCGATACCTGGCAGGTCATCAGCGGGCAACTCTCGCGCGGACTCGATCGCGACAAGCTGCCGGTGATGGGCAAGATTTGGGGCATGGATGCGGTGGCGAAGAATCAGTCAACCGCGTTTTTCGGCAACGCCTCGGCACTCGCGGAATCACCGAAGAAGGATGGCTTGATCTATGTCGGCACTGACGACGGTTTGATTCAGGTGACGGAAGACGGCGGCAAAAACTGGCGCAAGGATGAAGCTTTTCCCGGCGTAGCAAACATGGCTTACGTGAGCCGCATTGTGGCTTCCAATCACGACGCCAACACCGTCTATGCGGCGTTTGAGAATCGGCAGAACAATGACTTCAAAGCTTATCTCCTGAAGAGCACCGATGCCGGGCGCACCTGGACATCCATCGTCAGCAATCTGCCGAAGAACCAACCGGTCTGGGCAATTGCAGAAGATCACGTAAACCCGAACTTACTTTTTGTGGGAACAGAATTTGGTCTTTTCTTTACGATCGACGGCGGGCAGAAGTGGATCCAACTCAAGGGTGGACTGCCGACGATTCAGATTCGTGATCTTACAATTCAAAAACGCGAGAATGATTTGGTCGTCGGCACGTTTGGCCGCGGCATTTACGTTCTCGATAACTACGCGTCGCTGAGACTGCTGAAGCCGGAGATGCTCAAGCAGGATGCCGAGCTCTTTCCCGTCAAAGACGCCCTGATGTACATCCAGGCACAGCCAATTGGTCTGCGTGGCAAGGGCTTCCAGGGCGAATCATATTTCAACGCGGAGAATCCACCATTTGGCGCGACGTTCAGCTACTACCTCAAGGAAGAACTGAAAACCAAGAAAGCGAAGAGGCAGGAGGCTGAGAAGGAAGCGGCAAAGAAAAATACTCCCGTGAATCTCCCGCGTTTGAGCGACCTCAGCGCCGAAGAAGAAGAGGAAGCGCCGGCCATCATCTTCACTATAACTGACTCAAGCGGGCGCGTCGTAAGGCGGCTGACCGGACCAGTCACCGCCGGGATGCAACGCGTCGCGTGGGACCTGCGTTATCCACCCAGCACTTTGCCGCCGCCGCCAAACCCAGACCTCGAAGATCCTTTCAGTGATGGGCCAAGCGGGCCGTTAGTAATGCCGGGCGTTTATAAAGTTTCACTTGCCAAGCGCGTGGATGGCGTGATGACACCGCTGGGCGCGCCTCAGGATTTTAATGTTGTCGTGCCCGGTCAGGAAGGCATGTCGCCTGTGGATCGCGCGGCGCTGGTCGAGTTTCAGCAGAAGGTTGCGAGACTGCAACGCGCGGTGCAGGGAGCGCTTGAGGCGGCGAATGCTTTGAAACCACGGTTGGCTCTGATTCGACGTGCCTTGCTGGAGACACCAGCGGCTGGAGATAAGTTGCTCGATGACGCCGCATCGCTGGACAAACGCACGAACGAAATCCTGCGCGCCCTGCGCGGTGATAGCGCTCTGCGCGCGCGCAACATCAACTTGCCGCCATCGATTGCTGAACGAGTCGGGGAGATCGTTGGTACGCAGCGTCAGTCTACCGCTCGTCCGACGCAGACGCAGATCACTCAATATACCGCGGCTGCACAGGACTTCGAACAAACTCTCGCGCAGTTGCGCCAGTTGATTGAGGGCGACCTCGTGAGACTGGAAAAACAAATGGAAGCTGCCGGCGCACCCTGGACTCCCGGACGCATTCCGGAATGGAAAGATCAGTAGTTCACGGGCAGTCAATATTCTTTTGCGAATTGTTGAGGAGACCTAATGCGGAACAAAATATTTGCGATGTTCATTCTCTTGATTGGCACCGCTACTTTCGCCTACGGCATTCAGGCGGACACTGAGTGGGTCAAGTTCACTGCGCCCAAAGGAGTTTTTACTCTGCTGGCGCCCCACGAACTCAAGCCGGATGTTGAGAGCCAGCCGGCCGACGACAAGACCAGGCATGAAAGATTTAACGATTTTGAGGAAGGCTACGGTTTTGTGATCGAGTATTTCGAGAACCTCCCGGCCACTGATCAAGAGAAATATCTTAACGCCACGCGTGAGGGTATTCTCGAGAGCTTGAAGGGAACTCTGGTGTCGGAAAGCAAACTTAGTTTGGATCGACATCCGGGCCGGGAATTGATAATTTCCCTCACGGCGCAGAATGGCACGGTTGTCTTGTCGCAAACCAGATTCTATTTAGTGGGCAACACCATGTTTAGCCTTTCGTACGTTTGGCGGAAGGATCTTGACGAGGCGCTGGCTACTAAAACGGGCGAGCGATTTTTCTCGTCAGTCAGGATAAAACCAGAGCAATAGTCATTTATCGAGGCTACCAGGTTAGCTTCCACGGTGCAGTTCAGGATAATCTGAAGCGAGCTTTGGGCCTATTCTGGCCTTGCCAGTTGGCCCTAAATAGTGCATAGTCAACCACGGTTAATCCTTCTCTCGCGCATCGACGGTGATGCGCCCCGCGCAAAGGACAGTTAGCGCTGGCGTTTTGGATAGTTCGAGAGCAGGCTGATTTCAACTTCAGAAGCGCTCTCAGAGCATCCGAAAACCGGCCCTTCGCTCCTACCGTTCGACCGAAGCCAATCCGATTCGCAGCTTCTTTTATCCCCGATACGGGGAAAGGTACATCTTTATGTCTATGAAACTTTACGTAGGAAATCTCGCGTTTGCGACCTCATCTCAGGATCTGCAGGAGCTTTTTGCGGCGGCAGGAACGGTTGAATCGGCGAGCGTCGTGGAAGACCGCGATACGGGGCGCTCACGCGGTTTTGGCTTCGTCGAAATGTCCAGCAAGGAAGAGGGCGAGGCAGCTATCGCTCAATTTAACGGTAAGGAAGTGAACGGTCGTGCGCTTAACGTTAACGAAGCCAAGCCCCGCGAAAATCGGAGTGGTGGCGGCGGTCGCGGCTTTGGCGGCGGCGGCGGTGGTGGTCGTGGCGGCGGCGGTGGTTACGGTGGTAATCGCGGCGGCGGCGGTGGCTACGGCGGCGGCAGCGGCGGTGGTGGCGGCAATCGCGAACCACGCTGGTAAGGATTTTCTTCCTCAGCCACTAATTCTCAGTGCATCCTCTGTGAACTCAGTGCTTTGTGATGAGACTTGTTAAAGTCTCAATCGCTCAGTCAAAGAGAACGCAGAGGCTGCACGGAGAAACCCTCTCGGTGAGCTTGATGTTCACCTTAGTTACAACAAAGGCGCAAGCGATAATTCGTTCGAGCGCACAAAACAGATTAGTAGGAGTTTATGAATTTTTCTCAACTGGGACTGGCGCCCGCACAAGTGCGTAGCTGCGAGTCTCTCGGATACACCGAACCAACACCGATTCAGGAACAGGGCATCCCTGTTGTCCTTAGCGGCCAGGACCTGATCGGCTGTGCTGAAACCGGCACAGGCAAGACAGCCGCATTTCTGCTTCCCATAATTCAAAAGATGACCGAGAAGGCACGTCCCGGCGTTCGCGTTCTCGTGCTGGCGCCAACGCGCGAGCTGGCAATGCAGATCCAAAAAAACTATGGCGAACTCAATCGCGTGAAGGCCAATCGTGGCGTCACGGTGATTGGCGGCGCCAACATGCGCACGCAAATCTCGGATCTGCGACGCGGCGCGGCGATCGTTATTGCCACGCCCGGCCGTTTGCTTGATCTCGCCGAGCGCGGCGCAATCAATCTTTCTACCGTTGAAACGCTCGTCCTTGACGAAGCTGATCGCATGCTGGACATGGGATTCCTGCCGGCAATTCGTCGCATACTCGCGATGGTCCCAGCAAAACGTCAGACGCTTCTGTTTTCGGCAACCATGTCTTCCGATATTGAAAAGCTGGCGCGCACGACCATGAAAGAACCCAAGCTGATTGAAGTCAGCCCGCGCGGACAAGCCGCGACAATGGTTGAGCAAACTGCTTACCCGGTGGCCCAGGAATCGAAGACGGCATTGTTACTCGATTTGCTTGAACGCGAAAAATTTGAGCGAGTGCTGGTCTTTACTCGTACGCGACGCGGCGCCGAAAGGTTGTCGCACATTCTTTCGGCGCGCGAACACAGCGTGAATCGGATTCACTCAGATCGCACGCAGCCACAGCGTGAAGCGGCCCTGCGCGGCTTCCGCGATGGTCGCACCCGCGTACTGGTGGCGACTGACATCGCCGCACGTGGTCTGGACGTTGATTCGGTGTCGCACGTCATTAATTTCGATGTGCCTTCTGCGCCTGAAGATTATGTGCATCGCATTGGCCGAACCGGGCGAGCCGGCAATACCGGACGTGCAATTACGATCGTGACGCCGGTAGATGAAATATCGATGCGGGCGATTGAACGACTAATGGGACAGACGGTAGCGCGAGTTGTACTGCCGGCATTTGGCGGCCGAAAGACTGAAATGGCCGGTAAGCCGTTTGCGCGGGCGACACCGCCGCGTGCAGCGTTCACTCGCTCATTCCGGCCACGACGCGCAAGCAGGTAAAAACGACGGACGACGGACGACCGGCCGATGGACTAAGAGCGCTGGATCTTTGTCGGTCATCGGTCTGCCGTCGTCGGTTCTACACGCTAGATTCAAGAAGGAGACGCTAATTGGCTAGAGACGATTTGATTCCGGCGGAGGGCACGATCATCGACAAGCAGCCCAACGCATTCTTCAAGGTACAACTCGACAACACGGAGCACGTTGTGCTCGCTGCGGTGTCGGGAAAAATGCGCAAGAACAGAATTCGCATTCTGGTTGGCGACCGTGTCAGCGTGGAAATGTCGCCCTACGATTTGTCGCGCGGCAGGATCACATACCGTTACAAGTAAGCGATGAGCAGTAAGCAGTAGTCATAGTCAGTAACAAGACGACAATCCTGCCTACTGTCCACCGCTCACAGCTCACTGCTTATTTATTCGTTCGAGGTTCTCGCCTGGTTCGACTGTAATCGTCTTGAAGTTGGATAAGCGCACTAAGCCCGGAGCTGAGCTTTTTGGCTTTGTCAGAAACTTGCGGCGGGTGTAATGGATGTTTACTTTGGAGTCCTTACTCGCCTGGCTAAATTTCGCGGCCAGTTGCGCCGCCTCAATTATGGTGCGATGCGGAATGTCCTTGCGGCTTGAATTGCGAACGATGACATGCGAGCCGGGATAGTCGCCGGCATGGAGCCAGAGGTCGTTAGGCTTCGCCACCTGAAACGTTAATCGATCATTATCTCGCGCCGTCCTCCCGACCAGCACTTCATAGCCGTCAGACGAAACGTAGCGTCGCAAGCCCGGCAGGGCCTCCGGCGCTTTTTGCTTTTTCCTCACTGGATTAGCAGCGGTCTTCCGTCCTGCAAATTCAGCGAGTGCTGCTATATCGCGATTGCCAACGGCGACTTCAAGTCTGACGCGCTTTTCGTCAAGCTCTTCAAGCTCGTGTTCAAGCTGGATTAGCCGCGTGCCCAGTGCTTCAACGGCTCGTTTGGCTTTGGTGTAACGAGCGAAGTAGACATTGGCTGCCTCCGGCAGAGTCGCATTCTCATCGATCTCAATCTCAATTATGGGTGCGCCTTCAGCGTAGTAGTCCGTTAGCGCGACTTTGCTACCGGTGCGCGTGGCACTCCCGATATTTGCCAGCAGCAGATCGCCGAGGCGCTTGTGTTCGTCAGGATTGCCATGCGCGCTCAGGTCTTTTTCGAGGTTCGTCTGAAGTTTCTTTCGCTTGGTTATTTCCTTGCGCAGCCGAGCGACAAGATCCCTGGCGACACGGTCGAATTCATGCGCGGCTGCAAGCTCGCGATAATATTTGTCGGCTGTTTCGGATATGGTAACCGCGCCTTCACGAACAATTGGTGTTTCTGATGGGTGGCTCGACGTCCTAGCGTCAGCAGTCTTCGTTTGCGGTAGCGGCGGCCCATACGTGTCACCTATTTTCTGGCCTTCGTCGCGCGGATTTCGCCACGCCTGTAAAATCCTCGCTTCGGAATCCAGGAGGAGGAGATTCGCTGAACGTCCCGTTAAGTGAGCAACCAGGACCTTATTGTGAGAATCTCCCAAGTCGTCCTCGACGAGAAAAGAAAATCTGACCACGCGTTCGTTGGAATCTTTCACAAGCGACTGCAGAGCCCCACCCCCGAGGGTTGTGCGCATAGCTTGGGCAAATGACGAAGGCGGAACCGACGCTTTCTCCAATTCGCGCGTGGTTCGTTTGATTAAGTAGAGACGGGGAGCGGGGGGTTCGATACTGATAAAGAGATAGCCGTGGTCCTTGAGGCCGAAATCAAGCGCGAGAGAAAGAGCCGACAACTGGAAAACACGGCCCAGGAATCGCCTCGGCAGCAACTTGTCTAACTCATCAACGATCTCTCTAAGCGTTTCTTCGTGCACGTCTTGCTCAGGTGCTTTGATTCTGTTGACTCGGCGGCGTTGCGGCCAAGCAAAAGGCCCTGCTCAATTCATCGAGCAGGGCCGATTCTAATGGATAAATAAGAGTTACGCTCTAATTACAGCGGTACGACTGAAACGATCATGGACAGTCTGCTTTTCCCGATCAATGAATGTATACATGAGCACGACGCCGGCGGCAGCGAGCGAAAGCAGGTATACGAGTGAACGGCCCGCCGATTGGCCCCCAGTTGGAATCAAGCCGGTGCGCGCATCAACGACACGCAGGGAAAGAAGTTTCATTCCGATCGTCCGGCCGGTAAAGGCCACGCTGATGGTTAGATAAATAAAACTCACTACCAAAAACGTACCAGCTGCAAAGCTGATCACGCGCGGATTCTGCCACTCGAGCTTTGTTAACTCAGTTAGGGCCAGGATAGGGGAAGACAGCAGAGCCACTACGAACAGATCTATTAGCGCACTGAGCAAGCGCCGGAAGACGGGCGCAGAATCATACTCGTGGCTTTCAAGGCTCACCGACGTCGCAATAGAATCAAGGTAGTTGAGGGCCGGATCGTTTTGTTCGCTAATTATTCTTCGGGGTTTTCTTGTTTCCTGAGGGAGGGTCGGCAGAGTCACTTCGGGGGTTGGCACGACGGCCAGGTTGTGAACTCGTTCCCGCTTTGAAACGACTTCCGAGCCCAACGGGTTTGCGCGGACAGGTTCCAGGTCCAATGTCGGCTGTTCCTCATAGGCAAGGGCGGTTGCCAGGGCCCTATTATTTCCGATTTGCGAATGCGCTCTTTCGATGCGTCGCAAAGCGGCGACAACCAGCGGGTTCATTGGTGCAATTTCGGCTTGAGGAAGAAGTTCAAGCGTGGGAGATGATTTCGTTTCAAGTTCGCTGAACAATGGACCGATCTCTGCGGCTTCCGCCGCCGCTTCGCGTGCCCGCTTTTCCTGGACCTCGCGAACTCGTTCGCCCAGTTCCTTCCGCCATTCCGGCAGTGCGTTTCGATTGGCACCGGGAAACTCAATCAAGGAAGGCGTTCGCTTCACCGCGGACCGTTTTCTTTGGATGGTTTTAGGCGGCGCAGTTTCTTTCATAATATCTGTTTGAGTTAACTGAATCGGCGCGGAAATAACACTTGCGCTCTCATTCTGAAGCGCGCCGCACTCAGGACACCTGATAGCAGCGTTCTCATAACGGGCTCCGCAGGCGGGACATCGCATACCAAGCTGCCTCCGTAGGTGGATGGGTCTTTGCCGAGCTAGTTGACTGACTGAAAACCGGCCAGACTCATGCGCAGTCGGGGCGCATGGTATCAGGAATTACTTTAAGTGGTCAATCAGAAAATATAAGAGGCGTTGGAGTTGTTCGAGCGGCCTGAATTATGGGCTGAGGATTTGGTCGCTGTGGAAAAGTTTTCAAAGATGTGTGCGGCCCGAGAACCCTGCTTCCATGTCGTGCCACCACTCAAGCTCATCGCCTTCTCCCAATTGCCAACAAAGCAGAACCACGCGGCCATCGCGAAGAGAAGGGAAATCGACCAGGCCGCGCTCAAAATCCTTCAATTGCACACCCAGGGCTTCCAGCTCAGACATTTCCGCAGCGAAATTCGTCAAAGCCATCGCGTAGTGTGCGCCGCCCTCCATGCCGCCGCCGCCCAGTTCTGCGCCGTCTGCCGCCAGCTTTGCCTCGCGACCAAAAGTCCCGAGCCGCCGGCGAAGCCGCTGAATCTTTTGCAGTATCTCTCGTACGGACGGCAGAAGCGCATTCGCCTCTTCGATAGTAAACAGCTTCATATCACGATCTGTAGGCAGGTTGGCTCAGTGCTCGTCAGTTATGCGAATAAAACCCGCCGGCCCGCCAAACTGTTCGGCCTCATCCTCAATCACTGTCTCCAGGACGACTCTCAAGGTCGACTGATATCCGTCGTCAGTGCTCTCCTGAAGCTGAATCTGTTCATGCAGGTATTGCGTCGGTTGTTGTTCGTGAATATCACGTTCGTCATAACGATGGCCATGGACAGCGTCTTTGCGAACCCGATCCGCGATCTCGCCCAAGTCGATAAAATAATCAGCAACGTCGATCAACTTCGGCGCGGTATTTGATCGAAAGCCTGCTACTTCAACTCGGCAGCCTTTATACGCGACCGCGTTTACGGCGTAGACAAAGTCTTCGTCACCAGAGACGAGCACGGCGGTATCGTAACGACCAGCGAGCGAAAGCATGTCGACCGCAATCTCCACATCGAGATTTGCCTTCCTACTCCCGTCATAAAACGTCTTCAATTCTTTTTGGATCACACGAAAACCATTCCGTCTCATCCATAACAGGAAGCCCTGTTGTCTTTCAGCTCCAACGTCAACGCCAGTGTAGAAAAATGCGCGCAACAATCGCCCGTCGCCGAGCAAGACGCGCAGCAGTTTGTTGTAGTCAATGTCGATGTTGTGGAAGCGAGCTGCGTGAAAGAGGTTGTTTCCATCAATGAAAACAGCCACGCGGCCACGATGCCCGAGTTGCCAGGAAATATTCTGCGTAGGATCGATATGATTCATCTGATAGCCGACTCCAAATAATGTTTTTGCTTATTGGGTCTAGGATGCTTTTTTGCGCGTGATTGGTCAAGCGGACGACCCGAGACACCAGTGCGCTCTACGCGGTGGCAATAATCTCGCCGCTAACTGCGTCGAGATAGACGAATTTGAAGGGAGCGTTGGCCAATTCTATTTCCCAGGCAAGATGAAACTCCAGCGCATCGGTTCGGCTTTTGGCGGGGAGAATGTAGGTCGTCAGCCCCTTAGCGACTACATCGCTGGAGGCTAGTACTGAGAAAGCCTGCTTATTGCCGCTCGGGTCCAAATAGGTAACGCCATTGTCGCGCACCTGTTGCACGGCGTCCTCGGCTTTGAGCCGGACGTTGAGCGCGGACAAAGCATTTTGCATGCGGTCCGCATCGGGTATGCAGGTGCTGGTGAGATTAAGCACGCGGCGATCGCTCGCGAAGTTGATTTGCAGCTTGCCGTAGTTGCCACGAATGGGATAACGAAACGGACGCTGCTCATAGCTGGCGAGCTTGGAGCCGTCGGGCCGATCGATCCGCTCGACCAGGGAAAGCTTATCTGGATCTGAGCCGATGAGTTCCTGCCACTCTCTAATGAAACGCCGCAGAGATTCTCTGGTTTCCTCCTCGGTCATGGTGGCAGCGGCTCCGAGCTTTGGGAGATACAAAGCGTTGTTTGATTTGGGAGGCAAACTACTGAGTGTTCCCGTTACAGGTTGAAGTTCGGGTTCTGTCCCGTTCGAACTTCCAGACAACTGGCCGAGCCGATTCAAAGCAGCCAGCGTTGCTTCTTTCCCATGACTGTCCTCGATAAATAGAATTGGATAGAGTGGCTCGTTGCCATGTGGGCCCGTCGCGCTCGGCGGTTGCAGCGCGGCACAACTAATAAACATGAGCGTTGATGCGAAGAGAACTACAAAGCTGATTCGGCGCGCGGTGACATTCGTTGTATTGAACAGGGTCGGCATTAATTTAAGAGGTCGATAGAAAGTCTAACGCGTCGTATAATCCACCGTCCTGGAGGAGTTGTTGCCAAAAGATAAAAAAAACGTTCCGCTTCCGATCTGGACTACTGACGCGCCGGAGGATTCGGCGCCCGCGCCCTTCGCGCCAGATCAAATGGTGCGCTGCGATGAATGCCTGCGTGCGAATCCACCAACGCGCGTCAACTGCCTCTACTGTGGTGCACGGCTGCCGCAGGATGAAAGCACCATCGCACTGCAAAAGCCCGCGCTCAGGCCGCTGGAAAAGTGGGAACAGGGATATAACAACATCCTTCTGCCTCCAGTCGCAAATCTGACCGCGGCGCAAGTGGCCGAAGCTTCGGATCTCTTACGGTTACGCCCAGACGATCTCGACCGCATTTTAACGTTTGGGGCGCGCTTACCACTCGCGCGTGCAGCCACGAGCACCGAGGCGGAATTGATTCAGCGCCGGCTTGGCCTGTTCGGCATCGACTCGTGCATTATGCCAGATGCCGAAACCGAAACCGACACTTCCGGGAGCGTGAAGGTGCGCGCGCTTGATCTTGACGAAGCCGGAATCTATGCCTATGAAACTCCCGATAAGCCGTTCATCCAAATTTCCTGGTCAGACTTGGTCTTGCTCGTGGCCGGCCGACTAATAGTCAAGCGAGTTGAGTTGCAAGAAAAAAAGGCTAAACGCGCGGAGAACAAGATCGTTGATTCAAGTGAGTTCATGACTGACGAACTAGTAGTTGACTTTTACGCGCGAAAAGAAATGCTGCCTTATCGCATTGCGGCAAACAGTTTCGACTTTTCCTGTCTCGGCTCGAGCAAAGGATTGTTGGCTGGTGAGAACATCTCAAGATTGGTGACCCTCTTCCGGGAGCGCGCGCCTCACGTCGAATATGACGATTCGTTCAAGGCGGTGCGCAAAATTCTTGAACTAGTGTGGCCTTCTGAACAGCAAAACGGGTCAAGCGGTTGGCGTCGGGAGCGGCCAGGAAAAGTCAGCATCGGCAGCGTCATGGAGAGCAACAACGAGATGCAGTTTTCGCGCTACTCGCGCCTTCGTCGTTATCTTCAAAACGCAGAAGCAACGTCCGGACAGGCCGGTGAGAGCCGATGAAGATGTCTAAGCCGCGAAAGTCCCCACGCCCGACACTCCCCCACGGTGAAGACAAAGATGAGGCGCGACTTGATTCGCGAAACCACTTCGAGTCTCAACATTCAATCGAGGTAGGCGGGGCAAATCAAATCTACGGGCTCATTCCGGTTCTCGAAGCTCTTCGTGCCGGCAGCAAGCGACTCGAACAGATCACGATCGCCGAAGGTGCGCGACATGAGCGCCTGCGGGAATTGCTGGAGCTGGCCAGGCACGCACGCGTTCCGGTGCATCGTGCGCCGAGACTCGCGCTCGATCGCGCTCTGCCCGGCTTGACGCACCAGGGAATTATTGCCAGAACCGCGGCCGCAACTTATCGTCACCCTGACGAGTTGCTCGATGAATTAGGCCAGCGAGTTGGTAATGCTGATCCACCGCTCGTGCTCGGGTTAGACGCGGTTGAAGATCCTCGTAACCTTGGAGCGATTCTGCGCACCGCTGAATGTGCGGGGGTGGCTGGCGTGTTTATTCCTGAGCGTCGTGCTGTTGGGTTAACGGCGACAGTGGCTAAAGCCGCCGCCGGTGCGCTGGAACACCTATCCGTTGCCCGCGTCACCAATCTGGTCCAATTGATAGAGCAATTGAAACAACGTAACATTTGGGTGATTGGCGCCGCTGCAGATGCCACTTCCGATTACACTGAATGGGATTGGACGGTACCCAGCGCACTGTTCCTTGGTGGCGAGGGAGCGGGCTTGCATCGCCTGGTAAGGGAACGTTGTGATGTGTTGGTTCGTATTCCTTTGCGCGGACAGATAGAATCACTCAACGTGTCAGTAGCTGCAGGCGTTATTCTCTTTGAAGCGTTGCGACAGAGAACCGCGGGAAAGTTGAAGCCTTAAGAGCACCGAGGTGGATGAACGTGCGGATGAGAAGTTGATCGGAGGTACGAATGTTTTGTCCTAAGTGTGCAGCCCAGAATGTCGATGGCGCCAGTTTCTGCCGAGTCTGTGGCGCGAACATCAGCCTTATTCCGCACGCGCTTTCAGGGCAGTTGCCACAAGCTTCCGAGCCGGACGATCCTCGCTCGCGTCGTCGGCGTAGACGAGGGAGGGAGATTGAACCAAGTCTCGAGAAGGGGATCATGAATCTGTTTATTGGATTCGGCTTCATCGTCGCCGCCCTGGCGATCATGATTAAGTTCCCCGGTGGCGTCTTTTGGGGTTGGAGTCTTTTCTTTCCGGGTTTCTCTACATTTGGAAAAGGCGTGGCAATGATTGTGGCGGCCCAAAGAAGAGATAAGGGGACATCGTTGCCGGACGGCAGCGCGAGCGGATATTTCCCGAATCCAGCCAGCAGCTCGGCGGCTCCGATGTTGGGTGGATCCAGCGCACCTCGAACCGGGGAATTAAGAACTCCGGTTCCCAGCGTGACCGAAGGGACCACGCGACACCTCGGCGCCGAGGCGCCCACGCGACATCTCGACGACTGACGCCAAGCCTCAAGCAGAAACATCGCCTGTAGTCTCCTTAATGGACTCACCGCAAAAACCACGCGTATGTATTTCAGTTTGCGAGCCAACTGTGGCAGCGCTCAAACTGTCGACAGCTCTTGCTGCCAACGTGTGTGACCTGATTGAGGTGAGGCTGGATTGTCTGGACCCACTCGAACTTGAAACTAACTCAGCCTCACTTACGCAGCTTTTGCAAGAGGCGCCTTATGAATCAATTCTGACCTTCCGGCCTTCGCAGGAAGGAGGCAGACGCAGTCTTGATGATGCGACGCGGCAGTCGTTTTGGTCAGACGCAATCTTTTCCGCCAGTTTTTTCGATGTCGAACTGGACCTCGCTGAGAAATTCAATACGAACGAGACGTCGCCGTCGTTACCGGTCGACTGGAGCCGGACGATTTGTTCGCACCACGATTTTGTGGGAATGCCCGCGAAGCTCGATCAGATTTACGACCGCCTGGGCCGCACGCCGGCGCGCGTTTTGAAAATTGCGGTGCAGGCCAATGACGCAATCGATTGTCTACCGATCTTTCAACTGCTCGAACGCGCGCGCGCAGAAGGTCGAGAGATGATAGCCATCGCGATGGGAACGGCGGGAGTCGCGACTCGTATCCTGGGACCTTCGCGCGCGGCGTTCCTGACTTATGCCTCGCTTAGTAGTGAAAACACAACAGCGCCCGGGCAGATCTCCGCCAGAGAATTAGCGGAAGTTTACCGAATAGAGAAGCTTGATCGGCATACCCAGATTTTTGGGCTGATGGGATGGCCCGTTTCGCATTCCGTGTCTCCGGCGATGCACAACGCCGCCTTTGCAGCAGCCGGCGCCAACGCTGTCTACATTCCATTCGAGACACGAGAAATCAAGACGTTCATCAAGCGCATGGTTCATCCGCGGACGCGTGAACTCGATTGGAATGTTCGGGGCTTGAGCGTGACTGCCCCACACAAGTTTGCAGTTATGAATCAACTCGACTGGATTGATGCTGCCGCCGCTGAAATCGGCGCGGTTAACACGATTGTCATTGAGGATGACGCATTGCGTGGCTACAACACCGACGCACCAGGTTTCATCAAACCGCTCCTTCAAGAATTTGGCGACTTGCGCGATGCGCGTTGTGCGGTCATTGGAGCAGGTGGCGCGGCGAGTGCGGCTTTATGGAGTCTAAAACAGGCTCGCGCAAAAGCCAGCGTGTTTGCTCGCGACGTTGCGAAAGCGAGCGTGGTCGCCGAACGGTTTGGCGTTGAACACCTACCGCTGCAGAAGGCTCGCTTCGAAGGCTTTGATGTCGTTGTGAACGCGACACCGTTGGGAACTGCGGGACAGTTTGAGACGGAAACTGCGGCGACAGCCTCTCAACTTCGCGGTGCAGGCTTAGTGTATGACTTAGTTTACAATCCAAGTGAGACCAGATTTTTACGCGACGGTCGCGCAGCGGGCTGCAAGACGCTAGGCGGCTTGGCGATGTTAGTGGCGCAGGCGGCGGAGCAATTCAAGCTGTGGGTCGGGGCAGTACCCCCTGAAGGTGTGATGTTTGAAGCGGCTCGCCGAAGACTTCAGACAAGGTGACCTTCACAAGTAGACCGTGGGTGGAGATTTAAGTCTGAAGAGTGGATCTGAATCTGGAATTGAAGACTTAAGAAGATGAACGAACGCTACAGCCGGCAAATCTTGTTCGGTGGCATCGGCGAGGAAGGCCAACTTCAATTGCTGAAATCGCGCGCACTGATCATTGGCTGTGGTGCACTAGGCTCGGCGCAAGCTGAGAGCCTTGCGCGCGCCGGCGTGGCCAAACTGCGCATTGTCGATCGCGATTTTGTTGAGGCTTCAAATCTTCAGCGGCAGACAATGTTCACGGAGCATGATGCAGAGGAACGAATTCCTAAAGCAGTGGCTGCCGCTAACCACATCCGCGAGATCAATGCCGACATAGGGGTTGAAGCAGAGATTGCCGACGTCAACTATTCAAATGTCGAACGTCTGATCAAGGATTGCGACGTGGTGCTGGACGGCACCGACAATTTTGCGACGCGATATTTGATTAATGATGCCTGCGTCAAGCACAAGGTCAATTGGATCTATGGCGCGGCGGTCGGATCGTACGGCGTAACAATGACCATCAGGCCGCATCAAACACCCTGCTTGCGCTGCGTGTTTGAAGACGCGCCGCCTGCGGCCAGCGCTCCTACGTGCGATACTGCGGGTGTGATTATGCCAATCATCAGTGTCGTTGCCGCTGTGCAAGTGACCGAGGCGCTGAAATTATTGACGGGCAATATCAAAGACCTGCACGGTGGGTTAATGCAATTTGATGTGTGGCGAAATGAGTGGCGAAAGATCAATCCCGGAGGCCCATCGCCCCATTGTCCAACCTGCGCTCACGGTCAGTTTGAGACGCTTGAAGCCGCTGCCGAAGATTTTGCCGCGGTCTTGTGCGGTCGTGACGCAGTGCAAATTTCACCGGCCCACGCAACCCGACTGGATTTTGACGAACTTGCGAAAAGGCTACGTGTAACCGGAGAGGTTAAGTTCAATGACTACTTGTTGCGCTTTCGCACCGGAGAGTTTGAGCTAACGGTTTTTCAGGATGCGCGCTCGATAATCAGGGGCACAAGTGAAATCACCATGGCGCGATCGCTATATGCAAAATACATAGGAAACTAAAACCCAAAATATGCTTAGAGCTAAACGACAAGAACATCCGGGAAAATATTTGAGTTGCTTTTTTGCAGCGCTCCTCTTGATCGCGGCTTCGGCTGGGGCGAGTTACGCGGGGCAACCGGTGATCTGGGAAACGAGTGGTCGCGCTGATTTGTTGAAGGGTGACGCGCGAGGCGTTTCGATAAGCGATACCGGCGTGTTGATGCTCGCGCCTCGTCTCACTGAGGTTTTCAATACCGAACAGGCGTTTGTTTGGGCGAGCACAGTCGACGCGCAGGGAAATGTCTATCTGGGTACCGGTCACGATGGCAAGATTTATAAGGTCGCGGCCGATGGTCACGGCGCCTTGTTTTATGACGCTGCCGAATTGGATGTCACAGCGCTAGCGACCGGTAGGGACGGCGCGCTATACGCGGGCACGTCGCCGGATGGAAAAGTTTATCGCATAACTTCTGACGGGCGTGCCGAAGTATTTTTTGATCCCGCCGACAAATACATTTGGTCCCTTGCGGTTCTCAACGATGGATCGTTGGCTGTCGGCACCGGGGACACTGGCAAGCTCTATCGCGTTCGCGCGGCTGGCGCTAAGCCGGAATCATCGCTACTAATCGCAACAAATCAGACACACGTGATATCACTGGCGGTAACCGCGCAGGGAGATTTGATTGCGGGAACGGATCCGGGTGGACTGGTCCTGCGCATCTCGCCCGAGGGCAAGGCGTTTGCGTTGTTCGACGCACATCTCCGCGAGATACATGCATTAGCGCCAGCGGCTGACGGTTCGATCTACGCGCTGGCGCTTAGCGATGCGGCGACCAGCGGACGTGGGCAAGCAGTCCCGGCGCCGGCAGCGCAGCCAACCGATGGAGGCGGCGGTGTGCCGAATACGTCTGTGACTATCACGGCTGTTGACGAAAGTGGAGTTCCGATTCAAGCACCCGGCCAGCCGGTGCGCAGTCGGACCGATATCTCAACCGCCCGCAGCGCGGTCTTTCGAATCCTTCCCGACGGCGCTACTGACGTAGTTTGGAGTTCACCTTCAATTACCGCTTTTGCGATCACTCCCGCCTTGCAGCCGGGCAGCGTTTTGGTTGGAACTTCCGACAAAGGTCGCATTTACTCGGTTACAAACGACGGTCGCGACACGCTACTCTTGCAATCAAGTGAAGGACAAATTTCTTCGTTTTTCGCGCGCGGGAATCAGATCTATGCGGCCTCCAGTAATCAGGGAAAACTTTTTCGCTTCGGACAGGAGTTGGTAGCGGATGGTTCATTTGAGTCGCCGGTGCGTGATGCGAAGCTGACAGCCTCCTGGGGACGCATCTGGTGGCGTGGCAGCGGCAACGTTGAGTTGCAAACGCGGACGGGAAACGGTGAGCGACCCGATGCGACGTGGAGCGAATGGAGTAGTCCCTATCGCGATCCTGAGGGAAGCGCGATCTCGAGCCCGCGCGCAAGATTTGTGCAGTGGCGCGCCACGCTGCGATCCGGCGGCACGGCAGGCCAGACCTCGATGGAAGATGCGAGCCTTGCGTATTTGCCCCGTAACGTTGCTCCTGAAGTTTTGGCGATTAGTTCGCTGCCGATTGGGGTGGGATTGCAGCAAACTGCACAGCTTCAGATTGATCCAAACGTTGAGTCGTCAGGACTTGATCCCTCGCTGTTTGGCGCAGTGGTCCAAGTTCCGCCAAGGCGGCTTTTTCAACGCGGCGCTCGCTCGTTTCAATGGCAAGCAGAAGATCGAAACGGCGATACTATGGAATATGCGATTTACTATCGACCGCTAAATGAAACCACGTTTAGATTGTTAAAGGACAAATTGCGAGACAACTTCTACACCATCGACGGCGCCACGCTTGCCGACGGGCGTTACATAGTCAAGATTGTCGCGTCTGACGCGCCTGATAATCCGCTGGGCCAGTCGCTTTCGGGAGAGCGCCTGAGCGAGCCGGTTGATATTGATAACACGCCACCAGTGCTGCACGTCGTGGCGCCAGTCAGTGGCAGTCGCGTAGTTTTTGAGGTTGACGATGCTACGGGGAAAATAAGGAGAGGAGACTTCAGCCTCGATGGCGCCCCGTGGATGCCATTGTTCCCGGACGACGGGATTGCTGATAGCGGGCACGAGCGATATTCTGTTGATCTGCCGGCGCTCCTGCCGGGCGAACATGCCGTCAGTTTGCGAGCATTTGACGGCAGTGGCAACGTCGGGACGGTTAGCGTGACGCTGCGCCGCTAACGTGGACTACCTGCACGATACGGTGTTAATAGAGCGCGAAAACGGTGTGATGCGCGTCGGCCGTTCGTTCTAACGGAAGCTGTTCACCCCATTGAGAGGAAAGGCGTTTGTGGCACCCTTCTTGCTCAGTTGAGGCCAGCGCATCTCTTGCTCTCCCTCCCATGCGCGCTTTTCAAAAGCATGAGGAGGATGGAAAATCCGATGTTCAACTTGAAACAAAAAGCGATGGCGGTGGCAGTTGGCTGCTTCTTAGCGGCAGGTGCTTTCGCCCAAAAGAGGGACGAACGTCCGCCGAAGCCGCCAAACACGGTGGTGGTTACCCCAAAAGGCGAAAAGCCCCCCTCGAACAACAACAACAATCAGGGCGACAAAAGAAACGACGACAAAAAGGGAAAAAACTAGAAACCCGCTTGGTAGAATGCCCGCCGGTGTCCCATGAGGTCGCGAACCCGAAACCCACGCATCGAGAGATGGCGCGGGTTTCTTTTTGTTCCCAGTCCCGCGCATTTTATGAGCAGGCAATCGAAATTGAGTCGGGATTCTTGTTTCAATAACCGCCATTTTGTCTTAGTATGCGCAAGCCACTCACCGTCCCAGGAGAACCCCGATGAATTCGAATGATCAAGACACAAGCACCCAGGCAAGTGACTTCGGCTTCCCTTCGCTCGATCTCAATGCGCTACCCAATGACCCGAAAGTCGATCGAGCTCTGAACCGCTATATTCATGCCCTCGGTAGTTATCTGAAGAACAAGGGTGATCGCTCCCGTGTTCCCGGCGCTGCCGTGATGGTGCGGAAGGGTAACGAGATTGTGCATATGAACTGCTACGGTTATGCGAATCTTGAGACCGGACAGAAGATTACGCCGACCACGGTTTTTGATCTCGGTTCAATGTCCAAGCAGTTTACCGCGGCAGCCATTCTCAGTCTCATTTCCAAAGAGTTTGCGCTTACTGATCCGATCTCGAAGTTCTTCAAGAGGTTTACCAATTATCCTGATGACATAACGGTGGAACAACTGATTCACCATACCTCCGCCCTGCCCGAATACTTCGCCATGCCGATCTCAAAGAAAGTTCAGGACGATTTGTACCAAAGGGCCATGAACAAGCCGGATAATTGGTATCCGGAAATGTTAAGCCGAAAGAAGAGGGAAGTGACGAACAAGGATGTGCTTCGCTGGATAGCTTCGCAGGAACTATTGGATGAGAAGCCCGGGACTGATATGGAATATTGCAACTCAGGTTACGTGGTGCTGGCAGAACTGGTCGAAAGAGTCGCAAGCAAGCGATTAGCAGACTATCTCAAAGAGCAGATCTTCAAAATACTGGAAATGGACTCGACTTTCGTCTTTGACGAAACCTCCACTTTCGCCAAGGATGCGCCTGAAGTAATGAATCACGCCAGGTGTTACAGCGGCGTGAAAGGCAAGGGCTTCGTTCCAGTCGGCTACACGCCGATGAATTTCATATACGGAGACGGCAACATCCATTCAACGATAGTAGATATTGCAAAGTGGGAAATGAATCTGCAGAACATCGAGTACGGCGCGATATGTACGAAGGAAGAATCAGATAAGGCCGCTTTCAATCAGATTAGTGATCTGTTGTGGGCCCCAGTGCATCTGAAAAATCGCAAGCGGGTAAATTACGGAGCCGGCTGGAATCTGCTTTCTAACAAATATGAAGATGAGGTCGAGGAAAACGGAAGGCAAGTCAAGAAACATTACGAGAGTCGCGCCGAGTATCATCGCGGCGTATGGCTGGGATGGCGCAGCTACATCGCTCGTGGTACGAGATGGGTAGTTCCCACTGCGGGCCACGATATAGATTCCAAAACCTGGGAAAGTCTGGGAATAGTCGTGCTAACCAATACGAGTAAGTTCAATACCTGCAAGATCGCTCAGCACATATCACAGATATATTGGGGCACTCTGAAAAAAGACAACATTATGAATCGCTTCAATTGTTAGCTTTCGAGAGCAGGGAAATGGTCCTATTGCTTCAATCATTTCAGAATCGACTCTAGATTCGGGCGGCTCAGGCGTTGTCCGCGCCAGGCGCAAGTGCGTAAGCCGTCGATTGCCGTCCAGGTGGTGTGACAGCGTCGTCGCAGATTTTCTTCCGCGGGATCGCCCCAACTTCCATCCTCGTTTTGCGCCGCCAACAAGTATTTAGTTCCGCGTTGGATTAGCGGATGCCGCTCGGGCAATCCAAAAGACTTTAGCGAGTCGAGCAACTCGCCGAGCGTTTCCGGGTCATCCTGTGCGCAAGCGGCTTTGACGTTGGCCTTCAGATAAGCAAACTCCTGCGGCAACCAACGCGGCGACAGCCGGTAGGTGTTGTAGTCGTTCAGCGTGTAAACGATGTGTGTGACCGCGTAGATTGCGTCCCAAACAACCTCTTCATCGTGCTCATCGTGAACTGGATATGGCCGCATGAGAGGCATCCACTTCAACACCTCCGGATAAGGGGCGCCGAACATCACGCCGCATCGCCCAGCGATATAGGTATTCGCCAACGCTTCCATCCAAACTCGATAACGGCTCTGGATTCGCAAGCGCCGCTTGCATTGTTTGCAACTCTTGCGGCCGCTCGGATTCTGGAAAGTACAAACACAACGGTACGGCAGATCGTCAGGCGGAGGTTCGGCGACAGGATCGAAGCCCAGCACATCCGTAGCGGAAAAGGCGCTAGCCACGATCCTCATTTGCGTTACGCTTTTTGGATCGCGCACGCCAATGCGACTTTGCGCGTAACAGACGAGCACGAATTCAAGCAGCAGGTCGGAACTGGAGTTAATGGGCAAGGACGAATGCAATCGTGACCAGCGACGGAAAAGTTGTTTGGCGCGTTCACGGCCCAGCCGTCGGAGTTTCGAATCGCGCGAAGTGGCCCCCACCAGCGCGAAGCAGCAAATCAAAAAGCTTCCGTAGTTGGCAAAGCGATGTCCTTTGCTACCGAAGCGATAGATAAAGTCCAGGCCGCGTTCAATCGCACTGTCGCGGTCGCTCAATTCTTCGGTTGCAGTCGTCATTACTAGAATCGGAAAGCTGTTATCGCGCTCATCAACAACTACGACGCTTCGCTTCAAAAGTTAAGAGCTAAGAAATGCAATTTTATAACTGAGGAAATTATTGACACCCCGATGCAAAAACTATATACACACTATACAGATTCAAGACTGGTTCGATAACGCCCAGCGCAGAATGGAATCTGAACCGGTAACTCTTAACAGAAAGGAAACCGAAATGGCAGAATCACTAAAAGGCGGCGAGAAGAAGAAGACAGCCAAAAAGAAAGCTGCACCAAAGAAAGCAGCGAAGAAGAAGGCCGCGAAAAAGAAATAGCTTCTTCGACAGAAGCTCCGGCAATTCTCCTATTCAAGACCGCGAGGGTGATCAGTTTCTTGTTCACCTGTCGCGGTCTTCAATTTCGCCGCGGGTCATCGCGCTCTTCGGGTGACGTCACTGCGCTAGTCCAATGTCCTTCAGGATCGTTGCAACTCGCGCGTCAGCGCGCAGCCCATCGAAACGCGGATCCATTTTTACCTCGGCGACCGAAATATTATGGTTTTGGTAAGCTGACTGCAGGATCGAGACCGCCTCATCTTTTTGGCCCAACAGCAATTGTAGATAAGCCGCTTCTTTGGGCAGAAATACACTTTGCTTCAGGTCGTTCGCGAGCTTCTTCGCCTGATCCACCTTCCCGCCCAATGCGTATGCCTGAGCGAGTCCGTAAGTAATTTCCCCGTCATTAGGCACCGCGGCATGTGCCTTTTCCAGTTCTGAGATCGCCTCAGGGTACTTCTGTTGAAGTTCATAAGCCTGGGCAATGTAAGTGTGCATCACCGGCAGCAAAACTGGTTCTATCTCCAGCGTCTTCCGGCACTGCGCCAAGGCCTTATCGTAATCCCGCGCATAAAGGTAAATGACGGCGAAGTCTTTATTGATCCCCAACGAGAGCGGATCCAGGAGCTGCGCCTTTTTGATTTCCACCAGTGCCGAATCCAATCTGCCCTGTAGTAACAACTGAGCAGCATACCAGTGGTGCGCCGTCGCGTAATGTGGATTCAACTCAATGGCCCTGAGGTATTCATTCTCCGCGCCCTGCCAGTCCCAATCAGTAACGGCCTTGGTCGATGCTAACGAGGTGTGGGCCTCAGCCAGATTATTGTCGTACTTGAGTGCAAGAGTGGCATAGTCTCTGGCCAAACCATAACCTTCAGATGTTGAGCGAAAACCGTAATCGCTTTCCAAGGTGTAACAATCAGCCAGGCCGGCGTAGGCCAGTGCGTAGTTTGGATCTTTATCTATCGCCTCGCGAAAGAATTTGGCGGCCTGTTTGAAGCCTTCCTCGGTGCGCTTATTCCAATGGTAACGTCCCTTCAAATAGGCTTCATACGCCTCTCCATTTTCTGTATCGCTCTTTGCCAGGTGGGTCTGGTCCGTGCCCGACAGCTTCAGGCGCAATCTCTGAGAAACATCCTGGGCAATTTCTAGTTGTACTGCCTGGAGCTCGGTAGTCTTTCGTTGGTAACTGTAAAAACGAAGTTGGCGGTTGTTCTGCACGTCAATCAGTTCCGCTGTGATCGTTAAGAGCTCGCCCGCCTGTTTTATCTGACCGGTCAACACGGCGCGCACATTCAGGTCGCGTCCTATCGCCTGAGCGTTGAGGTTCTTTCCCTTGTAGCTGAAGACCGAACTACGCGCTATCACTTTCAAATCAGGGAGCTGGGATAGGTTGCTGATTATGCTGTCTGTGAAGCCGTCGCTGAGATATTCGCGATCCGGGTTTGCCATTCGTTGCGCATCGTTGGAGGCATAAGTGAACGGGAGGATTGCAAGCGAATCCAGTCTTTCGCCTGATGAGAAATAGCGGATGGCGATCGCGGCCAGGACAACTACCAACAGTGATGCCAAGGCGGCCCACTTATAACGCGCCACTCGGTCGAAGACGCCTTCGGGAGGATTCTCTGTGGTCGGGGTTACCGCCGGGTCCTTTGTTGCTGTCGCCAACGACTGAGTCGCATCACTGCCTAAAAGTTCCGGAGCAGGCAACCGGTTCAGATCCGCCAGCAGCTCGGTGGCGGTTCGATAACGCTGCCCCTTTTCCTTGTTGAGCATCTTCTTGAGCAGGCTTTGCAGTTCGGGTGAAATGTTAGTCAGCTCACTGGGAAAAACTTCCTTCGTCAGGATTTGAGATATGGTGACGGCAGCGCTTTGGGCTTTGAAGGGATTTTTTCCCGCCAACATTTCATAAAGCGTTATGCCGAGACTGAAGATATCGCTGGCTTCGTCGACCGGTTCGCCGCTAAGTTGTTCCGGTGACATGTAGGGTATCGTGCCGATGATCAATCCCGGCGTACTCAAGAGACTCATCGTGGGAGCTTCATTGTCCACATTCTCGACAGTCTGTAGTTGTTTGCATAAACCGAAGTCCAAAATCTTCACCAGGCCGCGCGGCGTTATCATCATGTTTTGCGGTTTGATGTCGCGGTGAACGACACCGTGCCGGTGTGCCTCAGCGAGCGCTTCCGCAGCTTGGCGGATGACGTCCAAGGCAGTGGTGAGTGGTAGCCGCTTGTCCTTCATGAGGTCTGCGAGGGTTTCACCCTCGACGTATTGCATCACGATGAAGGTTAGCGAATCTACTCCGTTGACGTCGTAGATAGCGCAGATATTAGGGTGGTCAAGTTTGGCCGCCGCCTGAGCTTCCCGCATCAATCGTTTCTTCGCACTCTCGTGAGCAAGCGATTCGGCTGACAGTACCTTGATTGCAACGCGGCGATCAAGCTTGGTGTCATGAGCCAGGTAAACTTCACCCATGCCTCCCGCACCGAGCTTTTTGATGATGCGATATTGCGCTAACGACTCAGCGATCATTGAATCTATGGGAAGTTGCCGAACTAGGCTGAAAGTCTGGGACCGCGTTCGACGGTGACTGGATAAAATGAATGGTGCCCGCTAGAAGATTCGAACTTCTGACCCCTCGCGTGTGAAGCGAGTGCTCTACCACTGAGCCAAGCGGGC
>JANLYZ010000196.1:0-21099 GCA_031365905.1 Chloracidobacterium sp. | reverse complement strand
GCCGACACGGCTAGCCGTGCGCCGTATTTGACTGAGATGTTGCGTGCTTCAAGCATTTCGTTTTGGAGTGCGGTGAACTGTCACCGCTTTGGTCGGTCGCGACTTGTCGCGACCACTACTGGGCTGAAACCACTGAAGGACTTGGGCGTCAATCCGCCCAGGGCAAAAGCGGTGACAGGTCACCGCACTCGAAAAGTGGTCAGCGTCGCCTCAATAAATAAACAAACAACGGCGCGCCGATAAGCGCAGTGATTGCGCCAACCGGCAACTCGCGTGGGGCAATGATCGTGCGCGCGAGCGTGTCGGCCACGACCACGAAGATCGCGCCGCAAATTGCCGCCGCCGGCAAAGTGATTCTGTTATCGCTTCCGAGTGACAGACGAACCAGATGCGGCACAACGAGGCCGACATAACCTACCGATCCACTCGACGCGACAGAGCTGCCCACCAACAAACTGGCCACGATGAAAACTACCAAGCGCACGCGAGACACTTCTACGCCGAGGTCGAATGCGTCGCGCTCGCCCAGCATCAGCAAATTCAGCGAACGGGCGTGTGCAGTCAAGACGATTGTTCCGGCAATCGCAATGAACAGCGCCAGCCATAGCAGCTTCGCCGTCGTTCCAGACAGGTCGCCGAGCAGCCAGAACGTGAACGACCTGATCCGCGTTGCGTCCATTAGCGTGGTCACGAAGACTATTGCAGACGACAGAAATGTCGTGACGATCACACCCGCCAAAATAAGTCGTTCCGGAGTTGTGCCGGTTCTTCCCTGAGCCAATCTGTAGACCACCAGCGTCGCAATCAAAGCCCCTGAAAATGCCAGCAGCGGGCGGCTCCACTCGTACGCGCCCATGAACACCAGCGCGATCATCGTTCCGACCGCGGCGCCGTTTGAGATTCCGAGAAGGTAGGGCTCGGCCAGCGGATTACGCAGCAGCGACTGATAGCTGGCGCCGGCAACCGCCAGCGATCCGCCGACCGCGGCGCCAAGCAGAATGCGCGGCAAACGAATATCAAAAAGAATGGCGTCCTGATCGCCGGTTAAGCCACACGACGATTTGCCGAGAGTAACCAGCGCGCAAACGGACGCGCGTACCGGCAATTTTTCGCTGCCGAGCAGTGACATAAGAACAATGATGACGACGAGAGCGGCGAACAGAATCGCGCAAACAATCAGGGTCCGACTGAAGGTCGAACGCGATGCATCAATCCCGCGAAACGCGCGATCCGTCTGAGCTGCATCGGTTGAACCAGTTATCATCATTTCGTGAAAGCCTCCGGATGGAGCGCGTGCGCCAATTCCTCCAGCCCGTCAACTGCGCGTGGTCCCGGCCGCGAAAGATGGTCATCGTTGATCTTGTATAAGCGGCCGTTGGCGACTGCCGGCGACCGTTGTAGCGCGCTGGCGACAGTGGAGTTAGCGTTGCCCATTGAACCGCCGGTCGGCAGGACGATCGCTTCCGGTTTAGCTGCGAGAGCCGACTCCGCGCTGTACCTGGGCCACGCGCCCGGCACGTCAGCGGTCACGGAAATTCCACCGGCGCGTTTAATCAAGTCGGTGATAAAAGCCTCGCGACCGATCGTGTAAAGCGGCTCGTCCGATACTTGATAAAAAACGCGAACGGGGGGGCGCGACTTTGTTTTCTCTTCAACAGCGTTGACACGCGCTCGCAGTTGCTTCAACAGCTCGTCTGCCTGCGGTCGCTTCCCCAACACCTCGGCCATCCGCTCGATTGATTGAAAGACTCCTTCGAGATCGTGAGAGTCTGTTACGTAGACAGCAATGTGATGTGCATCTAGTTCGCCTGTGAAGGCTTCCAGTTGTGAGGCAGTGGAAACGAAAACAATCTGCGGGCGCAACGCAATTATCCGTTCGATGCTCGGCTTGAGCGTATCGCCAACCGCTTCGACTTTTTGCGCCTCAGCCGGATAGTTGCAGTATGTTGTTCTCCCGACCAGGCCGTCACCGGCGCCGATCGCGTAAATTATCTCGGTAAGATTTGGCGCGAGCGAAATGAGTCGGGTGACCTGGTCGGGGACGGTGATTGTCCTGCCGGACTGGTCAGTGATTTGATGAGACGCGGTTTGGCCGTCAGTCTGGTGCTGTGACTTCGAACAGGCGACAGTCAGTAATCCCAAACAAAATAGGATGGCGAACGCGGTTCGTCTTGCACCGTATGCTTTGAATTGTGTTATCTGTCGCTTAAACAAAAATCCCGCCGATCTGTTTCCTTCGCGAAAGGCGACAGGCGATCGGCGGGACTTGAAAGTGGCTTCTAATCCGGGCGGCCTGAACGTCTTTCCGCGGACGTTCAAAACTGCGAAGCATCGTAGGCAGGTCTCCTGACTTAAAGAACTTTCGCCGCTCTCATCAGAGTCAGCCGAAGTCTCATCACAGTGGCGCGACCGCGCGGGATTCTCACCCGCTTCCCTATTCTCCCCAATTGCTGGGGCACCCAGATGCTTTCAAATACAAAGAACAATCTTGATTCGAGCGGGACGTTATCACGCGCTCATCGGTAGTGTCAAACTTTGGCCGGCGGCAACTCGCTTTGCCTCGCACGCTCGCCTCCAGTAAGATTCATCGCACTTACAACTAAGACAGGAATTATTTTTCACAGATGATCAAAACTATCGAGTGGACACACGAAGGCGTGCGCATGCTGGATCAGCGACTGCTGCCGACGGAAGAGAAATACCTCATGCTGCGGTCGTATGAAGAGGTAGCCGAGGCCATACAGAAGATGGTCATACGGGGAGCACCGGCCATTGGCGTCGCGGCGGCGATGGGACTTGCGCTCGGCGCCAGCCAGTCAGTTGGCACTTCCGTCGCGGACCTCCAAGATGACTTCGACTACATGTGCAAGGTGATGTCCGAGACTCGTCCTACCGCAGTTAACCTTTTCTGGGCCATTGAGCGGATGCGCGAGCGATTGCGCAAAGAGAAATCAAACACCGAAGATCCGCTGGTGATCAAAGCCCGTCTGATCGAAGAGGCTCGGGACATTTTCCGTGAGGACATTGAAGCCAATCGCGCCCTTGGACGCTTCGGCGCCGAACTGCTTGCCGATGGCGATACGGTTCTCACCCATTGCAACGCAGGCGCGCTCGCAACTGCGGGAGACTACGGAACCGCGCTCGGCGTAATTCGTGGCGCAATTGACGCTGGGAAACATATCGCGGTGATTGCCGACGAAACGCGACCATTCCTACAAGGCCTCAGGTTAACGGCCTGGGAGTTAGCAAAAGATAACATCCCCGTCACAGTCATTACTGACAACATGGCCGGACATGTGATGAAGAGTGGCAAGATAAATGCGGTCGTAGTGGGCGCAGATCGAATTGCCGCCAATGGAGACGCGGCAAACAAGATTGGCACTTATATGGTTGCGGTGCTGGCGCAGAAGCATGAAATCCCGTTTTATGTGGCGGCGCCAATTTCGACGCTCGATCTTACGTTGCAGTCAGGCGATGAAATCCCGATCGAAGAGCGCGACCGCCGCGAAGTAACGCACATCAAAGAACACCAACTAGCCCCGGACGGAGTTAACGTGCAGAATCCCGCTTTTGACGTGACCCCTCACGATCTGATCGCGGCGATTATTACTGACAAGGGCATCGCGCGGGCGCCGTATGTGGAGAGTTTGGCGGCATTGGTTGAGGGAAACGCGATCGGAACAAATGGGTGAGCATTCTCTGAATAACTAGCGCTTTGCGAACCGGCTGTTTTTCCACCAGTCGATAGTCAGTTCGAGTCCGGCGCGCAAATCCACGCGTGGCTCAAACCCAAGCAACTCCCGCGCACGCGTAATATCCGCAAGGCTGTGTTTGACGTCGCCCGCTCGTGGCTCCTGATAATCTGCTACGACCTCAGGTTTGCCGGTCAAACTCTTCAGCTCCTCCAGCAGTTCGTTCAAGGAGATTCGCTGCCCGTTGGCGACGTTTATAACCTGACCAATTCCTTTGGTGCTCTGTGCTGCTTTTAAATTTGCGTCGACTACGTTTGCGATGTAAGTGAAATCTCTCGACTGCTCACCGTCGCCGTAGATCACGGGGCGCGCACCGCCCAGCAGGTCGCTAATAAAACGTGAGACCACGCCTGAGTATTGCGAACTTGGATCCTGGCGTGGCCCGAACACGTTGAAGTATCTGAGCGAGACTGTCTCCAGACCGTAGACACGAGTGAAGACCTGGCAGTAATGCTCGCCGACTAGTTTAGCAACAGCATACGGAGAGAGTGGCTCCGGTAACATCGTCTCAACTTTAGGGAGCGAGGGCTGATCTCCGTAGGCCGAACTCGACGCCGCATAAACTACTCGTCTCACCTTGTTCTCGCGCGCCGCCAACAGAAGTGAGAAAGTTGATTCGACGCTGGCAATGTGCGTCTGCCGCGGATTCTCAACTGAACGTGGCACCGACGGAATCGCCGCCTCATGAAAAACCAATTCGACATCGGCAATCGCCTTCCCGAGCGACACTTCATCAGCGAGGCTTCCGTGAACGAAATCCAGTTCGCCCTTGATGTCCCCAAGATTTTCGCGATAGCCGGTGGACAGATCGTCAATGACGCGCACTCGGGCACCGGCTGAGGCAAGCGCGGCAGCGATGTGCGAACCGATAAAGCCGGCGCCACCAGTCACAAGTGCAATTCCACTTAAAGCCATAAACGGAGATTTATCGGATTAGAAAAAGAAAAGGGTACGCTAGCGGCCCACGCCGACATATTCGAAGCCCAGTTCTCGCATGTCAGCCGGATCGTAAATATTTCGTAAGTCGGCAATCCGGGGCGAGCGCATCAGATCACGTATGCGACTCATGTCGAGAGCTCGAAACTGATTCCACTCGGTTACAAAAACGAGCGCGTCCGTGTCTGTCACGGCCTCATATTCATCGGCAGCATAGCTAACGTTGGAAAGAACTTTGGCAGCTTCGCTCATGGCCACTGGATCGTATGCGCGGACAGTTGCACCGCGGGCCAGTAGGCCGACAATGATATCAATCGCCGGCGCTTCCCGCATGTCATCTGTTTCCGGTTTGAAGGCCAGACCTAGAATCGCTATTGTCTTCCCTTTTAGATCGCCAACGAGGTTTTCGATCTTAGGTACCATGGCTTGTCGCTGGCGGCGGTTAACTTCAATCACCGCATCCACGATCATAGAGTCGCGCCCAAATTCGCGGGCGACCGAAGCCAGCGCTTGCGTATCCTTGGGAAAACAAGAACCGCCAAAGCCGGGACCCGGATGGAGAAACTTGCTCCCGATGCGACGATCCATACCGATCGCCCGGGCCACATCGTGCACGTCACAACCTATGCTTTCACACAGGTTCGCAATTTCGTTGATGAAAGATATTTTCGTAGCAAGAAAAGCGTTTGCTGCGTATTTAGTTAGTTCGGCTGCTTCCAACGACGTGACCACGAAAGGCGCTTCAATCAAATAGAGTGGCCGGTAAAGGTCGCGCATGATGGCGACTGCTTCCTCGTCGCGGCTGCCAATAACGACGCGATCCGGTCGCATAAAGTCATTGATCGCCGCTCCCTCACGGAGGAATTCGGGGTTGGACACAATCCCGAAATTCAAGTCGGACTTCAGATGCTGCTTGATCAACTTCCGCAGATACTCACCGGTTCCAATGGGCACCGTGGACTTGGTTACGATTACCTTGTACCCGTTCATGTGTTCCGCGACCGAGCGGGCCGCGGCTTCCACGAAGCTGAGATCCGGAGAGCCATCAGTTTTCGGGGGTGTCCCCACCGCCAGGAAAACTACCAACGCCTGCTCGACAGCCTGCTTGAGATCGGTCGTGAAGCGCAGTCGACCAGACTGCGTGTTCTTCGTCACTAGCTGCTCGAGCCCAGGCTCATAAATCGGCATCTCTCCGGAGATCAGTCGACCGATCTTCTCGGCATCAATATCAACGCAGGTGACGTCGACACCGAATTCAGCAAAGCATGCACCCGTAACGAGACCTACGTAACCGGTGCCGATAACCGCAATATGCATTCGGAATTACCTTCAGACACAGAGGTAGGAAACCAACCTTGCACGTGCAAAACCTTGCGGGTCAAGCGCAACCAATCGTCGCGTGACCCGCAAGGTTTCACAATAGTTGACCGCGGCGCTCATGCGTGCGCGCCCGCAGTGTTTTTGACAGCAACTCGATGACTTACTTCGCTGGGCTGATTACGACTACCGTGCCACCGAAGTTGAGGTCGTTGTTGTGCATCGCTGCATACAGGATTCCGGCAACCGCGCCGGCACCCAGCAGAAGCAGCGCAGCTAACTCACCACCGCTCATCTTGTCATCGTCGTCGCCTGGATCGTTCTTGGGATTCGGTGTTCCGGCCGTTGCACTCTCACCGGCGGCAACCTGCTTCACAGCGCTACCAACGTGCAACTGCGCGAGGCCGGAGTGAGTTGTCAAGGATGTGATTCCCTTAACGACATTTACCGTAAACGAAGTCGCTTGGCTCCCGTCGACTACTACCACGCCATCTTTGGTTGTAATGTTAACCGAAGTTCCAGCGAGCGTAGAGATACGAGCAGTACCGCTGTCAAGCAGTCCCATAATGCTCTTTTCTGTGAAGCTCAATTTCAAGCTGGAAGTTGGCGACAAGTCTACTCGGCCCAACTTGCTAAGATTCACAGTCGCAGTGCTCTTCTCGGCGGTTGCGATAACGCTGTCCGAAAAGACTGTGCCACCAGAAACAGCAGTCTCACCGTTTACTGTAACCTGGCCGGCGATCGACAACTCGCCCGACGGGGCCTTTGCCGCGGGCGACGCCAAAACTACCATCGAGTAAGCACTCAAAATGGCCACTGCCACTAAGGCCGCGATAGGTTTGCGGCTCCAAATTTTGCTAATCATTAACTTTCCTCCCGTAATGTGAACAATTTCTTGATTGCGTGCCGCGACGGCCAAAATGTCTTGAGAGGCGCACTCAAATCATCCGCCTCTTAACCAAATGCGATGTCCAAAGGCCTAAGTGCCGTCTGCAAAGCCTAAAACACGGGGCCAGTTATTACATGAATGACCGCACTATGTCAACAGACTTTTGGATCGATTTGCCACGAAACTGTGCTTTTTTGCGTTGGCCGTGAATTTACCACACGGCGTAAGCGCAGTCCAGAGTTTTTTGCCGTCAGAATGCTCCATTGCTGCGCGTTGCCCTGACTGAGATGAACGGCGATCTGCGACTCAGTCCCAGACGGGAAATACTTGGGCCGCAGATAGGAGACCCAGGTTGAACAAGGGAGCGTACGGTGGACGAAGCGGCCCATTAATAACTCGAAAGTCTCGAATTCAATGACCCCAAGTCTTTCTGGTTTGGTGTAATTGGTGGCGGCACTCTTAGCTTTACCACGGGGTTGACTGGTACGCAGCCCGCTCGACACAAGTGAGAAAATTAGAAAGGGGCACCCGGAATCTCGTTCCCCTTTAGCCCGATTCGCCAGATTGAACTCTATTACCCGCTAGCCACGCTGACATGCTTCGAAATCATCTTCGAGATTGAATCCTTGCTGGTTGCTCCCACCACGCGTTCCACTTCTTTGCCGCCGCTGAAAAGAATCAAAGTCGGAATCCCCTTGATGCCATAACGTTGCGCAGTTGAAGTGTTGTCATCAACGTTCACTTTCACCACGCCAGCGCTGTCACCAAACTGCTCGGCAATCGCGTCGATAGTTGGCGCCAGCATGCGACAGGGCGCGCACCATTCCGCCCAGAAATCTACCAGTACCGGTTTGCTCGACTGCAAGACGTCCTTCTCGAAGGAGCTGTCTGTAACGCTCGAAACTTTCTCACTCATCTTTATCTCCTCTACCTTGATTGTCATAGGACCGACATTCCTGCCGATCCCGACCACATGGTCAGACCACAGTCTGTCCTACTCGTTATTGTCGTTGTCCTTCGATGAAGCTCTTCAGCACACGCGCGCGCGACGGATGGCGCAACTTTCTAAGCGCCTTAGCCTCTATCTGGCGAATACGTTCGCGCGTGACGTTGAAGTCCTGCCCGACTTCCTCAAGCGTTCGCTCGTGCCCTTCCCGGTCCAACCCGAAGCGCATGCGTATGACACGCTCTTCACGAGGGCTCAGGGTCTGCAGTACGTCGCCCGTGATCTCGCGCAGGTTTGAGGTTATCACTCGCTCGGCCGGACTGGTGCTCGATTTGTCTTCGATCAAGTCGCCGAGTTGTGAATCTCCACTTTCGCCGATTGGCGTTTCCAGCGAAACCGGCTGCTGCACCAGCTTGCGCGCCTTGCTTACCTTCTCGACCGACATGCCCATCTTCTTGGCAATTTCCTCGGTTGTCGGCTCACGCCCCAACTCGCGCACCAACTCACGCGAAGTGTTTCGCAACTTATTAATCACCTCAATCATGTGTACGGGGATGCGGATCGTTCGTGCCTGGTCCGCAATTGCGCGCGTGATGGCTTGACGAATCCACCAGGTCGCATACGTTGAGAACTTGTAACCGCGACGCCATTCAAACTTATCTACGCCTTTCATCAACCCAAGGTTGCCTTCCTGAATCAGATCGAGGAATTGCAAACCGCGGTTTTGATACTTCTTAGCGATGGAAACGACGAGACGCAGGTTGGCTTCGGTTAGTTCGTGCTTTGCCTGAGCCGCCTGGGCTTCGCCCGTGACAATCATCTGGTGTGAACGCTTGATCTCGAGCGGCGAAACGTGATGTTCAGCCTCAATATCTTTGAGACGGCGCTTGGCGGCGAAGATCTGTTTCTTAATTTCTTTGACTTCGTCCGCCTTGATGCGCTTCTTCGTGAGCTTCGCCGTGTTGGCCTCTATCTCGCGCTCAAGCGTGCGCGTCTCCCGGTGCATCGCAGCGATGGCGCCGATCAACCGCTGCCGAATCGCTTCTTTCAAGTGAAGCAAACTGATCTCGTGAACAATCTCGAGACGGGTTCGCGCAACCTTGCGACGCAACCGCGTCAACTTCTTCGAAGGTTTTCCGCGTCTCAGCTTTTGCTCCGCGTTGAGCTGCGCCAGCTCCTTCAGCCCGCGCTTGTAGAGTTTGCGAATATTGCCGATGCCCTCGATGGTCCAAGCCAGATACTCCTCGGTCTTGTCCTCATGTTCTTCCGTTTCCATCTGATCCGAGAAGACGACCACATCGCGGATGCCGATCGTTCCGGCTTCCAACTCGGTCCCAATTTTCAATAACTCTGCAACCGCCATCGGCGAACGCGTAATTCCCTTTTGCGCGCGTTTTTGTCCCCACTCAATCCGCTTGGCAATCGACACTTCCTGCTCACGCTTGAGCAAGGGGACAACTCCCATCTCGCGCATATAGACTCGAACTGGATCTGAAGTCTTATCAAGCTCACCAGCCGAGAGGTCCAGTTCCATCTCCTCAGGAGCATCGTCATCCTCCGCTTGCGCTGCGGACGAAGATGCATCTCCGATCACCGGCTCGTCAGCTTCACTTCCAGAAATACCGGCAGTTGCCAGCTTCTCCAACACTTCATCGATATCCTCGATCGATACTGCGTCTTCCAGGAGCTCCTCATGAGCACCCGAAAAATTCGGTTTAACCGAATCCATTGGCTCAACCCCATCAGAATCTTTCTGAAGCCTACTCAAATCAAGACCGTCCTTTCATGCGAGGGTTCCTTTTAGCGTGGAAAACCATTTCGCCAACTAACCCCTTACTGCCATCCAGTGTTGCATCATACGAAAACTTAAGACTGCTAGTTTCCCGCCGACATCACGTGCTGTTTTGCCATTTGCTTCCGCTTGCGGACCGAAGTGCTAACGCATGGTTGCAAGCGCGAAACCACATCTTTGATCGTGATGTTTGCCAATACTCGCTCGACCGCGGTGTCCACTTCGTCCAGCACATGGTTAAGCACCGTGCCGATGTTCACGCCTACCGGGCAGTGCCGATTTGGCGGATGGCGGTGCAACGAAAATACGCCGCGGCTCTCAACCGCCTGGTAGATATCCAACAAAGTGATCTGCTCCGGTTCACGCGCCAGTTTCGAACCGCCCATCGCACCTGACTGCGACACGACAAGTTTCGACTCTGCCAACTCACAAAGCATCCGCCGAATGACAACCGCATTCGTGTTGACACTCTCAGCCACTTGTTCTGATTTGAGAGGTTCGTCGTCGGCCCACGCCATCAGCGTAAGGACATGAACTGCTACTGCAAACCGGCTGCTGGTCGACATAATAAATAAACTAGGTTAATCGTCTGTAACCAATATAGTTACAGTTGCCCCTTATTGTCAAGTGCCTTTTCGTCTTCGCGCCCGTCAGGTGACGGCTCGGGCCAATTCCTTTGCAGGCGGCAATTTCTTCAAAGTTTGGCGCTTTGTCAGGGATCCGCACCTATGCTCGCTAACCCCAGCCGCCTTATATTCCGAGGTTTCAGGATGAGTTGAACTAAATCCGCACAATTCTGGGTCGGTGCTGAAAGGGCAAGCGAACGCTTCTGATGCACCGTCCCACTACCGCGCTGCCTCAGGGACGACCAGATGAGAGTTGCAACGCGGGCTAAAGGTTTGGTTTCTCTTGGGTTAGTTTTCTTCCTGCGAAAATCCACTGGTAGATGGCATGGTCATTGCTCCAACGACGGTCGTTCCAATCAGTTTAGATCTGGAGTTCGAAAAAAGGAGAAAGCCCATGCTGTGGACGATTCTAGTGATTCTTCTAATTCTTTGGTTGCTTGGTTTCACGGTTTTGCATGTAGGGAGCATCATTCACCTGCTGCTGGTCGTTGCCCTGATTGTGTTCATCATCAGCCTCGTATCTGGTCGACGAGCTGTATAACCAGCGGGTGCCCAGCTTCTGGTCGCCGTTCTTAGAGCGAGATCCGCTAGTAGATCTGTCGTCGCAGGCTGAGGGCAGATCGACTAACGCGTGAGTGTCTTCAAACGGGATTGAAACCTCAGCGCATTAACGGCAGAGGTTTCTTAAAGAGCCCTGGCGGTAACGTCAGAGCATTGTCCACAGGGTGCAACGCTTCTTCAGGCATCTGGAGGAGCGTTGCTTTATGTGGATCCAATGAGCGCAATGTTGGAAGAAAGTTCCTCGCCAAAACGCAAGAGAATTTTTCTGCTACCCCTCAACCCACTTCGCTGCTAGAATTCAGGCAAAACTTACGAAGGAACAACATATGCCAGAACAACGTGGCAAGCAGGCCACTGCCGACGTTAAGTCGGAATGGACCCGTGCCTACGAAATATATCTTCGAGCCCCAGGCGAGCGTTACGACAAAAAGAAAGACCGCACCGCACGCATCGACTCAGTAGCACGTGAGTTAGGACTTACGCGCAAACAAGCAAAACGCCGGGTAAGAAACTACGAGGCATGGCAGCGAAATATTCAGAAGGGTTTAGTAGATCCGTAGACGATATAGCCACGGCCGCACCATAGAACCGTCCCTTAAGCAGACCTAGAATATTATCGCCTTGAATCCTTTTCGCGCCGGCGCGCGGAAGTTGTGGGACAACGCATGCACAAAACTCCGCTCGTTCTCGGACTTCTCTTGCTGCTGACGCTAACCGCATCCGCCCAGACCAAAAGCAATTGGCTGCGCGGGTCCTGGGTGGGCACCGGTTACCAGACGGACGACCAAAGCACCTGGCCCATGAAGGTAACGATGCGGAGAAGTAAACGCGGGCATCGGACCTTCTCCATAGACTACCCCTCACTATCTTGTGGCGGACGCTGGCGGCTCTTGAGCATCAGTCAAGCTAGAGCAATGTTCCGAGAGGCGTTGGATCACGGTCAAGACAAGTGCAGCGATAAGGGCCTGGTTCTGATTGAGAGAAGAGGCGCACAACTTATCTTTCTTTACTCAAACCATGGCAGCCGCGAGATCACTGCATCAGCGGTACTCAACAGAAGAAAGCCCGCCTGAAAAAGAAGTGCTACCTGGCACTCGAAAAATGCCTCGACCATTCTGGTGACGACATGGTCTCATTCACAAACTCACCTCTGTTTTCGCTTGATCACATCAGCGGAGAGGAAACTGATGACAACTTCCGGCGGCCAATGGCGATGGTCAGTACTCTCGCTAACCGTGGCGCGATTGACGCGCATGATGTCGGTGGAGGTAAGCGTTCGCCGCCAACGAGTCGCGTTCGGTGTCTCTTCGGCAACAGTTGAACGAAGCAGTGTCGGAAACATCGAATCCAGCCAATTGTCGAACGACTCTTTTAAGTTGGCAGCCTTCTTTTCCTGGTAGGAATCGTCAGGACCGAACTCGGCTGGGACAAGCGAAAGTGTGCTGGAGTTTTGCGCAGACCTTTTCATATTTCACGCCGGAACAAAGTAAACAACTTCTAATCCCGCGTGAATTCCAACTCTGCTCTTACCGTTTTGGAAGAACGCGAGTCCAAATTCAGGCCGCCGTGGCGGAAGGTTCTTTGCTTTCCGCGCTATCGTGCTCAGTTCGCAGCCGCTTGAATTCCTCCTGCAATGCTGACAACTCTTCGTCAGATAGCTCTTCCAGGTTGACGAGATGAGTGCGGGCGCCACCGACGCCCTTGATTAGTTCATCCAGTTTCAACTGGATTGCCTTGGCGTCCCGATTCTGCGTATTTTGAATTAGAAAAACGGCCAGGTAAGTAAACACGGTGGTGGCTGTGTTCACAACTAGCTGCCAAGTATCTGAATAGTGGAAAAATGGGCCGGCAACCAGCCATATCAGGATTAAAAAGACGTTCGCAATGAACATCCACGATGAGCCCAGCGCGTTGGCGGCGGCAATAGAAAACTTGCGGAACATTTATAAGGCCCCTTTCGGAATACGAACCCATAGGAAGCCGCGTGACCAGACTGCGCGTCTGTGGTCACGCGGATTCCCTTCCCAATGTAGCGCGACAACCCCAGTCGGCATTCAGTCGCCTTCCGCCGTCCGTTACCAGTGTCGACTTCTCTCTACCTGCTTACTTCCCAGGCGCGCTGATATTGACGTCGACTTTTTTGTTGCCGTTGAAAAGTCTGCCACCAAAAACAACCAGGGCAGCCACCACGATAATCACGAAGATCACCAATACCGCTACCACTCCAGCACTACCACCCCCGCCATCGTCTCCCATAAGTTTTCTCCTTTTTGAACGTTGCTAACTAACCCGCTGTTTCTGAACATGGCTGCCAGTGCCTGAACTCATCGGTTTCTTTTTTTTCGCCATATAAAATTGAGTTACTTCTTTTTGGACGACTTCTTAACGCTCTCCCTGGTTGCTTTCTTTCCGGCTTTCTTGCCGCCCTTTTTGGAAGGACTCTTATTGGCTGCCTTGCCTCTACCTGAACCGCTTTTCTTTCCGCCGCCCGATTCCTTATTCACTGTGGCCCAGGCGCGCGATTCGGCTTCCTTCTTTGAAACACCGCGATCCTCGTAGCCTGCTTCGATGTGCTCGGCCTGTCGCTTCTGCTTCTCAGTGTATGCACCCTTATCTCCTCTCGGCATGAAACGGGCCCCCTTGAAATGAAATCAAATTATTTGAGCGGCTGCCTCTGCAAATAGCGCGCCTCAAAGAATCCACGGCGCGGCTGAGAAGTCTTTCGCGGCTGGCCCACTTGATTAAAGGCCGCAAGCCCTGCGGGAAAACATATTGGCATCCTGATTGCGAACGCCGTTGGCGAAAGTTAATAACAGTCAGACAGGTGGTCTGTTAGTAAACAAGTCCCGGTCGGAGATGTACAGGAATCCTACACAGCAAGGCAGTGACTAAGCGGCAAAGTTGCGGATTGAACATACTTGGGTTGGTTCCCATGGAACGCAAAACTCGAAACTCGAAGCTATCCGAACTCAATGACCCGATACGAACAACTCCAGCAGACCGGCATCAGCCGCCTCGGCACACCGCGGCGCGGATTCAAATTCCGACGAGCAGGCGGCAGCAAAGTTGGGGCGGCGGATCTCAAGCGTATAGCCGCGCTAAGGATCCCGCCTGCATGGACTGACGTCTGGATCAGTTCCGCCGCCGGCGGCGCGGTGCAGGCAATCGGTCGGGATGTTGCCGGCCGTTTACAATACCTCTATCACACCACTCACGTTCGCCGGCAGGAAGCCAAGAAGTTCAGCCGCGTGATCAAGTTTGCGGAGGCCTTACCGAAAATGCGCGCGACTGTTTCATCAGCGATTAGGCAGCCGGGATTGGGAAAAGAAACGGTTATGGCCGCGCTCTTGAGAATTTTGTCGACTTGTTTTCTGCGACCGGGAAGCCAGGTTTATGCGAGCGAAAACGGCAGTTTCGGGCTGGCAACACTTAGGCGTAAGCATGTGACGGTGAAAGGCGACGTCGTGGAATTTGATTTTCGCGGCAAATCCGGTGTGCAACAGTTTAGTCAAATAAAAGATCAGCAAGTCGCCAAAGTAGTCCGCGCTTTGCTGCGGCGGCCGTCGCGCGAAGTTTTCAAATATCAAAACGGTGATGGCCTGTTTGTAAACGTCACGCGCCAGCATATTAATAACTACATCCGTGAGGTGACGGGCGAAAAATTCAGCGCCAAGGATTTTCGCACCTGGGCCGGCACGTTAGTATGCGCCTGTGCCCTCGCGCGCACCGGCGCGGAACCGGGGGAAAAGAAAACGGCGCGCAGCCGAAAGATCGTCGCCGCTATTAAAGAGACCGCGAGCGTGCTTGGTAATACGCCGGCAGTTTGCCGTAGTTCTTATATTTGCCCCGAGATTATCAATAGCTTCGAAGCTGGAAAAACGATTAGCCGGTACTTCAATACGCAAAACGAATTGCTCAAGTACCGTGGACGAAAACTTCATGCAGCGGAAAAGTCTCTGCTGAATTTCATGAAGCGACGCTCAGCGCGATAGGTATCGATCCAACTATGGCATTCCTTTTGCTCCAGAGAGGCCGGGACTTAACAGACTGTCCGGTTAGAGTGCGAAACGGAGAATATCCATTCTCTTTCGTAAAGAAATAAGACTTAAAACATTCTGGCCCCCGACAACAATAACTTTCGAACAAAGGGAGGCATCAAGATGGCTGAGAACAAAGAAGGACAAGGTGGCGGCGGTCAGCAAGGTGGCGGCGGCCAACAAGGTGGCGGCGACAAGCAAGGTGGCGGCGACAAGCAAGGTGGCGGCGGCCAGCAAGGTGGCGGCGACAAGCAAGGTGGCGGCGACAAGCAAGGTGGCGGTGGTCAGCAAGGTGGCGGTGGTCAGCAAGGTCGCTGAACGAAGCTACCGATGTTCTTAAGGGCTTGGTCCTTTGACCCAGTCGTACAGGAGGTGGGTTCTAACCGACTCACCTCCGTTTCATCAATTCTTTTTCATCAAGAGTCAGAATAACCAGGAGGACCTTAGCAATGAACGTTTTTACATTATTAAAGGCCGACCATAAAAAGGTTGCAGGAATTATGGAGAAAATCGATTCAACCACCGAGCGCGGCGTGAAAACTCGCGAAGAGCTTTTCACCCAACTCAAAACTGAACTCGATGTACATGCGAGTATCGAAGAAACAATCCTCTACCCGGAGCTGGAGAAAGCTGACGAAACCCACGACATAACCCTGGAAGCATTTGAGGAACATCGCCTCGTCAAGCAGTTGCTCGGCGAACTGGAGAAGATGGACAAGGGTGACGAACAGTGGACAGCAAGGTTCACCGTGCTTAAAGAAAACGTCGAGCATCACGTCGAGGAAGAGGAAGGCGAGATGTTTCCGAAAGCTCGCAAAGTGTTTACTGAAGAACAAGCGGAGACAATCGGCACGCGTATGGAAGCGGCGAAGGAACAGCAACTCAAAGCTGCGGCGAGCGCGTAAGTACCTCTTAACCTGTTGGAGAAAAAACTATGGAAGGACCATTACGCGGATGCCTGGCGGGGGCAGCAGCCTGGAAATTCGGGGGCGGTTGCCTCTCCACGATCGTGATTTTTATCATCGTCTATTTCTTGCTCGGCCACGTGCATTGCTAACTGCCGTTTGCCGTAAGGCGCTACAGTAGCGAAGCTGCCTCAGCGTCTACTAGCCATTCCAGCATTCCCGCGACGGGCGCGATTGCCTGAACTGGCAATCGTTCCGAGCCGGGCTCGGGGCGCATTACCTCTTTTAGGCGTTGCGCCTTTTTTTCGCCTGTAACTAGAACCAGCACGCGCCGCGCCTGATTGAAGACGGGAACGGTAAGCGTAATCCGATCCTGACCGGACTGTTCGTTCCTGGTCGCGACAACCCAGCGCCCGGTTTCCCGGAGCGCAGCGGATTGCGGAAACAGCGACGCTGTGTGTCCGTCTTCACCCATTCCCAGCAATACGAGATCAAAACGTGGTGATGGCTGTGCGGCGAAGAAAGCTCGCAACTGGTTTTCGTAAGCCTGCGCGTTTCGGTTCGCGTTGCCTTCGCCGATAATGCGGTGAACATTACTTGCCGGAATCGGGACTTTCGAAATCAAAGACTCAGACGCCATTGCGTAGTTGCTGTCAGGGTGATCCGGCGGAACGCAGCGTTCGTCGCTAAAGAAGAGATAAACCTGTGGCCAATCAATCCGATTCTTAAACCCTTCCGTAGCCAGCAACTCATAAACTCGCAGCGGCGTCTTGCCTCCAGCCAGCGCAACGCTAAACTGATCGAGATCACCTTGAAGCTCGGAGCCATATTCCACAAAACGTTCCGCTGCAGCCAGGGCAAGGTGCTCGGGAGTATCAAAAACAGAAATGTTTGGGGGCTCCATAGACTTCGTAACGCAAACTGTTAGTTTGCGTTCTTACGCCGCGGCTTCGGCACGACGCAAACTAACAGTTTGCGTTACATCTTCTTCTCCAGCAGCTCTTCCCACTCCGTATGAATGAATCCCTGCTCGAGTTTGTCTGTGCGTTCATAAGTATGCGAGCCGAAGAAGTCGCGTTGCGCTTGCGTTAGATTGAGCGGCAGGTTGGCCGTGCGATACATGTCGAAGTAACCGAGGCTCGACGACATCGCCAGCACCGGTAAGCCTTGTTGCATTGCGGTGCTTACTACAACTCGCCACCCCGATTGCCCTTGTTCGATCTTCGAGTTGAACTCATCATCGAGCAGCAGATTGCCGAGCCCCGGCGCGCGCAGGTAAGCCTCTTTGATCTTCCCCAAAAACTTCGCGCGAATAATGCAGCCACCCTGCCAGATGCGCGCGATCTCACTGAGATTGATGTTCCACTTAAACTCTTCGGAACCAGCCTTGATCAAATTCATTCCCTGCGCATACGAACAAATCTTGGAAGCGAAAAGGGCGTCGTGTAGATAACCTTTCAGCTTTTCGCTAAACGCCGTGAACTCGCCCGTGGTTCGCGCGTTGATAGCTTTGCTCGCCTCAAGCCGCGCACCCTTCTGTGACGACAAGACCCGCGCCACGATCGCCGCATCGATTGTCGGTATCGGCACGGCCAGGTCCAGAGCAATCTGGCTGGTCCACTTGCCGGTTCCCTTCTGCCCAGCTTTGTCGAGAACTAAATCCACGAGCGGCTTTCCAGTTTCCGGATCTTTGACGCGCAGAATCTTCGCAGTGATTTCAATCAGGTACGACTCCAGATCGCCTCGGTTCCATTCGTCAAAGATGTCTGCCATCTCCACCGTGCTGAGTCCGAAGCCATCGCGCATGAGCCCGTAGACTTCAGCAATCAGTTGCATGTCGCCATACTCGATGCCGTTGTGGACCATCTTCACAAAATGACCTGACCCGCCGGGACCGATGTAAGTGACGCATGGTCCGTCAGGAACCTTCGCTGCGATCGCTTCCCAGATGGGACGAATCTGTTCGTAGGCTTGCGGGTCGCCTCCGGGCATCAGGCTCGGCCCCCAGAGCGCGCCCTTCTCGCCACCGGAAGTTCCGGAACCGATCATGAAGAGACCGGCCGTTTGAAGTTCCTTTTCACGTCGTTCGGTGTCTTTGAAGTTAGAGTTACCGCCATCGATGATGATGTCGCCCGGGTCGAGAAATGGTTTGATCAGGTTGATAGTCCAGTCGACCGGATCGCCGGCTTTAACGAGCAGGATTATCTTGCGCGGACGTTCGAGTGAGCCCACAAATTCTTCCGGAGTGTGCGCGTCAAGAATCTGCTTGCCGCTTTCGCGCGCGACAAAGGCGTCGAGCACGGCCGCTTCCCGATCGTAAACCGCAACCGGGAAACCGTTGCGCTCGATGTTCAGCGCGAGGTTCTGTCCCATCACGCCGAGTCCAATCAATCCAATTTTTGCTGTAGTCATAATGATGTGAATACGAGGTCTGGGCCTAAAGCCGGGTGTTGTAGAACCGCGAGCGGTAGCGAGCGGATGCTAGACTCAACTTTCAAGAGCAGATTACGACTCGCTGAATACATTCGGTCACTCGCTTGAGTTGCTTCTAGCATCCGCTCGCTACCGCTCGCGGTTCTGCACAACATTAGTCGCGAACTACGCTCGTTAGCATTTCCTGCAGCTTCTGCAATCCAACCAGCACATCAGACCCCAAATCCACCCGCAACGCCCGCCGCCCGTGTTTCAAGAGCGACTGAAAATCGCCGAGTGCCTGTGCGTCTTTCAAAACGCTGAACGTGTACGGCGCCTCAGGAACTGGAAAATCAGCTTTATCCGGCGCGGTGATCTGAATGAACACTCCCGAATCCGGTCCACCTTTGTGCAGTTGTCCGGTTGAATGCAGAAACCTGGGCCCGTAGCCCGTGGTCGTAGCGCAATGAGTTGCATCACGAATCACCGTGCGTATTGCTTGCAACGCGCTCTCAGTCTCGGGCGTCTCTTCAATGTAAGCCAGCAGAGCTACGTAATCACCGGGTCTTACCTGCGCGAAGTGCGCTCGCAAAGCTTCACTGACGGAAACAGCAGCACCTTCAGCACCGGTGTAAACACTAAGTTGACCATCACTTGCCAGCGCAGCTTGCTCCGGTAGTTTTCCGTCGCTTGAATATTTTTCCAACAGTGCTTTCGTCGCATCTTTCGACTCCTGCACATTCGGTTGGTCAAACGGATTTATTCCCAGGCGCCAACCGGCAAACGCCGTCGCCATCTCCCACAAGAAAAACTCCGCGCCAAGATCGTAGACTTCACTCAGATTTCGATAAACCACCGGATGGCCCTCAGCCCCGAGAGCTTTTAGTTTCGAGTTTGTTTCGTCATCAGACGGCCCAACGCTAATCGAAACGAAGAGTCGATCGTTCCGGTAGGCGGCAACTTCACCCAGCGGTTCACCCACGACCGGCACGATTCCCTTTCCTTCCTTGCCGGTGCTTTCAGCGATCAGTTGTTCAATCCACAAACCGAGCGCCGCGAGCTTTCTATCGGTGACGATGGTTAGTTTGTCGCGACCGGCGCGCGCGCATTCTGCCATCACTGCGCCGAGCAGCGCGGCTGGATTTTGATCGGGCCGCGTACCGCATGCTTCCATCATCGATTGCGCGGGCCCGAGCAACCTGGTCCCGTCCAGACCCATCAGCGCTGCGGGCACCATGCCGAAATATGAAAGCGCGGAATAACGTCCGCCGATGTCCGGCTGGTTGAGAAAGATTCGCTTGAAGCTTTGCTCGGCAGCCGTGTCGGCCATTTGTGAACCCGGATCGGTGATGGTGACGAAGGCGTTACCCGGCACGTCGCTGACGCGTGCGACTTCGTTGTACCAGTAACGATGAAAGGCATTGGGTTCCGTGGTCGTCCCGGATTTCGACGCAATAACAAACAAAGTCTTTTCCAGATCGATCTTCTCACTGAAGCTATTAATCGTATCGGGATCGGTGGAGTCGAGCACGAGCAGCTCGGGGAAACCCTGCTGCCGGCCAAATGTTTGTCGCAACACTTCGGGGCACAACGACGAGCCGCCCATTCCACAAACCATGACGTGCTCGAACCCGGCCGCGCTGACATCTGCGGCAAATGTTTTGAGTTCATCCGCGACCGCGAGCATTTCGCTAGCTACGCTTAACCAACCAAGCGCGTTCCGGATGATCTTCTGGTGCGCCGCTTCGCTCTTCCAAAGCGCGGCGTCTTTGTTCCAAATGCGCTCAATAACGTTGGCCTGCGCCGCCTCTGCGAGCGCTGCGTTTACCGCCCCAGCGTATTCTCCCAGCCCTGCTCTTAATGGCCCAGTCTCTCGCTTGGTTTCAATTCCAGCATCATTCATAATCAGACCTCTACCAAGGATGATCCTTATGATTTTGGGAACGGAAATAGTCTACCACGGGCCGCTCTTTGCGCAGTGTTGGAGAACCTACAGCGAGAAGCAGGCGACTGACGCACGCGGCTTTGCCGCCGCACAGTGCGGTAAGGCTCTGCCTTACCGTTGAGACTTTTGAAACTCCGGGAGGCTGCGCCTCCATTATTCTGAGGAGCCTCAAAAAGAAATTGATGGGGGCCGGACGGAACGGCGAAGCCTTTCCGCACTGTGCGGCGGCAAAGCCGCGCTGGTTGCTCGAGTCACCAACACCCCGCGAGGACCACGGTCCGCTACAAGCAAACGTCTCGTCGCTTGTCGCGCCGCGACATTGGCAGCATCATGTAAACGAGCAATTGTTGGGAGGAGCAAGGATTATGTCGAGTGCAAGCAAGCGCGCACTAATTGTCGTAGATGTGCAAAACGATTTCTGTCCTGGCGGTGCGCTGGCGGTGCCGCACGGCGATGAAGTTGTGGGACCGCTCAATGAACTCATCCTGGAGTTTCTCGCGCACGATGAGCCGGTTTACTTCAGTCGCGACTGGCATCAGGAAAAGACCAGGCACTTCGCCGCTTACGGCGGCACCTGGCCGGTGCATTGTGTGATGCTGACCGATGGCGCCGCCTTCCACCCGGATTTGATTTTTAACAACGACATCCGCCTGATCTCGAAAGGGCTGGGCCAAACCGACTGCTATTCCGCCTTTGACGAGAACAATCTGACGGAGCGACTCCACAAGCTTGGCGTTGAAGAGCTTTGGATCGGCGGGCTGGCAACCGACTACTGCGTGAAGAGCACCGTGCTCGACGCACTGAAAGAGGGCTTCCGCGTTAAGGCTCTCGCGTATGCGATGCGAGCGGTGGAAATTAATCCAGGCGACGGCGAACGCGCGATCGAAGAAATGCGAAACGCGGGAGCGGACATCTTGTATGACAAAGACTCTCGTCTGGCCCATGTCGCAAAGATGGAGTTCAAGTTGTTGTAAGGTTCAA
>JANLYZ010000193.1:0-22301 GCA_031365905.1 Chloracidobacterium sp. | reverse complement strand
CCGTTACCGCCGGGCCTGGCTGTGCCTGGACTGCTCGGAGCAATGTTGGTTGGCTCACGACAACTTCCACTGGATCTGGAAGTGGCACCGTGAACTATTCCGTTGCGGCCAATACAGGAAACTCACGCACCGGCACGATTTCAGTCGCGAGTGAAACGTTCAACGTGTTTCAGTCGGCAGGTAATGGCAATGGCTGCCCCGTAACCACGATTGCGCTCGGGCAGACCATCAATACAACCCTGACGACTGGTTGCGTTTTTACGTCAACGTCGCGTTATGTGGATCCATACGATTTCACGGGCACGGCGGGACAAAGAATTGCGATCACTATGAGTTCATCCGCTTTCGACACCTATCTGTTTCTGAACGATCCTAATAATCAAACGATTGCCCAGGACGACGACGGCGGGGGAAGTAGTAATTCACGTATTCCATCATTTAACGGTTTCTTTACCCTGCCGACAACCGGCACGTACCGCATCTTTGCGACCTCGTATTCCGCCGACGGAATAAATGGGAGTACCGGCCCTTACACGATAAGCCTGCTCAGTTCGACCTCTAGCACGCCAACGCTGCAGTTCAGCGCGTCTACTTATAACGCGGGCGAGGCCAGCGGCTTCATCATCATTACTGTCACTCGCTCAGGAGACACGAGCGCTGCATCCACGGTCGCGTATGCCACCAGCAACGGCACCGCGAAGGAAGGGAAGGACTACGTCGCGGCACAAGGCGTCTTGAGCTTCGCAGCAGGTGAAACGAGCAAAAGTCTCCCGGTGCTGATCATCGACAACGCGTTCGTGGACGGAACACGTACGGTTAATCTAGCTTTGAGCAACCCGACCGGCGCGACGCTAGCGACTACCACCGCCGTACTGACGATCAACGACAACGATGTCGTAATTGGCCCCAATCCTTTAGACGCGCCTCGTTCATTCGTGCAATATCACTACTATGACTTCCTCGGTCGGTATCCGGATCCAAGCGGTTGGGATTTTTGGACCAATGAGATAACTTCGTGTGGTTCGAATCAGGCGTGCATTGACCTGAAGCGAATTAATGTTTCGGCGGCTTATTTCCTCTCGATTGAATTCCAACAGACAGGATATCTCGTCGAGCGCATTTACAAAGCGGCCTATGGCAACGCCACCGGGACTTCGACCTTCGGTGGCTCGCATACGCTTTCCGTGCCTATCATCCGTCGCAGCGAGTTCTCGTCGGATACGCAGGAAATTGGCCAGGGTGTAATTGTCGGACAGACCGGTTGGGAGCAAGCGCTCGAGAACAATAAAGTTGCATTCACAGCGGAGTTCGTGCAGCGATCGCGATTCACTTCAGCGTATGCGACTTCGCTGACGCCGACGCAATTCGTTGACGCTTTGTTTGCCCACGCCGGCGTAACTCCTTCGTCAACTGATCGCAGCGCAGCTATCAACGAGTTTGGCGTCGCTCTGAATACGGCCGATCTGGCAGCGCGCGGGAGAGCATTGAGAAGGGTTGCCGAAAACTCAATCTTGTCGGCAAATGAATCCAACCGAGCGTTTGTGTTGATGCAGTACTTTGGCTACTTGCGTCGTAACCCAAACGACAGTCCCGACTCAGACTATACCGGCTACGATTTCTGGTTGACGAAGCTAAACCAATTCAACGGCAACTTTGTGAACGCAGAAATGGTCAAGGCGTTCATTGTTTCGGGTGAGTATCGCCAGCGCTTCGGACCGTAACTTGTTGATGGAAGCTACCCAAACGCTGCTGGACCTCGGTGAGAATCAGTAGCAAACGTTTAGTCAACTATGGGTCGCAGTCGTTAACTGCCATTTCAACTGACGAGCAGCCTCCGCTTATCGCCCTTAACCATGCCTTGCGGCTAATAAAGAAACTCGAAGACTAGCCGGCAGAAAAGAGTCTCGCCACTGCCGACAGCGTTGGCGGCGCTCGTCGTTGTTCCGTGCTGCGAGATTGAATGTAAAATGACGCTGCGGCAGCCAGCTGCTGACGTTACTCGCGTGCTTCACGCGCCGCAACAGATCAAATTTGCTATTGAACAAGGCAGGAGTAGTTCTATTCAAAAGCGTCTGCCTAAACCTGGACCAAGCGATACGCAGCGATTTTCGGCATGATGATTCTTGGCGGTCTGATCCCTTATCCAATGCTGGTCTATCGGTGGCGTCAGAGGTGGTCATAACTCGCCGGGACATCGTTGGATCTGAGCACGGCAGCGTGCGTCAATTATCAGGCTAACGTTCAAGGTCGCGGCACGAAGCGTTTTCTTCCAAGCGGCAGGGCAGCGGCGGCCATGGTGAGAAACAACGCGTCAGTAGCGGGTTTGCGATTGATGTTTACTAAGAGTTGTTCCCGCAGTTCTTCGATCTGCGAGATCCAACCAGCCGGGCGACGGCCATTGAGACGCTCACTGATCTTTGTAAGTTCAGGCAACAGGTCTTCGTTCACCACGCTTTGCGCGGGCGCGCCGAGCGCAAGCATCCAGGCGTCGCGAATCAATGCCTCGAGTACATCGAGCCGCGCTTCATAGTGGTCCTTGTGCTTGGCGTCGTTGAATTCTTCTGACGAGCGCAGAAGTTGAATGCGATCATCGCTGACTGCCAGCGCCTGCAACACGCGGAGCATCGCGTTGCGCATCTCCAGATATTCATCAAACTCAGTAGCCACAGCTCGGCCAAGACTGCCTCTCGCCACTCGCGCGAGCACCCGCGCTTCACCGCCGCTCGCAATCTTATTTTTCACTAAATGCGTTTCTATCTCCTGGGGCGACACCGGCGCGAAGCGGATCATCTGGCAGCGCGAACGAATGGTGGGGAGCAACATATCGGGCCGCGACGTCAGGAGAACAATATGCGATGTGTGCGGCGGTTCCTCCAAAACCTTCAACAGAGCATTTGCCGACGGGTCGTTTAGTTTCTCGGCGTCCTCGATCAAAAACATGCGTGCTTTGCCTTCGTAAGGACGATAGTTTGCCTCGCGTTCGATCGCCCGCATTTGCTCGACGAGCAACACACGCTTCGGCGCCACCACCATGCCCACGTCCGGATGGTCAGTCCAGATGATTCCTTTCCAATCGTCGGAATCGTCACTTTGCGGATAGTTGAACCGGGCAGCGTCTATGCGCTTGCATGCCTTGCAACCACCGCAACCTTCCACGCCTTGCGGCGTCATGCAGTTCAGAGCTCGCGCCAGCTCGAGCGCAAACAATTTCTTGCCGATGCCGTCTTCGCCTGCAAACAGCAGCGCGCCCGGAACACGACGCGCCTCCAGGATTTTGCGCAGCAGCGACTTGACGCGCTCGTTGCCGGTAAGTTGATCATTAAACATAGTTCTCTTGCAGAAGCTCAACCTGTCAGAACCGCCTGCGTCAGCGGGCGGACCTTTGATTCAGCCACCCGCTAACGCAGATGGTTCTGACAAAAGGTGACCACGGCTTTGCAGGAAAGGAATAACGATCTCTTTCACGCGCGCGTGAGTCGCTTCCAACGGTTGGTTTGTGTTCACAATTTTGATGCGCTCGGGCTCGGCCTGCGCCAGTTGCAGGTAAGCTGCGCGCACGCGGGTGTGAAAAGCATCGTCCTCGGCATCGAGACGATCACCCCGCTGGGCGCCATCGCCGCGCCGCTGCGTGCGCGCAGTAGAGTCTTCGATCGAGAGATCAAACAGCACGGTCAGTTCCGGCTGCAACCCTTCCGTAGCCAACTGAATAATCTCAGCAATCAGGTCCGTTGAAAAACCGCGTCCAGCTCCCTGATAAGCCCGCGTCGCATCAGCATAACGATCTGAGATAACAACGCGCCCCGATTTAAGCGCCGGGCGCAAAACGCGGCGAACGTGTTGCGCGCGATCGGCTGCAAACACCAGCAGCTCGGTGAGTGGATCTACTTCTTCGTGCGCATCGAGCAACGCGCCCCGCAGGCGATTGCCAACGGGTGTGCCGCCGGGTTCGCGCGTCAATAAAATGTCACAGCCTGCCTGTTCTAGAAAGCCTGCGAGCAAACGCAACTGCGTCGACTTGCCGCTGCCGTCTATTCCTTCGAAAGTAATAAAAGTTCCTGACAACCGTCCCCTCATGCTTTCCGTCAAAACCTTTAGATTGCGGCACCGAAGTTCAGATTAGCCGCGGATTTTCACGGATTAACGCGGATCTGAAAATATTTGAGGTTATCACAACACCACGCGGCAGATTGATCGCAGAGACATGCGATGCGATCGAATGCCCAGATCATACCCGCGTTCATCCGCGCAAATCCGTGGCAAATCTTCTTCCCAACTTTCGCGTACAGCAGGCAAGAGTGTAAAGGAATGTCAGGATTCCGGCGAGTCGCCAGACTGGTCTGATGGTTGATCAAAACTTTGACGCGAGTGTTCGCCTGAGTTCAACCCGACGTTGCTAGTCGGGCGCAACTCTCCGCTGCCTCGTCGTGAGATTGAAACTGTAGAGATCGCGTGTTTAAAGATTAACTGTTCCTGCGAACCGGCTTCGAGCAGAATGGAAAACTTATCAAAACTGCGGATGCGCCCGTTCAGCTTCGCACCGTTTAGCAGATAGATCATGACGGTAGCTTTTTCGCGGCGGACCGTGTTTAGGAACGCGTCCTGAATATTTTGTGGCGCAGGCTTTCCGTCGGACATGACGACACCTTGAGAAGCACTCCAACTGAAGAGGGGAACCACCGCCAGATTACCGCAGCGGTTGGGCCGCTGACAAGAAAATAGCTGATTGCGTTGTGTTACATTTCTGTCTCTGCGCGACCAGCAGCTTTGAACTGGAGTGAGGCTAGCGAGCAAGCGCCTCTAGCACAGCCTGTTGGACTCGTTCGTCCTCGCCGAAGCCTGCAAACCATTTGGCGCCTGGCTCGCGACGAAACCAGGTTAACTGCCGCTTCGCATAATGGCGCACGTCGAGTTTTGTTTGCTCGACAGCACTCGCGAGGTCGCGTTTGCCTTCGAGATATTCAACCACGCGCCGGTAGCCATGCGCGCCGAGTGCATTCGAGCTGGCAGGCACGCCCTCCGCAAGTAGAGCCTTGACTTCTGCAACGAGCCCAGCGGCGAAATGCTGCTCCGTGCGCTCATTAATTCTTTGGTAGAGCGCGGCGCGGTCAGGATTCAGCACCAGCAAGCGCAGTTGTCGCGCGCTCTCATGGGGATCGGGCCGCGCGCTTTTCTTTCCCGACATCGGTTCACCAGTTTGCAGACGGACTTCGATCGCGCGTTGCACGCGCGGCCAGTCGCGTGGGTAGAGTTCGCGAGCGCTTTCAGGATCGAGACGGCGCAGCAACGCGTGCAAATGTTCCGCTCCGCGACGTTCGCGCAAGTCATTGAGCCGGCGGCGGAGTTCGTCATCCGTTGGCGGACTCGCGAAGAATGGATTACGAAAGGCACGCAGGTAGAGTCCGGTGCCGCCGACGAGTATCGGCACGCGACCTCGTTCTTGGACGTCTTCAATTGTCGCTGCTGCTTCGCGGGCCCAGTCGCCGGCGGTGTAGTTGATGTTTGGAGAGACGAAATCGGTCAGGTGATGAGGAACGCCGCGGCGCTCGGCGAGCGGGACTTTGGCGGTCGCGATCTGAATACCCTGATAGACCTGGACGGAATCGCAGTTGATGATCTCGCCATTCAGTCTTACTGCAACATCAATTCCCAGCGCGCTCTTGCCGGAGGCCGTCGGGCCAACTATTGCGATTACGCCGGGAGCGCCGCTGGTATCGCAGGCATCCTGCCGGCCTTCCTGGATTACGCTCTGTTCAGGTGAACAAGCTTCGTCGGTATTGTCCTGGGTTGGATCGGCGCTCACGGGCCAGAGAATAACATGCGGTAAAGGATAACTACCCAGAGGAGCCCGAGCAGAATTAGCGCGCCGATGATTTGATTGCGAGAGAAACGCATCGTTGAATCACGAAAGGAAGTTAGCCAGCTCTTCATCCGTCGGACGAACCAGCGCGTGCCCTCTAACCTCAAACACCGGAACCAGGTTTTGTTTAGTTAACTTATACATGGCGCGAAGGGCGCCGAAGTCGTTCGCAACGTCGCGCTCGACGAATTCGATCCTCATTCCCTTGAGCCACGCGCGCGCGTGCGCACACAACGGGCAGTCAGGCACAACGAAGAATGTCACTAATCCTGGCTTTGAATTGCTTGTCACTTCTTAAGAAGCTTGCGTTTGAGTGGAAATGAGTTGGGGGTTGGAATTGGTAAGGGTTCCCCCGCAGGCACGATCCAGAGTTCAACTCCGCGAGCTTTTCTATAACCCCCGTCGATTGTCTGAATTCGTGAAGCAGGAATGCCGTAGACACTCATCAAGTGTTGCTTTTCCAGTTTCAACCGATTTCTCGCCGTGCCGGCCCGATCCAGTCGCGCCTCGCGGTGGGGATCGTACTGGTCCGCCCAATCAACCAGCGGCGGGTGTCGGTTGTATTGAGCATAAGCAATAATACAGGCGACTTGGCTTTGGTTTTTCTTAATCTCATCGGCATAGGCCTCAAGGTATTCAGCTTCCGAATCTCGACCGCGCTTCATACCGAACCTTCCATACAGACTAAGCGGTAAAAAACCATACTCGTCAAACTTCCAGGCTGAGTCATGTTGTTCGAGATAGCCGATTCTTGCATCGCTTCGGGGGATGGGGGCAGTACCAAGCGGTACGATCCAAAGCTCCTGGGTCAGATGTTCAGCTATGCCGCCGTCAACTGTCACTACGCGCTCGTTCTCAAGCCCGCGAGCGTTAACAAGGTAATCCTTCATACGCATCGCGAGCCGATGACTTAAGCCCGCGATATCTCGTCGGGTACGATAAACCAGGATGAAGCCCTTCGAAAGCGGCTCGTTCTGAAGCTCAGCTGCAAAGGCATCCAAACGAGCCTTGATGTCTGTGACAAGAATGTCGCCAAACTCATCGAACTTCTGCGCGGTCTTGTTCTCCCTTTGGGGTTTGTCGTTGCGAGCTTGGGCGGAGGCAAGTCGCGAAACTCCAGCCGTAAGAAACAGAAGGAGCAGCATCAGGTGGATAGGTCGAAGTCGCGACATGATTAGGCTTTTGCGAGTTAGAGATTGAAAAGCGCGCTCACTCTTAATTGCAGGCCGGGAAGGATTGGCGAGGACAGTTCATCATCGAAGTTCAGCGTTGCGACTTCTTCAAGAGTTTGCTCATGCAAGCGAAAGATCAGAACTGATTGATTTTCAGAGTCGACGATCCAGTATTCTGCCACTCCGTATTTACCGTAGACGCCACGCTTGGCCGAAAGATCCCGCTTGCGATTCTGAGTGCCCGGCGACAGGATTTCAATCACGATGTCGAGTGCTCCGGTAAATCTCTCGCCGGTGACCACTTCACTCCAACGTTCATGGCGAACGAAGGCGAGGTCTGGGATGACGGCATCGTAGTCGCTAAAGACGGCGCCGGCTCCGGGTACCAGGATGCCGATTGGATTGTTCCGAAGGTACTCGCTCAGGCCAATTTCGAGGTTGAGCAGCACGCGTTGATGTGGAATGCCGGGAGCGCAAGACACGAATAGTTCTCCTCCGATCAGCTCATAGCGGTTGCCATCGTCCTCAGGAAAAGCATCGAGGTCAGCGACGGTTAGGAGCGGTTCTATTCTTTTGGCCATAGGGGTTTCTCTATTTCTAAAGCGGCTTCCAGCGGCAATCTATCACAGAAGATGAACAACAACACAGATGGGGTGAGTGCTGGCTGAGTGTTCAAGCATGCAGAAATTCTTTCATGAACCCGTTGGGCTCAACCAAGTGACTTAATACATCCTCGTCAATTCAATTCCCGTGTAATACGCCTTGAGGATTTGGTCAAACGTGAAACCCTGTTTCGCGAGGCCGTAAGCGCCGACCTGGCACATGCCGACGCCGTGTCCCCAGCCGCGTCCCAGAAAAGTGAAGCCGGTGACGCGTCCGCTGTCGTCGTACTTACGCTCGATGACAAAGAGTTGTTCGCGGAGTCCAAGCGCTGAGCGGATGCGGCCGCCGAGCACGTGACGCGTTCCATCCGTTCCGACCACCTCGAGGTCGATTGCCCGCTTGGATCGACCGCGCGTAATCACGCGCAGGTCGGTGAGTGATCCTATGCCGCTGGCGAAACGTCCCAAACGTCCCTGGGCCTGGGCGAGCGACAATTCAGTAGTCCAGTTGGTAAACGGCGAGAAGCGGTCCGCCGCTGCGCCATTGGGCGCCGGTCGAACTTCCAGATAATCAACTTCTCCTGTCGCGCTAACATGAAAGACAACCGGCTCACCGCCAACAACGGCGACCGAACGCACGGGATAAACCGCTTCCCCAATCTGGCGAAACAGGAAAGCGTCGGCGCCAACCTTCACCAGCTGGTCTTTCCCTTTGGTGCTGCGGAGAACCAGGGAATCTTCAGACGTTGGTCGCGCCGTCCCTTTCTGAAGTTGCAATAGATTGCGCGCCTCGAGTATGCGGGCGATTGAATGCAGCGCGCGCGCGCGGGAAAGTGGTTCGCGCGGATGCAGTGTGGCATCAGGAAGAATCGCGAGATAACCGTCGCGAATCAGCATGGCTACGTCGGCGCGGTTCACCGCTGGTATTTCGCTGGCATCGCGCACCGCGAGAAAGTATTCGACGTCGGCATTGTCCAGCAGCGTGCCGGCGCGACTCTCTCCGAACACCGCCGTGCTGAGCGCGGTCGCAAAGGCAGGCGGCTTGTTCACTTCTTCCGTGACCGTGGGCGCAGTTTGGTGAGTAAGCCGAGCAACCGACGCGAGCCAACTACGAACCTCCTCAACCTCCGCTTCATCCTTCAGCCACGAATCAGAAACTTTGCGCAACGAAGTGAAGCCTTGAACTGCGAGCAGCGCCGTGTCGCGTGCCACCGCGACGTTTTCGGGCTCCTTAAGCTCGGCGGGTTCGCGCGTTGTCTTGATCGTAAAACTTGCGAGCGCGGCCCGGCCTTCAGCCGCACACTCACGCCCTTTCAAATAGGGAACAGCGTCGTTGAAAATATTGCCGGCGTCTTCGGTGCGTCCGCCACAGGTGGACGTGTAGAGGGCGTTGATCGGTTCACCATCGTAGGTTGCCACGACTCCGCGTGTTTCATCGACGGCGCGCGACGAAAGTGGATTTTCAGAAACCAGGCCGCGATAAACTTGGGAACGCGTAGTCGGCAGCAAGTCGTAACCCTGCGACATAAATTGCCCGCGATTCCGTAACGCATAGGTGCGCGCGGCAATTGCCTGGGCCTTGTGTGCCTCGAGCAGCGGATAGCCGCCGGCTGAAAGTTCATTCGGCACGACGCCTTTGACGTAGTCCTCAAGTCCGAGCACGTTAACAACAGTCAGCGCGCCGCGCGTGTTAGTGAAAACTTCGATGCGGCCGCGATAAGGTCGATCGTCAAATCGCACGGGCGTCGTTTCACTGTCTGACGCGAAGACGACGGGCGCGCTCGAACTAAAAAGACGGCCAGCGCCGGCGGCAGAAGCGACAACTTCGCGAGTCGGCAAACTAAAACGCGCGGCCGGTCGCACATTACGATCGCCGCTCGCTGAGTTTGGTTGGGTGGATTTTGGCAGGACTGAAGCCGTTTGAGCTTGAATACCGAATGTCGTTTGGCGATTTGAAGCGCTGCCGGCGGCCGGCGTTCCACCAACGACAGTTGCATCCAGCCCCGCGCTTTCCAGGCGCGCGCGCAACTCTTCCGCTTCAATCTGGGAACGACGGGCGCCAATCAGAAGCCCCCAGGTTTTCGCCTCAGTGTCGAAAACGACTTGCGATTCCTCGCCGCTGGCTTCTTTAACCTCTTTGGATTTCTGTTCGGCCTCCTCGCGCGCAGACAGTCCACCGATCTGGATGCGAAAAGCCTCAGCGTTATCAGCGGGCGCAAGCGGCGAAAGCAAACGCGGCTCAAGACGCACACGCGTGACGTCCATAGCGACGAGCGTGGAACTGTCGTCACTCGCATTCATCAGGTGGCCGTTAGTTGATACGGTTGCCGAGCGGACGTCGGTGGCGAGGGCGACGCGAATGACCGGTTCTTGTTTAAGGGTTGTTGCTTTCGTTCCTGAATTTGCGCCGGGCCCGTCGAATATTGTTAGCGACTCGCCGATCTGCCAATCGCCAGACGGCTGGCTTGCGGGCGCTTTCTTAGGCGGCTTCTCTTGCGCGGAGGTGTCGGATTTCTTCTGGTTAACTTCCTGGGGATGGACGGCAAAGGTGGGACTCAGAAATTGCGTTGCGAGCAAGACTGCGACCGTGCTTCGTGCGAGGAAGTTGCGCATTAAACCAAAAACCTTTGGCGGCGTAGTCTTGGGGGCGGACCGCGCGGTCATAGTACTACATCAAGATCAGAACCGGGAGCGATAGCGACCGGCCAGAGACAGAACCTTTCGTTGTCGCCTTCATCTATTGCCTTCCAGAGCCGACACTTTGGCCGGTCGCTACCACCACCCCACGCGGGCTGCCCGACGCGGGGACCCCGGTCCGCTCCCGGTTCTGAATTAGCTTGCGTGTCTTTCTTCTACCGTCAATGTGAAAACAATTGTGCCGATCAAGCCAATAATCCCAGCGACCACAAACGGAACCTGCGGCGAGATCTTCCAGAGCAGACCGCCGATCGCCGCTGCCGGTGTGATCGAGAGACTGCGAATCAGGTAGTAGAGTCCCACGGAGCGCGCGCGCAAATCCTCGCGCGCTGAGTCCACTATCATGGCCTTGCGTGACGGTTCACCAATCTCCCTCAGCCCGCCAATCACGAAAGCTATTACCAGCAAGGCGAAGTTCCAGGCAAACATCACGGCCAGTGGAAACAAGGCAAAACTAAGAAAGGTGACGATTACAAACGGCTTGCGGCCGATGCGATCCGCGATCTTGCCGGCGGGGATCATGACGAGGATCGAAATGGTCATTTGAATTGCGACCAGCGTTCCGTACCGTGCCGTGCTGAAACCCTGGACGTTGGTAACGTAAAGAATCATCAGCACTCCCGTCATGCCTTCACACATTCTGATAATCACATCGGAAATCAGCAGCCGCTTGAGAGGTTGATGAAACGAGGCCCATACGCCCGCGATGTTGGTTGGCGGAGACGCTTTAATCACGACGTTTACTTTCAGCACCAGCAGCACAGTGACTACAGCCAATCCTAGCGTGATCAAAAGCCCCGCGTGCACGCCCTTAACGATTCCCAGCGAAACAATCAGGGCGCCACCAATGATGGGCGCGATCACGATCGGCACACGTTTCAGAATCGACTGCATGGTGAAGCCCATCGCGCGCCGCTTTTGCGGCAGGGAATCGCCGATGACCGCGAAGATGGCGGGCGAGGCCATGCTCTGCCAGGCCATAGCGAGGGCGAGACCTACAAACACCAACGGCCACGAGGCGGCGAAGTAGTAGACGATGTAGCCGGCGGAGGCGAGCAGCACGAAGATCAAGAAGGCACGACGACGCCCCAGTCGATCCGCAATCCAACCGCCCGGGTATTGGTAGATGGCGTCGAAGAAATCTTCGGCAGTTCCGAAGAGACCAATGATTGGAGTGCTGGCGCCGAGCGCTTCCAGATACTTGGGAAGGAATTTTTTCCAGAGTTCTTCGCCGAGGCCGAGGATGAAGACAGCGGCGGAAGCAATCGAGACGTTTCGCTCGAGACTGAGATAATCGGCTAGCTTCGCGCGCAAGCTTGTAGGGTTGTTGGTCACCTAAATCGTCAAATGAAAATGCTTGTAGGGGCACGGCATGCCGTGCCCCTACTTTGCGAGATTGAATTATCGCGATGTCCGCGTGTGTGGAAAAACTCGTTCCGGATCAGGCGGCCTTTTGGTGGTTCATCACCGCTGCCGGTTCATCGCTTACCTGAGACTTATTCTTACGGTGAGAGCGCCAGATCCCAATCGCCTCCCTCGTGAGACTGAAGATCGGGCGACGGTTTTGAAAGACCAGCTTGAGCCAGGCGCGCTTGTTCATCTGCGGAAAATAAATGCCGCGGAAGAACATGCGTGAAACCAAATGGCTTAGGCGATACCGAAACGGCGCAGCGCTAATTGAATTGATCGCTTCGGCATTTCGTTCTGGACTATACGACACACGCCACGCGTGGTCCGTTTCCTGGCGCGCTTCCTGCATGGTCATCTTCAGCGGCGCATGTGCCATCCAGAAAGGCGCAAAGTCCATCCAGTGCTTGGGGCGGTCCAGTCGTCCGGCCTTTGCCAAACGGTCGTAAAGCGGAGTCGCGGGAAAGGGAGTGAGCTGGCCAAAGACCGGCAAACCTGGAGGCCACGAGTTTATTTCCTTGACTGTGCGATCGGCGACGCCGACCGTGTCGTTGTCCATGCCGAAAATGAAAGAAGTGATCGCATAGACGTTGCGCTGCGCCAGTCGTTGCAACACCGCGCCATATTCGCCGGGCTTGCTGAAGTTCTTATTAACGTCAGCCATGTTCGCCGGGTCGATCGACTCCATCCCGATGAAGACCCACTGGCCACCGGAAGCGGCGATCAGGTCGCAGAGTTCTTCGTCTTTGAGCAGGTTGGCGCTAATCTGCGCGACCCACGGCAGGCATGCGTCCGCGGCGATGATGTCTCGCAGCAGCGACTTCGTGCGCTTGACGTTAATGGCGAGGTTGTCGTCGATGAAGAAGACTGCGATCTGGCCGCGCTGTTGGCGAGCGCGCTCTTTGAGTCTGAGCAGTTCGTCTACGACACTTTCGTTAGTACGAAAGCGAATCGAGTCGCCAAAGAATCCGGTGACGGTGCAAAACTCGCAGCCATACGGACAACCGCGGCCCGTTTCCAACGGCACAACGTGAAACGATCCCCAGCCGGCGCCCAGTTTGGACATATAAGAGCGAAACATTTTCGGCACGAGGCTAAACTGATTGAGGTCGAGCTTCTCCCAGGGGATCGATGGATAGGGTTGCAGGCTCGGTTTCACATCGACGCCTTTTGCGTCGCGCTCTGGTTGGTAAACTTCCTTCAGCTCGCCGCGTGCCGCGTCTGCGACAATCAACGGCCAGGTCTCGTCTGCTTCGCCGAGCGCGACTGCGTCCGCGTAACGGGGTCCGCCGTCTCGACCGATCGCTTCGTCAGGACACTCCGTGACGTGCGGTCCTCCCATCACGACCTTCACGCCGGCGGCCCGGATCGCCGTGGCCACGCGATAAGCTTTCGCTACCATGCGCGTCATCGCGCCGATGCCGACAAGTTCGATGTTGTTATCCTGAATGTAGCGCACGATTTCATCGTCGCTCATCGCCTTCGCGTTGCCGTCGATCAAGATCACTTCGTGGCCGGGCGGCGTGAGTTCCTGAAGCAGAAACATCCAGAGGTGGGGCATGAAGTTGCGCGTCACACCGTTGTCAGGGTTATACAGTAGGATTTTCATAAAAACTTCTTCCGTTAATCGGCTACCACAGTTGCAGGCCCAAAATGGATTACCCTGGTGCTGCCTGGTTTATAAGTGCGGAGTGAAAGAACGGGGATTAGTCGTTCCTTATTGTGTCCGGGGCGAATTTTTCGGCAGCAGCATACCAATTATGTGCTTTGGCGTACATAGCCCGCAAGCCAGCATATCAGGTTTGAACAGGGTTGGAAGATACCACGCCAGGCAACTTTCGCCTAAAGTTATCTCGTGAAGGGAGGGGTGCGATACCCTCTTCTTGAGAGCAGTTCTTGACCTTCCGGGCTCAGCAGGAAGTCTACAAACTGCCGAGCGCCCCTCTGTTTTGGTGATTCTTTTATTATTCCTAATGCCTGATCAATTGGCTGGTGCAACTCATCACCAACTTCGATATAGCTTCCTTCGCCGGGCTTCACGAGGGCAAGCGGAATGAAGGCGACTTCGGCGTTGCCGGTGGCTACATATTGCTTCACCTGGGAAACGTTCTGACCGTAAATAACTCGCCCTTCGATGTCCTTCCAGATCCCCAAAGCTTGCAGGCTCTCAACCGCAGCCCGTCCATAAGGAGCAACATCCGGCTTGGCGATCGCTATCCGCTCAAACGCCTTTGCGGTGATTTCATTGATACGCGCTGGCTTCAGGTTGCTTCCCGGCGGCAACCACATTACCAAGCGCCCACGCGCGTAAATCATTCGCGTCCCCGTTGTCAGTAAACCTTTGGTTTCGAGTTGTGCGACGTGTTCGGTATCGGCGGCGGCAAACACATCAAAAGGCGCGCCATTTTCAATCTGCTTCGCCAGGTCGGCAGTAGCGCCGAAACTGATGACTACATTGATGCCAGTCTTACTGGTGAAGCGTTGACCAATTTCCGCGAAAGCATCTGTCAGGTTCGACGCCGCGGCGATAGTCAGATCCTGCTCGCGACTCTTCGTGACATCAGCTCGGCAGCCGGCGCCGAAAGAAGTGACGACGAGCACCACACAAGTTATTAGCAGTTGTTTCAAGGCCAGCCTTTCCTGCGGACAGCTTTGTCATTGAAAGCGAACATGTATCCCTCATCTTAGCTCCGGACGAGGACATCTTTCCAGAACTGGTGAAGGTATGGTATAGACCACTAAACCCCCGCAAACCGGAAGCGTCGCTGCCGTTGATATTGAGCAGGGCGAATAAGAAAGGGCCAGGCTCTTGAGGAAACGTACACTCAACAAGTCGCTGGGAGCGTATGCGGCGCTGCTGGCGTTCATCTTGTTCATCAGTAGTTGTTTGCCGAAACCAATTACTGAGTCCGGCGGCCTCAATATCACGCTCTACGGTTTTTCAATAATGAAGGAGTCGCTCGAGAAAGCGATCTATCCGGGTTTCGTCGCCAAGTGGAAACAAGAACACGGCCAGGACGTGCACTTCACGTCGTCGTTTGCCGGCTCGGAAGCGATCACCAATCAAATCCTTCAGGGCGTGCCGGCGGATATCGCGATTCTCTCGATCGATCGCGATGCCCAGCGGCTCAAGGCCGGCGGCCTTGTCACTTCCGATTGGCATGCGCTGCCTTCCAATGGAATCATAAACAAGACGCCGTTCGTGATTCTGGTGAAAGGGGGAAACCCGAAGGGCATTCACGACTTTCCCGATCTGACGAAGCCTGGAATCAAGTTGATTCATCCTGATCCAGTGAGTTCAGGCGGCGCACAATGGTCGGTACTAGCCATCTACGGATCGGAGTTGATCAAAACAGAGAAGCAGAGCGGCGAACCCGATCAGGCTCGAGCGCTGCAAACACTTCAGGCGATTTGGAAGAATGTTTTCGTGACGCCGGCCTCCGCGCGTGAAGCCCGGACGACCTTCGAACTCGGCAATGGCGATGCGCTGATCACCTACGAACTCGAAGGTTTGTTGATGAAAGAGAGCGGGAAACCAATGGAGATTATTACGCCGCAAGCGACGATCTTCAGCGAGCATCCGGTAGTCGTTATTGATCGGAATGTCACGACGCCCGAAAAGCGCGCGGTGGTTGATGCCTTCGTGCAATATCTTTGGAGCGACGACGCGCAAAAGGCTTTCGTCAAATACCACTTCTATTCAGTCACGAACAACGCCCTTAATGAAGCGAACAAGGAGTTCGGTCATATCGAGTTTCCATTTTCAATCGATTACTTTGGCGGCTGGGACAAAGCCTACCCGGAGGTGATCGAACAGATTTTTAAGAACAAGGTGAGGAATAGTAAGTAGGATTGCCGAATCGGCAATCGGCAATGACTTTATGAGTTCACTTATACCGACAATGCGTCACGTGCGCGGGTTTGATGTCGCACGGCCATTAAGCATCGGCATGCTTGTTTTCATGATGCTGCCGCTGGTCTTCCTGCCGCTGCTTTCTATCTTTATTTTTGGGACCAACAAAGGTCTGGCCAGTTTCTTGGCAGCGCTCACGGCGCCGGAGGCGATCTTCGCGCTGAAGCTTTCGCTGGTCACGAGTCTTTGGGCGACCGGTTTCAATGTTGTCTTTGGTCTCTTCGCCGCCTACGTGCTTTCGCGTTACACCTTCTGGGGACGCAACGCGCTCATCGTTACCATCTCGCTGCCTACTGCCATACCGACGGCTGTTGCCGGCGTGGCGCTATTGATGTTATGGGGGCCTTACGGACTGTTGGGCCGGCTGCTCCGGCCGCATGGGATAGAAGTGATGTTCACGGCCTGGGCAATCATTCTCGCGAACATCTTTGTTACTTTTCCGCTCGCGTTTGGCGTGATCAAGCCGGTGTTTGACACGATGAGCCGTTCCCTTGAAGAAGCCTCGGCGACGATAGGAGCCACTCGTTGGCAAACGTTCTGGCACGTCACGCTGCCGTCGTTGCGCGGCGCGATCGTTTCCGGGGCGCTCCTGACGTTTGCGCGCGCAGTCGGCGAATTTGGATCAACGATCATGGTCTCCGGCAACCTGGCGGGACGAACGCAGACCGCGCCGCTTTACATCTTTGCAAAATTCAACGAAGGACAAATTGAAGCCGCGAACGCCATCGCGATCGTGCTCGCGCTCTTTTCGTTTATGATTTTCAGCGTGCTGTTTTTTGCCAGAGACTGGCTTGATGTGGATTAGTCAGAACCGCCTGCGTTAGCGGTGGAATGACATTAGCGGGTGGAATGAAGGATGAGCCACCCGCTCACGCAGGTGGAATGAAAGATGCCACCCGCTCACGCAGGTGGTTCTGACATTGCGTAATTGAGGTAATCTGGTATGGCCCAAGTAGCCAGCGTTATGGAAAACAAGGTGAAGCCGGTTGCGAGTGAGAGTGTCTCGCCCTACGCGGCGAGCGTTTTGGGTGTGAGCAAGTTGTTCGGCAAGTCGAGCGTGCTGGAAAACATCACGTTCGATGTGGCGGAAGGAGAGGCGCTCGTTCTGCTGGGCGCTTCTGGCAGCGGGAAGACGACCATTCTGCGCATCATTGCCGGTTTGGAACAGCCCTACACCGGCAAAATCATTCTTCATAACAAAGACGTCACGGAGCTGCCGGCGCGCGAACGGGGCGTCGGCGTCATCTTCCAATCCTATGCGCTTTTCCCGAAGATGACGGTGGAGAAAAACATCGGCTACGGCTTGCGCATCCGTCACCGCCCGCGCAAGGAAGTGAAGAAGATCGTCAACGAACTACTCGAGTTGGTACAACTCAAGGAACATCGCAAGAAATATCCCTCGCAGCTTTCGGGTGGCCAACAACAGCGCGTGGCGATCGCCCGCACGCTTGCATACAAGCCGGAGGTGCTGCTTTTCGATGAACCTTTTGGCGCGCTTGATGCGCAAACACGCGGACACTTACGCCGTGAGATTCGCGCGCTGCTGAAAAAAGTAAACGTACCCGCAATCTTCATTACGCACGACCAGGAGGAAGCGCTGGAACTGGGCGATCGCATCGCCGTTATCAATGTGGGCCACATCGAACAGATTGGGACGCCGGCGGAGGTCTATAACAATCCGGCCAGCGAGTATGTGGCGACGTTTCTCGGCACCGCGAATATTCTTGATGCAATAGTGCGCAAAGATCAGGTTGAGATTTTCTCGACACTGATTCCCGCCCGGCTCAAAAGTGGAAAGTTCAAGGAAGGCGAGACGGTGAGGGTAATTTTTAGGCCCGAGGACGTCTCCCTGAGTAAGACACAATCGTTACCAGCGGGCCGCACTTGTTTGACCAGCGGCATCGTCGAGGAAACAAGTTTTGTGGGAGCTTATGAGCGACTGCGAATTCGGCTCGACCCGGGGGGCGGCTCATGCGAAACGGGCGACACGCCTTATTATCTAACTACTGAAACGCCGGAAAGCCAGACCGCGAAACCAATCATCGTCACCCGACCAAAACCGGAGACAGTTGAATGGAACCTCCGCACAGGCGATCGCGTCTTCGTCGGGCTCAAGACGTTTACAATCCTTCCGAAAAAGGCAGCAGCCCGCGCGTAAGCAAGGGCTAATATTCTGCGTTCTTGCCCTTGCTTACGCGCGGGCTTCTGCCAGGGCTTCAGTTGCGAGCGTGTGAAATTTGCGGCGCACGCTGTTGATGTTTGCGAAGGGCAGCGTGCGGTTGTGAGTCCGGTTCGTTAAGAGAATAAAGATCCGTTCGTGGCTCGCATCGATCCAGCAGCTTGTGCCGGTGAAGCCGGAGTGGCCAAAACTATCGCGTGGAAGGTCGAGTCCGGCGGCGGAGTCTTTGGTTTCCGCCAACTGCCACGCGAGTGATCTCGCTTCATTCAATCCTGGTGTCAGGTTCTGACGAAGCAACTCGCAGGTCGCGGGCTTTAGCAAACTGCTTTGCCTCGCGACAAACTGACTAGCCAGCAAATGCGTCTCGGCCGCGTTTGAGAAAAGACCCGCGTGACCAGCAGCCCCGCCGAGGAAGTGTGCGTTGCCATCGTGCACCTGACCCCAGATTAATTCTTCGCGCCAATTCTTGTAATCGTCGGTTGCGGTATTGCGACAGGTCTCTCGTTCGTAAGCGTTGCCCATTTCAGAGGCGGCGACTGCTGTTCGCAGCGCCAGCTCCGGATTGAAGCAGGTGCGCCGCAATTTCAACGGCTGGAAAATTTCTGTTTGCGCCAACTGGACCAGGGTCTCGCCTGTTAGTTGCTCCAAGAGTCGGCTTAGCGTGATGAAACCGAGATCGCTGTAAACCACGCGCGTGCCGGGTTGATATTCCGACTCCAAATTCGCAATCACCGAGATGGTGCGCTCGCGTTCGCCGGCGGCAAGAATGTAAAGCGGTCGCCACGCAGGCAGGCCTGAAGTGTGCGTCAACAATTGGCCGATGGTGATGGCACGTTTGTCTGGTCGATCAAACTCCGGCAGAAATTGCGAAACTCGCGCTTCGAACGTGAGCTCTCCGGATTCAACTCGCCGCGCGCAGAGCAGACCGGTTATTAGCGGCTTGGTTAGTGAGGCGAGATCGTAGATCGTCTCGAGCGTCGCCGCGATTTGTTGTGGCGCGACCACCGCGTTACCGAGCGCCGCGGCAAATCTGATTGCGCCGCGTTCGGCGATCAGATAAACGGCGGAAGGGAAGTCGCCGGCGGCTATGCGCTCGGCGAGCATCGATGAAATCCTGCTTTCAGGCTCTGTGGGTTGCGACATTGATAACAGCAGCGCTTGGGCGTGACGAGCAACTAGACGGCGACTAGCCTCCGGAAAATGAAGCTACGTCCAACAGGTAGACGGTTTGATTTGCCGTGAGTACAAACAGGCGCTTGCCGTCCTGACTAAAGCTCACGAGCGACACACGACTGCCGAACGTGTAATGCTGACGCTTTGTAAAAGACGCCAAGTCGTAGATCTCCAATAGTCCCTGCTTGTTTTCGACGCAGAGCAAGTTGCCGGTGAGGCTGAATGCAGCCAGGCTACCAAACACCTTTCCGAGCTGTTGCCCAGTTTGGAGCGAATAGACAAGCGTGCGATTCTGGTTATCAGAAATCGCTACTCGATCGCCACTGGCCAACACATCGCTGATTCGGAACGATCCTTTTCCTGTCTCCATCAGAAACTCGCCGCGTGCCGCGCCGTCTTTTAGATTGATTACCTTGAGCAGATAGTCGCCCTGTTTTTCCTTGAGCGTGCTCAACTGCCGCGTCAATTCCGCGTTGCCCTTGATATCGGCAGACGCGGCTTTCGAAGTAGCTGGCCAGATCAGGGTCATCGTTGCCTCGCGAGGTGAAACAAAATATCGCGGGCGCTCCTTGGGGAAAGTCATGGACCATGCGAGAGTCATCGTCTTCGCGTCGAGAACCTCCAGCACGACATTTTCCCAGTAGTTGCCATCCTTCTTCGCTGGTTTCAACTGCACAACCACGGCGCCGAATTGGCGCGCAGAAGTGCTTTCGATGGTTGGTCCGGCCGCGCCCGACCGCGAGGTGAGACTCAAGTGGGCGATGTTGCGCTCCAGCGGGTCCTGCTTGGGAAAGTCCGCGTAGAAGGTTTGATCGTCACCCAGATACGCGCCGCGAAAACCGCGCAGGAAAAGTACTCCCCTATGCTGAGCCAGGTTCCAAACGGAGCCGCGTGAATAACCGGAGAGTGCAAGCCAGGTGAAATCTGGCGATAAATCTACCGCATACAAACGTCCCAACGGATTCTGTGGCAGAGCGAGAATCTCTGGTGGGCCGCCACTCAAGTTGTAAAGCGCCAATTGAGAATTCACTTGCTCGGAAGCTGCGATGTCATCATATAAATCCAGTGCTGGACGATCATTCACGCTGAACACCTTGCGATTCGTCAAGTTCAGCAAGCCGCCGGACGTTTTTCCGTAGTTTCGCAAGAGAACGTAGTTACCCGAGGTCACCGGTCCTATTGAACTGGTAAACATTTCGAAATTTTCGACTACGTCTCCCGAAGGAAAATTATACAAGCCGGACTTTTTCGAATTATCCGCGTCGCGGCCCACAATCTTGTCGGAACCGACAAACGCGAAGCCGCCGGCGATGATCTTCTTGATCTCACCTTTCAGCGGCACGATCGCGCGGGTACTCAGATCGACAGCTACCGATTGAGACTCGGTCGCAATGGTGCCAATAGTTGTGAAGTCAACGGTCCGATCTCCGGCCACGAAGTAGTGTCCATCCGGGGAGAAGGCCAGGTTGACTATTTCGCTCTCAGTAGCTGTTGGCACACTCGCGTCAGCCAGCAGATTCGACAACAAGAAGGATAACGCTTCCAGGAATCCCATCTGGGTAAAAGATTTCTTTTCGTAGATGGACGTGCCCGTAGCGACTTCGAACAAGTTCAAACCGAAATCGCCGTCAAGACAAGCCAGCTCTTTTCCCGTTGGTGATAGGGCTGTTTGAATGCAGCTCTTGCGAACTACTACCTCGAAAGCGTTCTTCAGTTTTTGCTCGGCGACGTCCCAAAACTCGACGCGGAGGTTTGATGTGTAGAACACAATCATGCGCGAGTCTGGCGTAAATTGCGCCGGCCTGGCATCGAGGGCATCGATGCGAAAGAGAGAAGCGAGCGGTTTGCGCGACAGCACGCTAATGCCTGAGTCGTCCTGAGCAAGCAGAAACTTTCCGTCCGGGCTGAAGCGCAAGTGATTGATCTCGCTGCGCAGCGGGGGTGTCAGGGCTGTCTTTGTGATCAAGCCCGGGACCGATTCTTTTAAGCCGAGGCCGGAGTAATTCACGACGCTGGCTTGCCATTGATGAAACTCAGTTTCGTTGGCAGCCAGTCGCGTGCCTAAACATTGGGCTGGGAGCGTGCTGAGACCCCGTAGCATTTCCCGCAAGCGTTTTTGCTCGGGCTTGGTGCGGCCAAAAAGATCCGCAAGAAAGCCGCCGGTTTTTCCCTGGAGTTGATGATAGCGATCCCATAAAGCGGCCTGCGCTTGCGGGTCATAACCCGCGCGAACCATCGCGTAGAGTCCAATCAGGTCGGCTACATTTTGATTGCCTTCTTCGTGGTTTTCGAGCTTCTCGAAGGCCTTCGGTTTGAGCCCCGTGTTCTCAATTAGCTGGTTGTACTTCGCGAAGATGTCGGCGCGGTCAGTAACCTGCGTCACGCCGAGAACTTCGCGAAACAGAACCGTCATGTCAATCGTTGAATGACGGGCGACGATGTGACCTAACTCGTGAGCGACCACACCTGCCAACTCATCTTCGTTGCGCGCGAAGGCCACCATTTTTCGCGAAACGTAAATCCGCCCGCCCGGCAGTGTAAAGGCGTTCACGTCGTTGATGTCGAACAGAAAGAATTGAAAATGCAGTTCCGTGGGCGGCAGGTGCTTGATGATTCGATCGCCAATGCTTTGTAAATACTTCGTCACCTCTTCGTCGGCGATGATCTGATAGTTTCGCTGCACGTGCTCGGCGACCGCGTCGCCCAAATCCATTTCCTGTTGGTGGTTGAAAATGTTTTCGCCGGCGATCGGCACGGGTAAGGCGGGCGGCTGGCAGTTTTGCTGCGCGGCCGCCGGTGTCGCCAAGGAACTGAAAAGTAATAGGAGGACCAGGAGCAGTGGGAGAGTTTTATTCCTCATGATCGTCGAGCGATTTAGGCTCATTATTCGATACCATGCGACCGTTCAGGTCGCGAGGTTTGGTGCTGAGCGGTTTGATAATAACAGCGGAGCGGTTTGCCGGGGAAGTATTTCGAAGATCCAGTGGTCGCGACCTATGAGCCAAAGTTCGCGCCCGCGAGGCTAATTCCGGAACGCAGGGTGTGCTCGTGAATCCGCTCCAGGGTTCGCAAGGCCAGGGCCAGCGCGTTTCTGCCGTCCAATCCTGAGACCGGCACCGGCAGTTTGTCTTGAATTGCTGCCACAAACGCGAGCAGCTCTGCGCGCAGCGGCTCAACATCAACGATCTCGAGGTTCAGCGTGTGAACTCCCGGCCAGGCGCCATCCGCGCTCGGCGGCGCCAGGCTGCTAATCGAGGCGTGGTTGGTTGCGTAGTCGACCGCAACGTAATCATGCGGTTGA
>JANLYZ010000161.1:0-8185 GCA_031365905.1 Chloracidobacterium sp. | reverse complement strand
CGTGGTCGGAATACTTACGGTCGCCCTGGCCCATCGTGCGCGCCGCGGCAATGGCTGCCGCCTCGCAAACGCGCAAGAAATCCAGAGACAGCTCGCGCTCTGTCTGTAACTCGTGGCCCATCTCGTTAAGGTCTCCTGAATTCGGAAATTTGTTTCTGGAACGGCGTCAAATGCTGGAGCGTTCCCGAGTTGAAGAAGTGCGGACTCATACTAACAGAGCGGGAAAGTTATTTGTAGCCCGTGGCCTAATGCCAGACAAGCCGGTGCCACGTAAGCCGGATAAACTCTGGCGCGGCGCGGCAAAGACGGCTAGAATGCGCCTGACTTTCATCGGCCTCATCACACAGGAGAACTCAATTAGATGGCTACCTTGCTAATCGTCGACGACGACAACCTCGTGCGAGACACGCTTCACGATCTTTTGTCTGCCGCACACGAGTGTCATACGGCGGATCGGGCGGAACAAGCGCTCGCCTTTCTCGACATCGAAACCTACGACGCTGTTCTTACCGACATCAACATGCCGGGGCTGAGCGGCAGCGATCTGCTCGAGTACATCCAGGCGAAACATGCCGCGACGCCCGTGATTGTGATATCTGGAATATCTGAAGCAGACGACGCAAAAGAGATTATCGACGCCGGCGCCTTCGCGTTTTTCTCGAAGCCCTTCAACCTCGAGGAAATTGAAGCGGCAGTCGATCGAGCCATTGCACGACATCAGGAAGTCACCAACCTCAATAGCGATACTGTTCACGGATCGCCTGCGGATTCGAAGCAGGCAGAGACCGAAACCATCCCACCCGACGCAGAACCCTGATGGACAACCTCTCAGGTTGGGAAGGCGGAGCTTGGCTCCGCTGCTTGTCAGAAGCACCACGGTTGACTTGGCATCCAGCCCTGGCGTAAAAAGTTCGCACTAATTCCCGATACCAACTAACGCTCGGATAAATCGAGGAGGCAATTATGTCTGCAGTCACACCCGCACCGATCAATGAAGACAAGATGCATGAATTCTTGGGCAAGGTAGTCGGCGATTTCGGCGCCGCGTTGAGTTCTTCGCTCGTCTACATCGGCCAGAAACTGGGGCTCTACAAAGCGCTCGCAGCCGCCGGCTCCGTTACGCCGGCCGAACTCGCCGAAAAAACGTCAACCAATGAACGCTACATACGCGAGTGGCTTATCAATCAAGCAGCCAGCGGCTATGTTGAGTACGACGCGAGCGCCGGCCGCTACTCGCTGTCCCCCGAGCAAGCCATGGCGCTGACTGACGAGTCGAGTCCCTTCTATGTAGGCGGCGGCTTCTATGTCGTCAAGGCCATGACCGGCGCTGTCAATCGTATTGAAGACTACTTCAAGAACGGCGGCGGCATGCTTTGGGGTGAACACGATCCCGATCTGTTTGTCGGCACCGAACGCTTCTTCCGTCCCGGCTATGGAGCCCACTTGATTGCAACCTGGATTCCCTCGCTCACCGGTATCGAAGCGAAATTGAAAGCCGGTGGCAAAGTTGCCGACATCGGCTGCGGTCACGGTTCTTCAACCATCATCATGGCCCAGGCGTACCCCAACTCTCACTTCTGGGGTTTCGACAATCACGAGAAGTCGATCGAGACAGCGCGCCAACGTGCGGCGGATGCGGGCGTTTCCGATCGCGTTACTTTCGCAGTCGCAAACGCCAGTGAGATTGCGGACGAACAGTTTGATCTGGTCGCCTTCTTCGATTGCCTGCACGACATGGGCGACCCGGTCGGCGCTTGCAAACGCGCGGCTGAGGTTTTGGCCAAGGATGGCAGCGCGTTGATTGTGGAACCGATGGCGGGAAACACAGTCGAGGAAAACTTCAACATCATCGGCCGGACGTTCTCCGGCGCATCGACGCTCTGCTGTACTTCAAACTCGCTGGCCCTGGATGGACCGGCACTCGGCGCAGTCGCACCGGAATCGGCTATTCGCGAGGTAGTGCTCGCCGGCGGCTTCAAGGAGTTTCGCCGCGCCACCGAGACGCCATTCAATCGCATCTTCGAAGCACGGAAGTAGGACAGGCAGGCTCATGTCAGAACCACCTGCGTCAGCGGGTGGCCCAACCCATCGCCGAAGATGATACAAGCCACCCGCTCACGCAGGTGGTTCTGACTGCTTCCAGGCCGGCAGAGTTTTGCGCGCGGCCTTTTCTTTCTTCAAACCCAGCGCCCAGTCAGCCTGCATCAGCGTGTGGATGTCGCGCGTGCCCTCGTAAATGATCGCGGCTTTGCAGTTGCGCCAGTAGCGCTCGACCGGGTAATCGTTTGAATAACCATTCGCTCCGTGCACCTCAATCGCCATCGATGCGGCTTTCTCGCTACGCGTGGTCGCCTGCCATTTCGCCAGGCTCGTCGCGCGCCCGTTTGGTTGCCCAGTATTCTTCAGGTAGCCCGCGCGCAAGCAGAGCAGATGCGACATTTGATAGTCGGCTTCCATCTCAGCAATTTTTTGTTTGACTAACTGGTGGTTGGCGATTTTGGTGCCAAAGGTCTCGCGCTCCAAAGCATAAGCTACTGAAGCATCGCGCGACGCGCGGATTACTCCCGTCGCCCCCGCGGCGACTGTGAACCTTCCCTGCTCGAGCGCGAACATCGCAATCTTGAATCCTTCACCTTCTTCACCCACGCGATTCGCCGCCGGCACGCGCACGTCCTGCAGCGAAAAATAGCCGGTGTTGCCCGCGCGAATTCCCAGCTTGCCGTGAATCGTTCCGGAAGTGAATCCTTTCATACTTCGCTCAACGATGAAGCACGACATGCCGGAGTGATCGCGATTGCGGCGCTTCTCTTCGTCGGTCCAACAGAAGAACAGAAAGTTGTCGGCAACATCAGCGAGACTGATCCACATCTTCTCGCCGTTTAGCACATACTCATCGCCTTCGCGCCGCGCGGTAGACCTTGAACCAACAACGTCGGAACCCGCGCCCGGTTCGGTGAGACCATAGGTCGCGAGTTTCTCACCCTTCGCTTGCGGCACGAGATACTTCTGCTTCTGTTCTTCGCTGCCCCAGGAGAGCAGCGTCAGCGAATTCAAACCAGTGTGGACCGACATTACGACGCGCAGGAAAGTGTCGACCGCTTCGAGTTCTTCGCAGACCAGCCCGAGCGAAATGTAATCAAAGCCGGCGCCGCCGTACTCTTCCGGAATACAAACGCCGAGGAGGTTCAACTCACCCATTTTTCTTAAAACTTCGGGATGATATTCCTGCTTTTCGTCCCACTCTTTGATGTAGGGCGCAACTTCTTTTTGGGCAAACTCGCGCACAGTTTGAATGAGCGCTTTATGATCTTCGGTCAACTCGAATTCAATCATTGGGGTTTCTCTTTTGAAATTTGGAGTGAAAATGAACGGACATCTTAACTAGTCCAAAGTCTAATGTCCAAAGTCCCATGTCGGATGTCTCGGAAGCAGGTTAGAGTTCAACCTGGTCCGTTTGATAGGGGTGCAAGGAAAAAAATTGGAAGCCTGACCGTGCCAGACTTCCAATTCGTCAATCCGATGTGGGACAGTGTCGAGGTGATTTCAGTCGACTGCTACCGTTGATATTCCTTCTCTTCGCGAAGCGGCACCTGCTCGGGATCGTTTGGCGACTGCGCTTCCTTGCCATCTTTTCGTAGACGCGGCTTCACCTTCGCCGAGAGTTCCAGGGCCAGCTTATCGGTGTCTTCCTGGCTCATCTCGGAAACGTGGTTATTATGAGGAAGTTGGCATTTGCCGACGCGACGAAGGCGCGTATTTCCAAATCCGACGGTGTTCCCAAATGGTCCGGAGTTCCACCACTCGGTCCACTGACCTGCTCCCTCATCTCGCGGCGATGTCCCAGCGAAGAGGTCTATGAACATCCCGTCGCTGCCGCGAAAGTTTGCCCAGTTACCATGCATTAGGATGCGATCCCCTTCCTGGGTGTAGCGGCCGAACCAATTCGGAAAGGTATCGGAATACCAGGCGCCGGTAATGCCGCACGAGCCGCACGGTTTATATGGAAGGTAGCAAATTCCTTGTGTTGCCCACTGAGAGTGGACGGGGTCGCAGTCGTTATAGTAAGTGATGAGCCATCTGTTGCCGCCGTCAACGACGTTGGGCTTGGGTTGCGCTTTCACCTGTCCCACGAGGCCAACCATTCCAATGAAGAGCGCCAACCCAATGATCGTGATCTGGTGTCTGAGGATTTTCATTTTTTCTCCTTAGTAGTTAGAGGTTAAGCCGCCGTGTCCCGGTCAGAGGAAGCTTGCGGGGTGTAGGCCCGCCGGCAGCACGTAAACGAGTATTCAATCGCCTCCCTACCAAGCATTTCGCATTCCGTCGTGAAGGAATCTCATCATCGCCAATAGCTGCCTTCAAAGCTATTAAACCGTCATCTAGAGTGTGTACTGGAGAAGACAAGCATTACGCGGTTCTATCCTTTTGTGCATTAGTGCCCGGCGCCCGGTCTCTTCAACTTTGCGTCCATTGCGTTAAGTTTTCTATACTCGACGCATGCCGAAGAAAGCGAAGTCGAACATTGTGAAAGTCGGACTGGTCCAAATGAGCTGCGCGCAAAAGCCCGAAGTCAATCTCAAAAAAGCAATCGCGCGGATTAGCGAAGCAGCAAAGCAGGGCGCGCAGATCGTTTGTCTTCAGGAGTTGTTTCGGTCCGAGTATTTTTGTCAGACGGAAGACATCGAACTCTTCAAACTCGCGGAAACGATTCCCGGGCCAACCAGCGACGCGCTCGCTAAAGTTGCGCGGCAACACAAAGTCGTAATCCTGGCGTCGCTTTTTGAGAAGCGCGCGGCGGGCGTCTATCACAACACGGCAATCATCATTGACGAGAAGGGACAGATCGCCGGTAAGTATCGCAAGATGCACATACCCGACGACCCGCTTTACTACGAGAAGTTTTATTTCACGCCGGGCGATCTGGGCTTCAAAAGTCACGACACGAAATACGGCAAGGTCGGCGCACTAGTTTGCTGGGACCAGTGGTTCCCCGAAGCGGCACGCCTAACTGCCTTGAGCGGCGCCGAGTTTATTTTTTATCCCACCGCCATCGGTTGGCTGCCTGACGAAAACGAAGAAATGAATCAGGCGCAGCACTCCGCCTGGGAAACAATTCAACGCGCGCACGCGATTGCAAACGGAGTTTACGTCGTGGTTGTGAACCGCGTGGGCCGCGAAGGCAAGCTCAATTTCTGGGGGCAGTCGTTCGTCGCCGATCCGTTTGGACGCATCATCGCGAAGGCTTCTGCCGACAAAGAAGAGGTGCTGGTTGTCGCTTGCGACCTCGGCAAGATCGAAGAGACGCGGCAGAATTGGCCGTTTCTGCGCGACCGGCGGATCGATTTCTACGCCGAGCTCTCTTCGCGCTTCTTAGAGCCCACCGCAGATAAATAGACAAATAGATTCATGACCACGCCAGCAGAACTCGGTTATCGCATGCCCGCTGAGTGGCAACGTCACACCGCGACGTGGTTGACCTGGCCGAAGGATCCGGAGACGTGGCCGGAGCGCGTGCCGCAAGTTGAAGAGATCTATTTGCAGATGATGGCCGCTCTCGCACCAAACGAAATCGTGAATCTGCTGGTGGACGATGCGGAGACTGAAGCGGCGGTGCGCGCGCGTTCGGTCTTTCCCGGCGCTGAAAACATTCGCTGCCACCAAATCCGCACGGTTGATTCCTGGATTCGTGACTACGGTCCAAATTTCGTAATCAACGATAATGCCGAGCTGGCCTACAACGATTGGATCTTCAACGCCTGGGGCAACAAGTATGAGGCGTTGAAGCGCGACAACTCAATACCGGCGCGGCTGGAGAGTCTATTGAAGGCGCCCCGCTTCGAACCCGGCATCGTGATGGAAGGCGGCTCGATTGAGGTTAACGGCGCGGGCTGCGTGCTAACGACGGAGCAGTGTTTGCTAAACCCAAATCGCAATCCTGATTTGAGTAAGGACGAGATTGAGCGGTGTCTGAAAAACTGTCTTGGGGTCGAAAAAGTATTGTGGTTGGGCGAAGGAATTGTGGGCGACGATACTGACGGGCACATTGACGACATCGCGCGCTTCGTCGCGCCGAACGTAATTGTCTGCGCCGTCGAAGATGATCCCAAAGACGTTAATTACAAACTGCTGCAAGACAACCTGAAGCGCCTGCAAACCATGACCGACGCTCGCGGCCGAGCCTTTGAAGTCATCACCCTGCCCATGCCCGGAGTTGTCGGCGGTGCCAGCACAGACCGGCGCAATCTTGATCGCCTGCCGGCCTCTTACGCAAACTTCTACATCGCTAACGATGTCGTGCTCGCGCCCGTGTTCGGACATGCGAACGACGCCCGCGCATTAGAGACGCTACAGCGGATGTTTGCTGATCGCCGCGTGGTTGGAATCAACTGCGAACCTTTGGTTTGGGGTATGGGGACGATTCACTGCGTGACGCAACAACAACCGAAACCATAATCCGCAGATTACGCAGATTACACAGATTTTGTAAGAACGAAACGGCGATGTTCAAGGCTCCGCGTCCCGAAGTTAAGGAGTAGTCCAACTTCGTGGCCGGTCGCCTTCAAATAGTTTATTACCTGACTTCTTCTATTCCACCAGTTCGTGAGAGGGCCTCAATTCAACTACGACGGAATCGAAACAAATGAAATCCGCAGAATAACTAGCATGGAGAGGTTCGTCTTTATACGCTAGATGCAATTTTACTTCTTTGACAAAAGGAATATCTCGTTTCGTAAACTCAATGGCCAAAGCTTCCTGGTAAACTGGTTCCAGGAAACCGCAACCTAACTGGCGGTGTACTTCCATCGCCGCTCCAATGATTGAGTAAGTTCGGGGATCGGTTTCGGTGAGATTCTTAAGCACCCTAACATCTTATCAGTGCTCACCTCTTATCTGTGTAATCTGCGTAATCTGTGGATAATATTTTCTTAACAACGGCTCTTGCATCATCCAGGGTGCGCACGCTGCCATCCAGTTGCAGCTCGTAAACCTTCTTCGTGATCTCGCCCATTTGCGGACCCGGCTGCAGTCCCAGCTCCAACAAGTGCCGTCCTAACAGAATCGGCGCTGGGGGTTGTTGTTCGACTTCCAGTTCCCGCGCACGCGCAATGAACCAATCCTGCGCTTCCGATGTGAACCATTGCTCGCGTGGCACCCATTCCGCATTCCGCCCCAGTGAATCAGCTTTCGCGACGCGATAAAGCAGATCGAGTTCACACTTCCGCGCCAAGCGACGAAAAGCGCCATCGCCAACCTCTTCCTTTTTCTTGAAAAACTCGCCCGGCTTCAGATGATCGCGCACGAGCGCGATCACTTGCGCGCGCACGTCGTAACCATCGAGCGTGTGAAGGTTGAGTCGATCCAGAAAGCTCGCGGTTGGCGCCACGCCCGCTTCCTCATGACCACGCGAGCGCAAGCGTCCGTCAATGAATTCCGTTGTCGCCGGCTTACCAAAATCGTGAGCAACGGCCGCTAGCATCACGGTCACTTGTTTCGCGTAAGGCAAATCATCGACGAGCTCGCGCGCGCGATTCGCCACCAGCCGAGTGTGAATGAAGACATCTCCTTCCGGGTGCCACTCTTTATCCTGAGGCACGTCAATCAGAGCGTTGAGCTCAGGGAAAAGTTGCGCAATCGCACCAAGCTCCCGCAGCCACTCGAAACCAATAGCCGGGCGGCGCGCACGCAACAGTAACTTTTCAACTTCTCCCCAAACTCGCTCCGCCGGCAGATCAGATAAATCGATGCCACGGCACAGCGCAACGGTTTCTGGTTGGACTTCAAATTCAAAGCGCGCAGCAAATTGCGCGGCGCGCAAGACGCGCAAGCTATCTTCAGCAAAGGTGAAGACCGATACCGCACGCAAAGTTTTGTTCGCAACGTCTTCACGGCCGTGAAACGGATCGATAACCTCGCCCGTTAACGGATCCTCAAGAATCGCATTGATAGTGAAGTCGCGCCGCGCCGTCGCATCTGCGATCGTCATCGAAGGGTCGCCTTCAATAACAAACGCGCGATGCCCGCGCCCTGATTTGCGTTCACGACGCGGCAGCGACACATCAAGGTCCGTTCCCAACTTGTAAACCGTGAACGCTTCGCCAACGACGTTCACCGAACCGAAGCGATCCAACATGGCCCGTAGTTTCGCCGGCTCAATTCCGTAAACTTCAACGTCCCAATCCTTCGG
>JANLYZ010000157.1:0-5080 GCA_031365905.1 Chloracidobacterium sp. | reverse complement strand
CGACAACCATTTAGTAGCCGGGCATATTCTGCCTGCCTTCTGCCTCCAGCCTCGTCTTCGCGGGAACCAGTTCCCTCTGATAACCGTACCTAACTTCATGATCAAGAATCCACGTCTTCTGGGCCGGGTGATAGCCCTGCTTTTCCTGCTCACAATTCTCGGCGGTGTTTTCGCTCAACTCTTCGTTAGCGACCGGCTGCTTGATTTCAGCGACGCCGCCGCGACCGCAAACAACATCCTGGCGCACAGAGGCCTTTACCGACTCGGCTTCACCGTGTTCCTGATCGAGATGGTGAGCAACGTCGCTACTACTGCACTCTGGTACGTGCTCCTGAGACCGGTCAGCCGGCCCATCGCTTTGGCCGCGGCGTTCATCGACCTCGCGGGCGGCATCATCAAGACTGGCGCGCGCGTGTTCTTCATAGCGCCGCTATGGGTGCTGTCCACAGTCGGTGGCGCGTCACCAGTTTTGCACGGCTTCACGCCTGAACAGGTGCAGTCAATCGCGTTGGTCCTGCTGAAAGTGAATGCCTCTGGCGCCGCGACGGCGATGGCATTCTTTGGAGTCTCCGTGCCGCTTTACGGTTACCTGATCTTTCGTTCAAACTTCCTGCCGCGCTGGTTGGGCATACTGACGATGATTGCCGGCATAGGCTGGCTGACATTTATCTACCCGCCACTCGGCTCTCGACTGTTCATGATCACCGCGCCGTTCGGCCTACTGGTTTGCGCCGCGACGATACTTTGGCTTCTCATCCGTGGAGTTGATGAAGAAAAATGGAGAAAGCAAGCGGGGTAGTTATTGAAAAGTTGGTGCCGAGGGCGGGAGTCGAACCCGCACGCCCTTACGGACAACGGATTTTAAGTCCGTAGCGTCTGCCATTCCGCCACCCCGGCACGTGAAGTCAAAATACCACGTGCCGCATTGAGCGAACAATCCTCGCCTTCGACGCAACGGGCAAGCGCGCGATTCGCAATGCTTGCCCCGAGTCTTCACACTGATCGCTTCCGCGTGTAGAATTCAGTCTGACAAAGTCACTGGTCACCGCAGCCCGGATTCACTCAATGACAGAAGAGCAGGAAGTTTTCCTCAAACACATTCAGAAGAAGGGGCTCAAGCGCACCACCCAGCGCGATTTGATTCTCGACATCTTCCTGCGCACTGAGGACCATCTCTCAAGTGAAGATCTTTACCGGCTCGTCAAACAGGAAGACCCAAGCATCGGGCAGACCACCGTCTATCGCACGCTGAAGCTTCTGGCCGAAGCGGGACTTGCGCGCGAAGTTCGCTTTGGCGATGGCGTCACACACTACGAACATAACTACAAGCACCAACACCACGATCATATGATCTGTTCAGAGTGTGGCCGGATCATCGAATTCTTTTCCGCGGAACTGGAAGCGATCCAGGACGCGATGGCCGCGAAGCATCGCTTTGAGGTAACTCAACACCTGCTGCGGATTATTGGCGTGTGCGCTGAGTGTCGCCGCGCATTGAAAGAAGCCGACAAAGGGAAAACTCCTTCACACGCGACCGCGAAGCACGCCACTGCGAAAGCTCGCTAAAGAGAACGTCCGCAAGCTACAAAGTTCGACCCTCATTTCGGTTTGGGCCGAACGGGAAGCTCGCAGGGCCGGTATTCAATAGCCATGCCCGTGAGGGCGTGGACGAGATAGTCTTGATGACTCTTTGAGGCCCGACGGGCCGGCACTTCCTGCCATGTCAATATTAGTTACCTCGTTGGTGCCGCACCTCCGGCGCTCAGTGATCTTTTACGCTTAATCCACGCCCTGACGGGCATGGCTACCGGCCCTTCGGGCCTCGGCCATTTTTGCGTTTTGTCACGATTACAGTGTAACTTGCGTCCGATGCCAATCAACGGCCACGAGCGACCTCGCTTTCGCGTGCGACTGACCAAGTCGGGCCTTGCGCTATGCCTTGCGTCGCTGACGCTTCTCTTGACGGCATGTGCTAAGAACGACCGCCCGCCGAACACACATATCGGAAGTTCGAATGCTGCGCCTGAAGCGAATCCGGTTGTGCCCGGCGCGGTTGCCTTCAACGGCGAGCGCGCGATGGATCATGTAAAGAAGCAGATGGACATAGGCCCGCGCATTCCCGGTTCGCCGGAACTTGCCAAGACACGCGATTACATCATCAGTTCACTGAAAGGCTTTGGCGTTGCGGTGAAGACCGACGAGTTTAGTGCGACGACTCCATTCGGCGTGAAGAAGATGGTCAACCTCACCGCGGAAATTCCCGGTGAGTCGCCCGATGTGATCATCGTGTCCAGTCACTACGATTCGAAGTTTTATAAAGACATGCGTTTCCTCGGCGCTAACGATCCGGGCACGTCAGTCGGAACGCTGCTGGAGATGGCGAGGGTGTTGGGCGCAAGCCAGCAGAAGCCAAAGCTTACTTACTGGCTGGTGTTCTTCGATGGCGAGGAAGCGCTGTGTGAAGAATGGGAGCAGTGTCACAATCCAAACCCCAGCGATCCTAAAAATCCCTTGCCGGACAATACGTATGGCAGTCGGCGTTTCGTTTCCAGGTTGCGCGAAACGAATGAGCTCAAGCGCGTGCGCGCGCTGATACTGCTTGACTTGATGGGTTCGAAGAACCTCGACCTCGGCCGTGACACGATGAGCACGCGTTGGTTGCAGGACATTGTTTGGACGACGGCGCGCGAGCTGGGTTATGGTCAGTATTTCGTGGAGCGGCCTGAGGGCGTCGGCGGCGATGACCACGAACCTTTTCTGCGAGCGGGCATCGATTCGCTCGATCTGATTCAGCTCTCTACTTATCCCTATTGGCACCGAGCTGACGACACGCTGGATAAGGTTTCGGCGCAAAGCATGAAGGTGGTTGGCGACACTGTGTTGGCCAGTTTGCCGAAAATTGCGGCACGAGTAGCGGGAAGACCGCCCGCGTCATTGCCATCACCAACGCCTGCGATTCCACAATGACCGGCGCCAGAATATCTTCAGACCATCAGACCATCAGACCATCGCTCGCAACTTTTCATCAACTACCCTACCTACTTCGCTGCACCGGGACGCTTGCGCTTCTCCAATCAAGTCGTAGGTAAGCGTCTTGCCTTCGCTCAGGAGGGAAGCCACAGCGGCTTCGACCTTTTGCGCAGCCCGCTGAAGCCGCTCATCTGCGTGTCTCGTGCCCAGCCACTCCAGCATCATCTGCATCGCCAGAATCGCCGCGAGGGGATTCGCTTTGTCCTTGCCGGCGTGCTTGGGCGCGCTCCCATGAATCGGCTCAAACATCGCGTGCTCGTCGCCAATGTTGCCGCCAACTGCCAACCCTAAGCCACCAGCCGTGGTTGCTCCGTTGTCGCTGATGATGTCGCCGACCAGATTCGGCCCAACGACTACGTCGTACCATTCAGGGTTGCGAATTTGCCACTGACAAAAGGCGTCGACGTAAGCGTAGTCGAGTTTGATGTCAGGGAACTCGCTCATGCCGACTTCACGAACCACGTCGCGAAAGAAGCGATGGGCGCCGATGATGTTCGACTTGTCGACGCACGTGAGCTTGTGCATTTTGCCGCGGCGTCGAGCCAGATTGAAGGCGTAACGAGCGACGCGTTCGGTCGCCTGGCGCGTAATACGAATCGGCGTCACCTGCCCGTCGGGAATTGGATTGGTCTCGCCCGTGTAAGCATCTTCGGTGTTCTCGCGGATCACGACATAGTCGACTCTTCCCGACTCCCAAACCTGTTTCAATTCGCCGTGAATCTTGTGCTTGACGCCGGGATATAGTTTGACCGGACGGACATTCGCATAAAGACCAAGCTTCTGCCGGTTGAGAATGACCTGAGCGAAACCTGCCAACTGCGGTTCGGTGTAGGGCTTCCCCGGCTTGGTGAAAACCGTTTTGCCGTCAACCTCGTGTCCCACGGCGCCCAACAGGAGCGCGTCAGCCGCTTCGCATTTTTCAAAAGAACCTGCGGGCCATTCTATTTCGTGTTCGGCATAGTAGTGGCCGCCACACGGAATCTCTTCGACCTGAAAATCGATTTGAAATAATTCACCCGCGGTGTTTAATACGTTGAGCGCACACGATAGAACCTCGGGTCCGATTCCATCACCGGGCAGCGCTACGATGTTATAGGATTGTTTTGGTGGCATGTTCTTGTTCGAAGCGAATGACTATAAGCGACTTGGTAAAGAATCGACAAGAACACCTCTCACGGGTAGTGGGTCAGTTTGGCAGTGGCCAGTACAGAACCGAGCGCGGTAGCGCCGGATGCTGCAGTCAACTTCGGATCACAACTACAGACGGAGAATGATTCAGCAAAGCTTTGCTAGTTCTCTGCTAGAGTCCATTCACAGTTGATCCAGTTGATTCTGGCATCCGGCGCTACCGCGCTCGGTTCTGTAATCAACCGGCCGCGCAAGACTCCAAGCTGCCCCCCTACCTTTCACGGCAGCGTGCCCGCTTGCGGAACAGGATTCGGGAATCCGCTCGTGCTATTCTGACCTCAGCCATGATGCTAGAATACGCGGGACAGCAAAGCGCCGAGATGTTTATCGGATTAACGGCAAGGTCAGAACTGCCATAAACATTTGGTCCCTTCGGGACTTCAGTATGACTGCTACGCAAAGAAGATGGACGATAAGGATTGGCGGGGTGGCGATCGTCGTCGCGTGCGCTATAGCCGCGTTTGAAGTCGGGCGCAAGACTCCGATCATTCTGATCGCGCTGGTAGCGTTAGGTCTGCTGGTCCTCCTTGCTTTCAAGATTCGCGCGAAACGTAAGACGAAAGTGATTTTCGGTTTCTATGTCGCGGTCAACCAAATACTAGTTGAAGGCGACAAGAGCCGTTATCACTTTGAACTTGCCGAGGTCATAAAAACTGGCGAAAGGGTCGTCAGGTCAATGCCGGATGCGCCGCCGTTGAGCCGCTTCGCGCTAGGCGCTCTGTATTATTCGATTGGCGATCACAATGCCGCAGTCGAACAACTTGGCTTTGCCGCAGAAGAAGAAGTCCTGAAAGAGAGTCGCCATGCGACGCCTTCGCGGCAGTTGCGTCGCTACGTTAGCAAGCTCCGGCGGATCGAACGC
>JANLYZ010000153.1:0-4967 GCA_031365905.1 Chloracidobacterium sp. | reverse complement strand
ACCTACTCGACGGCCGCTCGAGTCGACTTCAATCTGAGCAGCAAGACTCTGCTCTACGGCCGTTACGCCCGTGAGAGCAAAATCTTCTTCAATGGCACAACGGCGTTTAGCCCGTACACCGGGTTCGACACGCCGGCTACTGTTCTTAACAACAACTTTCTCGTTTCAATGACGCACACGTTTTCCCCGCGTCTGATTGCGGAAAGCAAGCTTGCGTTCAATCGCCTGAACAATAGTCAGCCTTACGGCGCCAATCCCGTGGGACCGGGTCTCTTCTTGTTCCCCGGCGCTACCGGAACGATTGGCGGCAATGCCATCGCGATGCCCGGCTACTGGCCATACAACGCGGCAAATTCTCCGGCGGGCTTTGGTGGACCGCAGAACCTGGGACAGGTGTATGAAGACTTGAGCTACACGCTTGGCGGTCATCAACTCAAGATCGGTGGCCAGTATATTTACATCCAGAACACCAACACGTTCGGCGCTTATCAGAATGCCGTCGAGAGCCTCGGCACTCAAGGCAACTACGCGCAGGCGCTGGGCAATTTCGTCAACGGCAACATCAATCAGTTTCAGGCCGCGGTCTTCCCGCAAGGAAAATTTCCCGGGCAGAGTGTGAACCTGCCGGTTGCCCCACCAGACTTCACCCGCAGCAATCGCTACAACGAGTGGGCCGCTTACGTGAACGATTCTTTCCACGCCAGATCAAACCTGGTGCTGAATCTTGGCGTGCGTTACGAATACTACGGTGTACAACACAACAAGAATCAGAATCTGGATTCCAACTTCTACTTTGGCTCGGGTGCGACGCTTCAGGAACGCATCCGCAATGGCAGTGCTCAGATCGCGAAAAATAGTCCGGTGGGTGGACTGTGGAAGCCTGACAAAAATAACTTCGCGCCGCGCATTGGTTTCGCCTGGGACGTCTTTGGTGACGGCAAAACCAGCATCCGTGGTGGCTATGGTTTAGCTTACGAGCGCAACTTCGGCAACGTCACGTTCAACGTGATTCAGAATCCACCGAACTACGCGGTGTTGTCGCTCTTCAACAATGTAGACGTAACCAATCTACAGATCACGAATAACAATGCGGGACCTTTGGCCGGCACAACGCCGCCCACCAAGAGGCTGCCGGCAACCAGCCTGCGTCATGTGCGCCAAGACATCGTCAACGCGTATGCACACTTCTATAGTTTCGCCTTCCAACGCGAGATCAGCAGTGGCAGTGTCTTGTCAGTTGAGTATTCGGGTTCGCGCGGTCAAAAGCTCTACTCGATCTCACCTTCGAATATAACGGGATCGGGAGCTTTCTATCTTGGTGACGCAAATCCCAATTCGCGGCTCAACAACCAGTACTCAAATATCAACACGCGCGGCAATGACGGCTATTCGCGCTACAACGCTTTGATTGTGGGCCTTGACGGAAACAACTTCCGCAACACGGGAATGCAGTTCACACTGCATTACACCTTCGCGAAAGCGAATGACAATCTAAGTTCGACCTTCAGTGAAGGCGCGTTCAATAACAACCTCGGACTTACGAATCCATACAATCCGAGTTTCGACTACGGCCCGGCGGATTTCGACGTCAGGCATCGGTTTGTAGGCAGTCTCATTTGGCAGATTCCCTTCGCGAAGAGCACGCGCGGTGCCACGAAGGCTTTGCTTGACGGCTGGTCGGTCACGGGAATTTTCAGCGCGCGCACCGGCACGCCATTCACCATCTTTGACGGAACCAACGCCAATTTCTCGGCTCCGAGATTGGTTGCAAACGGGCCACTCAGTGTCCACGTCACGCCCACTGGCAACGCCAACTTCTTCAACTACATTGACCTGACCGGTCAACCAGTCGGAGCGTTTGGCAATGCCGTGTGCGGCGGCTGTTCCGATTTTGGTCCGTATCCGGCAAACATGACGCGGCGTAACCAGTTTCGTGGTCCTGGTATTTGGAACCTCGACGCAGGCTTAAGCAGAAACGTGAAGTTAACTGAGCGCTACTCGCTGCAGCTTCGCGCGGAGATGTTCAATGCACTTAACCACGCTAACCTTTACATCGCACCGGGAACACAGGATGTAACGAGCGGCTTCGTTGGCGCCGTTAAAGGCATCACGCCAAACGGAAACGTCGAACGCCGCAACGTGCAACTGGCGTTGAAGTTTATCTTCTAAACTGGAACAGAACCGCCGGCCAGCGGGAGTCGCTGACTCTCCTGTCGAATTAACGAACACGACCCGGAAGCGTCGAGCGATCGATTCTTCCAGGGTCGTGTTGTGTTTGTGTGGGCGAGGAACACTGGGCGGCGGTTACTGATTGCCGACCCGGCGTTCACAAGAGTGCAGCCTGGAAGGCTGCAAAGATGGTAGCCGGTGGTCGAAGCGAAGCGTAGACCACCGGATCAGCGATGTAATGGACCGCACCCCGGCGGGGTGCAAGATTCGGCGCTTCACTCTTGCACCTCTTCGAGGTGCGAATCATTTACTGCGATGATCCGGTGGTCTGCGCTTCGCTTCGACCACCGGCTACTTTATTGCAGCCCTTCAGGCTGCCGCCTGCTCCTGCCTCCTGCTCCTGCCCTTCTGGAACGAGCGTCCGATTCGGCGTCTGCTTAATATCTCAAGTTAAATAATTCGAAGTTGAATGCGCGGACGTGCGCGCGCGTTGCCGGGATTAGTGTGTTAATGAAATCGAGCCCCAGAAAGTTTTTCCTCTCTTTTGCTTCAGTGCTCCTCCCATTATTTATCGCCCACACGACCGTGCGTGCCGCGCCGTCCGCAAAAACAATCGACCAGGTCAAGCGCGGCGTAGTCAGCATCGCGACGTTCGACGCAGATAACAAACCGCTCTTGTTAGGCGGCGGTTTCTTTGTACAAGCGAATCGGCTCGTCACCAATATCCATGTGCTCAAGGGCGCGAGCCGCGCCACGATCCGAACCTTCGACGGCCAAAGTTATTCGATCGCGGGCATTGTGGCTGTTAACGAAAGCAACGATCTCGCGCTGCTGCAAACGAGCGCGCCGGCAAACGTCTATCCGCTGTCGCTCGCCGCAAACGTCGCGTCGGAAGGTGAACGGGTGACCTTGATTAGCGCGTTGGATAATGCTTCTTGGAAAGTCTCGAGCGGCGTCACGAACAATCTCTGGTACATCCAGGGCGCGGGCGAATACCTGCGCATCACCGCCGAAGTTCGTCACGGCAACAGTGGCTCGCCGATAGTCAATGACAAAGGTGAAGTAGTCGCCGTCGCGGCGCTGCACATCGACAGTACCGATGAACTCAGCTTTGCCGTGCCCGGCGAGGTCCTCAATTCCCTGCTTAACTTCAATCACAAATCGGAACCGCGCTTGATGCAACTCAGCAGCAGGCTGTAGTCAGGAAGAGCAGCCCGTAGGGCTGAAAGAAAGTACCGGTGGTTGCAGCGCAGCGCAGACCACCCGCTCCAGCGCGCGATTAATAGCACCCCAGAGGGTGCAAGAGTTGAGGTCTCATAAGGGTTTTGACCGCATCGAAAGCTGTTGATTAAGGCAGGATTTCATGCGCGCAATACTTAAGGTTTCGTCCTGTCCATGAGTATTCCGCGATTTCCCTGTCCTCGTCTGATTAGTTTGCATTGACGAATCCTGATTTTTGGATAAAAATGCGGGTCAATGGCGATGGGTTGCTGGGGTGAGGACAGTAACCCGCCGAGGCTGAAAGTCTCGCGCCACCGAATTGAGGCCGGGCCAAAACCCGGCCTCTCGGTTTTCGGGAGCAGCCCCTTCTCAGTTCGCGTTGTTCATTAATCCCCAAACACTCTCGCCGGATTCGCAGTTGCACGCACGCTGCCTGGTGCTGTCGGCGCTGCAGTAAGTCGAGATCAACGCTCTCACTTTCCCGCCAGGCTCTTTCTCAGTATCGCTACGAGATCGACAACCTTTCCTTCGTCGCGCTCAGCAGTCTCAACTTCGACAACGTTTTTTCGCTGCGCGCTCTTCTTCTTCACGAGTTTGAGCAGCTGCTGAGTTTGCTCGTCTTCAAGCTTGCGCGGCGATAACTGTTTTTTCGACTTGCTGCTGATTAGCTTTTCAAACTTGCGCACCGTTGCCGGCGGCGCTTTCTTTTTCTTCGGCAAACCAATCTCGGCCGGAGAACGCAATTCATCCGCGAAGCGCATCGTCTCTGCCCGCAGGATTCCGTGTTCCGCGAAAATGCCGATTAGATATTCCTTGCCCCTCATCACGAAGGTTGCCAGGCCTGCCTTGTCGCCTTTTTCCATCGTCTCGGCCAATAGCGTGTAGGCTTTTTCGGAACCTGACGAGGGCGTAAGAAAATAGCCGCGCTCGAAATAAACCGGAGGGATGGTATCGGCGGGAACGAATCGTTTGAGATCGATGTCGCGAGTTTTCTCCGGCGCGAGCCGCTCTAATTCTTCGTCGGTGACAACGACGTATTTGCCTTTTTCAATTTCGTAGCCACGGACCATTTGATCGGCGTCAAGAACACGCTCCGTTTTCTCGTCGGAGTATTTGCGCGCGAGCGGTTCGCCTTCCGGACTCAACATACGTAGCGGCGCACGATTGCTCTTGTTCGCCGGAAAAAGATTTACCGGAACGCTAACCAGGCCGAACGTAAGCGTGCCCGACCAGAAAGGGCGCGGTCCAGCCTGCTCGCCGTTTAATTCATCGCTTACCTGTTTGGTGGTTCGTTTAGGCAGCGCGTTTCTCCTTTCTCAGTGACTGCAAACTCTTCGCGAGCACGCTATCGAGCGACGTAGTCTTGCGTTTTGTCTTCACTGCCTGCAGCCGCGGCGCTTTGCCCTTCGCTTTTTTCTCGATGAACTCCATGACGCGTTCGCGATATTCGTCTTTGTAGTCCGACGGCTTAAACTCATCTTCCTCCAGCAGCGACACTAGCTGCTTTGCCATGCTGAGTTCCTTTGCCGTGGGCGCTCGGCCCGCGGGCTTGGGAAGATCGCGCGCTGAGATCACTT
>JANLYZ010000128.1:0-6131 GCA_031365905.1 Chloracidobacterium sp. | reverse complement strand
AGCGCATCGCCGATCGCGTAGTTGCGCACGTGGCCCATGTGCAGGAAGCCCGAGGGGTAAGGCAACATCTCGAGACAATAAAACTTCGGACGCGGGTCATCTTCAGTGACTTCAAACGCCTTCGTCTCAGTCCAATGTTGCTGCCACTTCTTTTCTATTTGTTCTGGGAAATATTTTTCGTCCATGATTGTTTTTCCTAACGCAGGTCTACACTTAACACGAATTATTGGTAACGCAAACTGCCTGCTTGCGATCCCGGTTGTAGCGCAAACTGTTAGTTTGCGACGGCTTCAGTGCGCGAACCTTGGATCAAACCTGATCTCGCAATCATGCCGAGTTCGCAAACTGACAGTTTGCGTTACGAATTGTTGATTAGGGTTAGCCGCTCCGCTCAACCGCGCGTCAGAATGCGCGTCGCAGAAGCGGCACCGTTAGGAGGAGTTTAGCAAGTGGCTTGGGTCGAACTGTCGTCATGAAATTTATTCTATTGAAGATGCAGGAGACTGTCCAGCGTTCTATCGAGGAGTCTCGTTCATGTCTGGGTCTAATCAAGATGTCGACCGTTGTTGCTCCTCCATGTACGCACGCAACACAGAATTAATTCGCGCCTGGTATCCCGGCCCTTGCTTCTGATACCACCAAAAAACTTCACTATCTAAAAGCAGCGGAAACTGCTTCTTGCGCGGCAGGACCTTGAAATTTCGCCGTACAACTCCCCGCGCAAACATCTCTGGAGTTGCCTCTGGACTGTCCGAGAAATCTATATCCTCGTCCTTCATCGCATCTATGCGTTTCCAGTCGGTCTCACCAGTTCCTGAGTCGCTTGAAGTAGATTTCTTCTTCATTTTTCGATGCCTTCCTGACAGATATTATTCGAGTGACTTCGTCTGTTTCTGTGTGAGTAACTGTCACCACTCGTCCATTGAGAACGCCAAAAGTTAAGAAGCGAACCTCCCCATAATCAAATCGATCATCCCGAACCGTCACGGTTTCACTGGCGAACACCTTTTCAACTCCAATAAAGTCAAATCGGTGCCGCCGGATATTCGATCGGCGCTTGGCTTCATTCCACTCGAACCGCATAAGAAGTGTAGTTACAAATTGTCGTGACAGTCAACGAACTGCGACGAAAGGGTGAAATCCCCAGCGGTCGGAAACTAATTTAGCGGTTTATTAAGCGGGTGCAGCGGTATTACGCGAGCTAGTATCCACGAACGAGCGCAGCATTTTCAAGTTTTTCAAGTCCGCGCGCGGATCGTCGTAGGGCGTTTCGAGAATGAAGGCAGCGTGCGCGAGGCGGGGATGTTGGGCCACGCGGCGCAGCGCGTCGGCGCCGATGTGGCCTTCGCCGATGTGCCAGTGGCGATCGACGCGCGAATTGTAGGCGGCGCGCGAGTCGTTGAAGTGAATGGCGCGAACATTCTTCGTTCCCACAGTGCTTTTAAGTCTATCGATTAAGGCTTCCAGACCATCTTCCTCGCGAATGTCATAGCCGGCGGTGAAGGCGTGCGCGGTATCGAAGCAAACGCCCAGCGGAATCTTAGGGCATGCAGCCATGATCGCGCGTAGGTGTTCGAACCGATGGCCAATGCATTCACCCTGCCCCGCCGTGTTTTCCAAAAGAATGCGCAGCGTGCGAAGTTTCAAGCGGCGACAAGCGAACTTAATACTTTCCGCGCAGGTGCGAATGCCGTCGGCTTCACACGAGCCACGGGCGCTGCCTGGATGCACGACAAGATAATCGACACCCAACAAGATTGCCCGCTCAACTTCTTCGCGAAACGACGCGCGCGACTTCTCAAGCATCAGTTCATCCGCGGCGGCGAGGTTCACGAGATAGTTGCAGTGGATGACGACCGGATTGATTCGTGTTAGCCGCCGTGTTTTCTTGAACAGCGTAACGTCTGCTACAGAAAGCGGCTTGGCCATCCAGCCACGAGGATTACGCGAGAAGATTTGTACCGTATCGCAGCCCGTATCCCTGGCCACGATCAGCGCTTCGTGAAGGCCGCCTTTGATTGGGGCGTGGAAACCAATGCGTGGCCGCTTCTGTGTTTTTTCCTGCATATCATCTTGCGTAGGCAGGGGCACGGCATGCCGTTCCCCTACTATTCATGAGTTGACTCGGACTGGGAAAAGCCCTGCCCCCATAACTAATCTCCGTTCGCTTCCATCACGCGCAGCATGTTGCCGCCGAGAATTTTGTCGACATCGCTTTCGGAATACCCGCGCCGCAGCAACTCACGCGTCAGGTTCGGCAGTTGGGAGACGTCGGCGAGATCGCTGAGCGTTGACTGCACGCCGTCAAAGTCCGATCCAATTCCGACGTGATCCACGCCAACGAGCTTCACAACGTGATCGATATGGTCAACGAGGCGCGAAACCATCACCGCCGGCAACCGTTTCGCAAACTCCTCGCGGCGCACGCGATCGCGCGCCAGTTTTTTATGAGCAACATCGCCCGGCTCCGCGTCGGAGGCGTGACGTACATCGTCCGCGATCTCCGCGTCGACTTTCGCTTTTTTTTCGCTCCAGCCTGGCTCGAGATGTTCCGGATAAAAGATAACGTTTACGACGCCGCCGGTCTTCGCGATCGCCTGAATCATTTCGTCGGTGAGATTCCGCGGCACGTTCGCGATGGCGCGGCAGCCGGAGTGTGTGGCGATCACGGGTTTGATTGAAGTGTTGACGATGTCCCAGAAGGTTTTGTCGGAAACGTGGGAAACGTCGACCATCATGCCGAGCCGGTTCATCTCACGAACTACCGAGCGACCAAAATCATTCAAGCCGCGCATCTTGCCCGCTTCGTCACCAGACGAGCCGGCCCAACTCAGGCTCTCCGTCCAGGCCGGCGACATGTAACGCACGCCAAGCTTGTAATAGCGCTCGACGTTTTCGATCTTTTCATCGATCGCGTAGCCGCCCTCAAGTCCTGTTAACGCAGCTAGTTTTTCTTCTGACGCGATGCGGCGGATGTCGGCAGCCGTGGTCGCGAACTGCCAGGTCTCAGGATGTCGTTCGGCCAGTGCGCGCACGGCGGCAATTTGATCGTCAGCACGCTTCATCGCGGTCGGACCGCCACCGCCAAATAGTTGCGGCTCGACCCAGATCGAAAAGAACTGCGCGTCGAGTCCACCTTCGCGCGCCCGCACGGAATCGAAGTGGCCGTCGGGCAGCCGTTGGGCCAGATCTACGTGTTCGTCGAGCAATCGCTGTGGCGTGTCGGCGTGCATGTCGATGGCAATCGCGCGGTGGTGAACTGCGCTGGCGTCGTTCGTGTTTTTATTTGGCTGGGTTGCAGGTGTGGGAGTTTCAGTTTTTTCAATCATGCGGCAGTTGGTAATAAGAACAGAAAGTAAGATCAGTCCCGCTAGAATCAGGTAACGAAGCGGGTGAACAAATAACGCCTGGATCGGACCAGGCGCGGGAAACCAATCGCGCTTCATCGGAAAGCGAGACGAATTAACCGTCTTTGCTACTTGCGGAAGCATTTTTGATGTTACCTGTGCCGACCTCATTGAATCAAGCATCGTCAAGTATGGCCTTGCCAAGCAAAGTAGGCTTAATGTATCGTGCCCGCGTTCCCGATAACCGTTTTGGTCGCGCCGCCCCGAGCTTTCCGAAAGGAACCGGTCTTCCTGTAGAATAGTTTTCACGAACCCGTTTTCCGCGCGCCTTAAAGTTAGCGTTTTCCTCGCTGTCCAGTTTCCCGAAATTGATCTAAAGGAGTAAGAACCCATGTTCTCAAGCGAAGACAAAATGAAAAATGTGCCCACGCCACGTATTTGCGACGTTGTTTGGCACGATGGCGAATTCATTGCCTGGAATGACGCGCGCGTGCACGTGATGTCCCACGTTCTTCATTATGGCTCGAGCATTTTTGAGGGCATCCGTTGTTACGCGACCAAGCAGGGTCCGGCAGTCTTCCGTTTGAAAGAACACATGCAGCGGTTTCTGAATTCAGCGAAGATCTATCGCATGGATCACACTTGGAATTTGGATCAGTTGTGCGCCGCCGCGGTCGAGTTAGTTGCACGCAGCGGCTTGGACCAGTGCTACATCCGCCCCATTCTTTTCCGGAGTCTCGACGAAGCACGGCCTGCCTTCGGCGTCAATCCTTTTCCCAATCCGCTGGCCTGCTACATCGGCGCCTGGGACTGGGGCAAGTATCTCGGCGACGAGGCGATTGAAAAGGGCGTTGATGTTTGTGTTTCGACGTGGAACCGGTTGACGCCAAACTCGATGCCGGCGATGGCCAAGAGCGGCGCGAATTACATGAACTCGCAGCTCATCAAGATGGAAGCGCTGACGAATGGTTTTGCCGAAGGCATCGCGCTCGACGATCGTGGCTACGTTTCGGAAGGCTCGGGCGAAAATATTTTTACCGTGATGAACGGCACGGTGCTGACGCCGCCCCTTTCTTCTTCAATTCTGGCGGGCATTACGCGCGATAGCGTGATTCAAATTTGCCAGGAGCTGGACATCACCGTGAAGGAACGAAGCATTCAACGCGCCGCCCTTTATGTGGCTGATGAACTATTCTTCTCCGGCACCGCCGCTGAGATCACTCCGATTCGTTCCGTCGATCGCATCACGGTTGGCGCGGGCGGTCGTGGCCCGATAACTGAAAAAATTCAGAAGGCGTTTTTCGAGATTACTAAAGGCGAACGAAAAGCGCCGGGCGACTGGCTCACCTATGTGACCGCCGCGCAGAGTGCGCAACCAGGCAGCAACGGCTCACAACCGGAATCAGCAACGAACGCGAGCGTCAGAAATCAACCTGCCGAGCCGGCTTTGAAGTTTCAAACAGCAGCTAACGCGAACGACTAGATCTCACGCGATTTCGTGATGAGATCTGTAAGGGCCGGGCTTGTCCCTATCCGCTTCTGGTCAGTCGCAGACGGGCAGGGACCAGCCCTGCCCCTACAAATTTCGGCAGCGAGCGAGGTAACTTGCTCGCTGTTTTTGTTTGGAGGGATTGCAAGAATCCCCGATTATTGGCGGATAAAGTGATAAACGTTGACGTTGCTCGTGCCGTCACGCTATATTCGGTTCAGCGTCATCCGGCCACGTTCCTGGCTGATGCGCCCCGCAAAGTTCAAGCAAGGCTTCAAACAGGCGCCCCCTTTACAGCGCGAAAATCAACAAACTCAAGCTAGCCCGGATTTCCAAAGCTACGAAAGGTCTGCTCCCGCAATGCCCATTAAAATTGACGATCTGTTACGAGTTGCCTGCAGTCACGGCGCCTCCGACCTCCATCTCAAAGTCGGCGCGTTCCCGGTCATGCGCATCGCCGGTGAACTGCACTCAGTCGCGGATGCCCCCCGGCTGAAGCAGGATGACACGCTCGACATGGCCTTCGCCATGATGTCGAATCGGCAGAAGCAGCGCTTCAAAGAAGTCTCCGAAGTTGACATTGGTTATGGCGTCCCCGGGCTGGGTAGATTTCGCGCGAACATCTTTCAACAGCGCGGTACCGTCAGCGTTGTGCTGCGCGTCATTCCTGACAAAACAAGAAACTCCGCGGAGTTGGGATTGCCGCCGGTAATCGATCGCATCACTGAAGAACGGCGCGGTTTGATTTTGGTGACCGGGTCAACCGGATCAGGCAAGTCAACCACGCTGGCCACGATGATCGATCGCATCAATGCGAGACGCAGCGGACACATTGTTACCATCGAAGATCCGATCGAGTTTCTGCATAAAGACAAGCTCGCCTTCGTGACGCAACGTGAAGTTGACGTTGATACCCGATCATTTGCAGAAGCGTTGCGCGGTGCGCTCAGACAGGACCCGGACGTGATCCTCGTCGGCGAAATGCGCGACAAGGAAACAATCGAAACTGCGTTAACGGCAGCCGAAACTGGCCACCTTGTTTTATCCACCCTGCACACGCTCGATGCTACCGAGACGGTGATGCGCATCGTGTCGTCGTTTCCGGCTCACCAGCAAAAATCCGTGCGCATCCAGCTCGCCGGGATTCTTAAAGCGGTGGTTTCAATGCGATTGGTTCGCGCTGCCAAAGGCGCGGGCCGCGTGCCGGCTGTTGAAGTGATGGTCGCAACCGCCTTGATTCGAGATTACATCGTCAACGAAGACAAGACGTCGCTGATTCGCGAGGCCATTGCCGC
>JANLYZ010000121.1:0-15778 GCA_031365905.1 Chloracidobacterium sp. | reverse complement strand
AGATCTAACAACGCCGGCAACTGGCGAAGGCATTCTCGACTTCGACGTGCAGTACTGGAACGGCTCAGCCTGGGTCACGGTTCCGAACGGCAGCGTCACCGGGAATGACAAGGCGTGGCGACAGTTTACGTTTACCGCGGTAACGACGACGAAGATTCGTGTCGTAGTTAACAACTCGCGGAACAACTACAGTCGCATCGTCGAACTTGAAGCCTACGGCTGCCCGGCGCCGTAGTCATAACTGAACTACTAACGAGCATCCTCCGGCGGTAAGCAGTAGCCACCGGGGGATGTCGCGGGTTTGTGTGTCGGAATTGCAGGCTTGAATGAGAGCCGGCACTGTTATACTTGGAAATCAAAATGAATCGGGAGGCGCTTCGATGATTCTATGTCGTACTACTGTTCTAATCTCTTGCCTGGTCCTGGGCGTTTGCGGCTGCGAAACTAAATCTGCCGATACAAAAACTTCCGCGCCGGCAAGTGCGACGAATGTGAACCTCGCTGCGAATTCGCAACCGGCGCCAAGCCCGGCATCAGGCCCGGGATTTGTGGATGCCTGCGCCCTGATTGATAGGGCAGACATCGCATCAGTTCAGGGAGCGCCGGTGCAATCGACCGTACCAAGTAGCCAGACCAGCGGTGCCCTCGCCATTTCGCAATGCTATTACACGGTTACCTCCGCCGACGGTTCGAAGAACCTGTCGGTGCACCTTGAGGTGATACAAGCCGACCCGAAAAATGGTAACCCTAAGGCGGTAAAAGATTACTGGGAAAAATCTTTCGGGGAAAAAGCTGAAGGCGGAGACGACGAAGAGAAGGAGTCCGGCAAACCCTTACCCGTTCCGGGCATTGGCGAAGAAGCATTCTGGACCGGAAACAGCAAGGCTGGAGCCGTCTACGCCCTGAAGAAGGACAAGATGGTGAGGATAAGCCTCGGCGGCCCAGACGATGTGAAAACAAAAATCGAGAAATCGAAGAAGCTGATCGCAAGCGTGCTGAAGCGAATCTCGTGACCGTTTTCTGAGCCGCTACCTCATGACCATTTACAAACTTAGACTCTTGACCGTCAATGCAACCTCACGCGTAAGATAGTGCGGTCTGCCGCCTGCGTAATTCCGAATCAAGGCCCGCGAAGGCGGGAAATCTCACCCCGGTTGATTCGATCCGTGGAGTGCTTATGAATACTCCTGAAGAGCAAGCAGAGTTATCCGACGTTTCCAGATCGAGCGGCAGAGGCAAAGCGCGCCCAAATTCACCGGGCCGCTTGAATCGCACAATCTTTGCCGCACTGCTTGCGGTCATCGCGCTCGTCGCGGTTCCATATGGAACCGTTGAGCCGTGGTGGCAAGCGCTGTTTGAGTGTGCAGTGTTCGTTCTCGCTGCGCTCTGGCTGATCGACGGGTTCATGAGCACCTCCCACTCGTTCTCAGCCTATCGAATCTTTCTTCCGCTCGTTGCCCTCGCCCTCTTCGGACTTTTGCAAACGATTCCGTTCGCGACTAACGGGCCGCCGTTGATGTCAGGAGCTACCGTTTGGCACACGTTGAGCGCTGACCCACATGAGACGCGACTTTGGGTGTCCCGTATGCTTGCGCTGATCTTGGTTGGCGCCATGCTGACGCGATACACGAGGAACTCCAGCCGTTTGCGTGCACTGATCTTTCTTGTCATCAGCGTCGCGGTCGCCAGCGCTGTGTTTGGTCTGCTGCGGAAAACCATGCAGCACGATCTCGGCTTTGTCCTGCCCTACCTTAGACCGGGTTTCGGCTACGGTCAGTTTATCAACAACAATCACTTCGCATTCCTAATGGAAATGGCGCTCGGTCTGACACTGGGTTTATGTGCGACGGGCAGTGTGCGCCGCGATCGTTTGCCGTTGTACCTCGGTGCGGCCTTGATGATGGGAATGTCGCTTGTCTTATCGACGTCGCGCGGCGGGGTATTGACCATGCTCTGTCAATTCATCTTGATCGCCTTGCTCTTTCCCTCGCTGCGTCCGATCCGCGAAAGTCGTAAGCCAGCGAGCGGCGTCAGCAGATCGGTCGAACGTGTTTTCGGATCTTTCATCCTGCGAGCTCTCCTCATTCTCTCCTTAGTCGTGACCGTGAGCGTCGGCATTGTTTGGGTCGGAGGCGACCCGCTCATGGCCAGGCTGGAAGCGATTCCCGGAGAAGTCGGCACGCGCGAAGTGAATGCACGCTGGGGAGAGCGCAGAATCGAGATATGGAAGTCCACTTGGCAACTGATCAAGGCGCATCCGATTGCGGGCGTGGGAATGGCGGGTTACTGGACAGCGATCCCGCAATATCACGACGCGTCAGGCGAGTTCACACCGCAGAGGGCTCACAATGATTATCTCGAACTGCTCGCGAGCGGCGGCTTGATAGGCCTGCTGCTCGGTGCATGGTTCATCGTTGTATTTGCGAAAGCAGCGAGGCGACAGCTGCGTACCACCGATAGTTTTCGGCGCGCGGCGAGCTTCGCAGCCCTCGTTGGAATTGTAGGAGTCTCCGTGCATAGCTTCGTTGACTTTGGGTTGCACATTACTGTTAACGCAGTCCTGCTTATCGTCCTCGTCGTAATCGCCACCGTTGATTTGCCCCCCAAAAACCACGAGCCCTCAGTTCCTACCAAATAGCGGCTCGAAATCCGAAAACCTGCGACGGTGCTCCAAGCCCCTCAGCCAATTCCCTAACAAAAACCGCATCAGGAATTCCACGTTGCAGGGTTAAATCTTGTTTGGTACTATACATCTGGTTCAACGGCCAGTTGGTTGTTGACTAATCCAGGTTCAAATTGTGTTGGGAGTCTGGCCCCAGACTCTTTACCTCACAGGCTTTTCCAAACCTTCAAGACTGTGTCGCCCCCCGAAAACCCGCTCGGGTTTTATCGATCATCGTCTGCGCAGAACCGATTCCGGCCTATCTGAGATGTCTAACAATAAATGCTTCATGGTCTGCGGGCGCTCGGCCTACTTGAGAGCGAGGCTGTCTATTGGCCTGGTTCTCTTACTGCTGACGAGTTACGGCTGGCCCGCCAGCGGCGCCACTGATTCCGACTCCAGCACCCCTCGCAGCAAAGAGACTTCACGTCGGTCTAAACCGTTTGACGCGGACGACAAGAATACTGTCATCAACCAGGAGTGTGCCTCGCTCGCGCCCGTAAGATGGTCACCACATAGCACTCTCAATCTCACTTACGCGCGCGGGGATTTTACCGAGTCCGAACGTTCTGCATTTCACCAGGCAGTTACTCTGTGGCAAAAGGCGCTGGCGCTTACCCAAGCGGAAATAGTTTTGAACGAAATCGGCGAGGTCGAGAGAGACACACAACCTGCCAGATTTCAACTCGTAGTCAAGCGCGATAATTCCATGGACCCGGGACACGCGGGAAGGATTATGGCAACCGCGGGCCCGGACAATTATTTGCAACAGGGGATCATCTTGATCAATGGTGCAATCCATAAGCGCGACGCGCTCAAGAAGACGATGCTTCATGAACTTGGCCACGGCTTCGGACTGCGTGATTGTCCCAACTGTCGCAGCGGCGCCACGGTAATGAATTATTTCGTTCAACAGTCGCTGATGGGAATCAAAATCGGAAAAGGAAGCGCGAGGATTTCTAATCACCCAACCGCCGGCGATATCTCACAAGTTGCGAGCGGGTATTTGCACAGCGCGCCACCACTCGCTGCTAATGATGTGGAGACGTCGTTTGCGAACAATACCGTCATCGCTGATGAGGCGGTAGTGCTGGCGGACGCAAAGAGTCATGAGAGCGACGACAACATCGTTGCTCCTTATCTTAAGGCGACGGTGCCTAACGGAGCAGAGCGCTTCGCCAATGCGCCAGATTCCGCGTTGTCAGCGGCTACAAATCCGACCGGGTTCGTAGCTCCGCAATTGACGGCGACCTGGAGCAAGGGGTCGTCCTCGGCGTTTGCCCCAAGCGCGGTGGAAACACGACCAGCCATGTTTGCCTTTGCCAGTTACTTTCAGCCGGCTTGGAAACAAGAGGCCCGCACCTCTCCCATACGTTCGATCTTGAACTTTATGGCTACAGATGAATCCAGTCCATGGCCCTTTATTCTGATTCCAAAACCGCTGTTGCCAACGGCAAGCGAAATCAACAGCCTGGCCTCTCTGTCATCGCAACCAACAACCAGCAGAATGACGCCTACAAGTGCCGGGCTCGCCGCTTCAGACAAAATGAGACCGACTGTCTCCCCCGCGGTCGACGCAAGTGCGCGCAGTGAAAGCGTGCTCTCAAACTTTGAGAAAACAGAGTTTGAATCGTACGTCCCGACCATGCTCGAAAGAGAAGCAGACACGATCAACGAACTGAATAATTACACCTTCCGGCGTGACGTGTTAATTCAAACTATTGACAACAAGGGACGCGTCTCGGGCGAGTACCATCGGATTTCGGATCTATTGTTTGACGACTCGGGCGGCCGCATCGAGCGCGGCGTGTCAGCATCAAAATCCACGCTGCGACGATTGAAGCTCAGTCCGGAATATCTCGAAGATTTTTCCGGCGCCCAGTTGAAGGGTTTCGAATTGGCAAACCGTGACCACTACCGCATCGAACCGTTTATGGTGGATAACATTGCTGGGATTGGCATGCGAGTTTACAGAATTACGCCGTTGAATTTGAAGGCCGAGCGCGATACACAAGCTCGCGTATTTTATGGATTCGCTTGGGTTGACGAGAAGACGGGCAAGATATTCAAGATTAAAGGGTGTGCGTTGCCTGATGACAAGCAGCGCTTTCCCTTGTTTGAAACCCAGCGCGAGTTGATCGATGACGTACACCTGTTTCCGGTGCGCACTATCGCCGATGATTATCTGGTGTTTCCATCGCACACCATCCACGTGCGGATGTTGATTACCTATACGAACTACAAGAAGTTTGCGAGCAGGGTAAGTGTGATTGAAGTAGACAGCGGACGCTGAAATCCGTCTTTCCTGCTTCTTCTGGTATCGGTTCCAACCTAATCTCAGCAAAGAATCCAGCTACTGAATCCTCTTCGATCCCTTCGGCCCCTGGTGCTTCCCACCCCGCCGTTCCTCCCCAAAGGTGTGCGCCTGGTGCTTATCCGTGTTTAAAAACTCAAGGATTTCTCAAGGTGAATGCAATAAAAATATTTTGTTCGACTTGGGCCAACTGAAATGTCGACTTTGTTGGGTTTTTGGCGAAAGTTAACAGACAAGGAAGGATCATCTTCGTGCCACTATGTTTCTAATTGACTCTTCTCACGAGCTAGCCATGGCAAATCTGGAGTTTATCACCGACAAGATCACACCACCCGCAACCACGCCTCGCCTTTCAAGGACGCGGTTGCTCAGAATGCTGGAAAAAAGTTTGGCGACGGGCACTTCTACGATAATCAACGGTCGTGCCGGCGCCGGTAAGACTTCTCTGGCGATGGATTTTGCGAAGAAATGTAGGCGCCCGGTAGCTTGGTACAAAGTAGACGCGCCTGATGCCGTTCCCGCAGTTTTTTTCAACTATCTAATCCGTAGCATTCAGGAATGCCGGCCTGGCTTTGGAAAAAAGTCACTCATTTCCCTGATAGAGGTAACCGAACTCGACGAGATGACCTGGTTGGCGGATGCATTTGTTTACGAACTGGCGGAGGGCGAAACGGTTGCCCCACTCTTGATAGTGATCGAAGACCTCCACCTGGTGTCTGACGCCGAATGGCTGGTGCCCTTCTTTAGTCGGTTCCTGCCATTGCTCCCTTCGGAAGTGCACTTACTAATCACGAGCCGAAATCTGCCGGCAGCTCCTTTGTGGAGAATGCGTTCAAAGCAATCACTGGTTGTAATTGACGAAGCGACGCTCGCGTTTACCAGACCGGAGGCTATCGCGCTCTTCGAGAGTTATGGACTCTCAGCGGACGAGGCAAGCATTGCTCTCGATCACACGCACGGCCGGGCCAGTACGCTCGATGAATCTGCTGCGTTCCTGCGAGAGTCAGGGCTAGCGAGCAGGGGGACGAGGGAAAAGGTTGACAGCGACCAGAACGACAACGTGTTCTCTGCGGGCCAGGCTTTTCAAGGCTCAGTTGCAGATTAGCTGCACTTGACGACGTAGGCCGGCACCCGATTTATGGTCCTACAGCTACAGCACGCTCCAAGCGACAACCTACCCCCATCGGTTGATGGTGGCTTGATCCTCTTTGGCCGTGCTAATCTGCCTCGCAATCTATCCAGAGCGCAAAAGCTGATGGTGCCCGCGAACCCCAGAACCCCGCGTGACCGACCGGACGACGCTTCCCCGATTTCGGTTGTATCTCCCGAGAACATCGAGGCGGCGCGTCCCAGCTTTTTTCTGCGCACCAAGTTGCTGCCACCGCGACCTGGGCCGGAACTTTTATCAAGGGCGCGCCTAACCGATCGTTTGCTCGCGAACCTCGCCTACCCACTGACGTTGGTAACGGCAAATGCCGGCTCAGGGAAAACCACTCTGGTCGCAGACTTTCTGCGAACCCACAAGAGACAGTTTGTTTGGTATCAATTGGATCATACCGATGCTGATCCTTCCGTGTTTCTTGGCTACCTGGCTTTCGGTATCCAACAGCAGGTGCCGGGCTTTGGCGAGGCTTTCTTCTCTTATCTCCAGGAAGCCACCGGTGAAATTGCCCAACACCCGGAACGCTCCGTCGACGTCTTCCTGAACGAGGTCCTGGAACGAGTCGAACAGCAACTCATTCTGGTGCTGGACGACTACCACCACTTGGGAGCAGACACCGCAGTACATGCCGTGCTTGATCGATTGCTGGCTTATCTGCCGGATGTTTTGCACGTCATCATAGTTTCGCGAGAGGTGCCGCCACTGGCCGGGCGCCTGCGCACGCATTCGCCGCTGGCAAATATCGATCGCGCCGATTTGCTCTTTACCGATGAAGAGACTCGCGAACTCTTTCGCAAGGTCTTTGATCTGGAACTTACTTCAGAACAATTGGCTGAGTATCGCGTACGCACGCATGGCTGGATTACGGCTTTGCAACTTGTCAGGCAAGTCGCCCACCGCAATGTAATTACGAGCCGGGAGGGCCAAGCCGTAGTTCCCGACCTGATCGAAGTCTTAAGGCAATCAGAGCGAGATATTTTTGACTACTTCGCCGAGGAAGTTTTTTCTGACGAAGCAGACGATGTGCAAAAGCTGCTCTTGCATGTTTCATTGTTGGACCGCATCGAGCTGGACGTTTGTACGGCGCTCTACCCCGGCTCCAATAGCTCTCGGGTCCTGCCTAATCTGGTGCGTCGCAATGTCTTCCTTAGTGTTGCGAGCGATCGTCGAGGCGAAGAATATCGCCTGCATCCGCTCTTCCAGAATTTTCTACGCCGCCGGCTGCGGAGTGAAATCGGACGGACGGGTGTAGCCGCTGAACACCAGCGCTGCGCTGCTTACTTTCTAAGCCGACAATGCTGGGAGCCGGCCGTCAGGCACCTGCTAGCTGCCGAGGACTTCGACGGCGCTTCCAGCGTGATTGCCGAAAGAGGCGCCGACTGGATTTCTTCCGGGGCGCTCTCGTCGCTAGCGTCGCTGGCAGACTCCCTGCCCCAGGCGGCGCTTGAATCCCACCCGCGCGCGCTGGCGCTGCGTGCCGAAGTTGCGCGGCTGCGAGGTGAATATGAATTCGCGCGCTCAATGCTGCGGCGGGCAGTAACCTTCCTTCATGAACAGCAAGACAAAGAAGGAGAAGGCGACGCCTTGCATTCGTTGGCTACGCTGGCACGTCGCGACGGCGATTACAAACTTGCGTTTACCTACCTCGATCGCGCCATCCTGCTTAGTGAGCCCAATTCGGCAGTTAGAACCAAGTGTGGTAACACGCGCGGCCTTTGTCTCGTTGCCATGGGTGAATGGACGGCAGCGGAGTTGGAGTTTAGATCCGCCCTCCAGTCGGCGGAAGACCGAAACGATGAATACTATGTTCGACTGATTGCCCACAATCTGGGAACTCCGGCCGGAATGCGCGGGGATTTCGGCGAGGCCTTACGTTGGTTAAGTCGTATGTTGCGAAACGATCGCGAGGGATCATCCCGCGCGCCGATGCCGCAAGAAGCTATCGCCCATTTGAACATGGCCCGCTGCTACTTGTATCGCGGCGATTTTGTTTCCTGCGAGCAGCATCTTGATAACGCCCTGGAACGTTGCCAACTTTTCAACCTGGTCGCGGTTCAAGCGGAAACGTTTGAGACTTACGGGAATCTTTATCGCGAAAGTGGCGAGATCGAAAGGTCAGTTGAAAACTACGGACGCGCCGCGCGTGCTTATGATGAAGCGGGAATTGATTTGAGTCGCACTGAACTGCTCGAGGAGCGCGCACTGCTAAGTTTACAAGGAGGCGACTTTGCCTCCGCGCAAGCGCAAATCGATCGGCTGATCAGCGCCCGCCCGGCAGAAAAGGATGAGCTCCTGTTTTTTACTGCTTCCCTGACGCGAGGCCGCATCATGGCTGCCCGAGGCGAGTATCAGCCAGCCTATGAGTCGCTCGAGAAAGCGCTGGAATATTTTCATGGGCATGGGCTTTATTACTACGAGGCCCAGGCAAGCATCGTGCTTGCGGTTTGCGATTTTCATTTGGGTAAAGAGCCTGAGATGCTTCGGCGTTTGCGGCGGGCAGTGGATCTCGCAGCCAGGTATGACTATGAGTATTGGCTGAAGCGACAAATTGCCGGCAATCCCGACCTCTTTTCTACGGAAGAGGCCCTGGAGTTGTTGCCGTTGGATCTTCAGGGACAGGTTAATGCGACTCCCCGGCCGGCGCCTGCGATCGCGCCCGCCATGGTTTCGAAAATTGAACTTGCAGCCCAGCCCGTCACCGACCTAACGGTTAATATGTTGGGTCCAATCGGGATTTTTCGCGATCCGGTTCGGCCGCTGGCCGGTGATATTTGGCCCACGCGCCGAGCTCGCGATATTTTTTGTTTCATCACTTCAAGGCGTCATCATCGCGCTTCCAAGGATACGATTGTCGATACCTTCTGGGGTGAAACTGATTTTTCGGCCGTTGAGAAAAACTTTCATCCTACGGTTTCGCATATACGCAAGGCTCTGAACAGTAATCAACCCTTGAAGCAGAATTTTCTTCTTTACCGCGACGGTGATTACCAGCTCAATTCCGAGTTCTCTTACCGCATCGACATTGAGGAGTTTGATCGCCTGCTCAGCGAGGGTGAAAATGCCCGACGCGCGCGACAGTTTGAAGAATGCATTCGGGCCTACGAGAGCGCTCGCAAACTTTACCGGGGCGATTTCATGGAAGGAAGCTACGAACCCTGGGTCGAGGAGCAACGCACTTATTACCGAGAACAGTATCTGCGTTTGCTGGAAGCGCTTGCCGGCGTGGCGGAAACCGCGACCGACTGGCCGCGCGTAATGCAGCTTGCCCAGCTTATTATCCACGAAGACCAGTTTCGTGAAGACATTCACTGCATGCTAATGCGAGCTCATGCCGCTGTGGGAAACCGTGGCGCCGTGCGCGATCAGTATGAAACGCTCAAGAGATTATTGCAGCGCGAACTGGGCGTAGATCCCAGCGCGGAGACTCGTAAACTGTTGCAGCAATTGGTAAGCTAGCAGCGTTTCTGGCAATATAACTTCGTTTGGAAATTACAAGACTAACGCAACATTGCGAGGGTTGGGGGCAAACTACAATGCTCCTACACTTTGGGAAGCTCGGTGGGTAACAGGCGGCGCTCAATTTTCAAAATGAGTGTAAGTATTAATTGCTTGTTGCCTATAGAGTATGCCAGTTGACCTCGCCATTAATTAGCTACTGCGCCGATAGACCCGACTGAGGTGATGGTTTGCTAAGCAAGAGGATTCGTTTCAATCCGCGCGTTCACCAGATGAAGCAGTCTGTCGCCATCGCCATGGTGGCGCTAATATTCGTGTCCCCGGTTATGGCCGGCCTCAGCATTACTCCGACCAACGGTATAGTGATGACGGGCGCCGATGGCATCGTCATGACTGGCGCCGACGGCATCGTGATGACCGGAGCCGACGGATTTCTATTTAGCAACGCCGATGGAATTGTGATGACCGGGGCGGACGGTATCGTCATGACTGGCGCGGATGGCATCGTGATGACCGGGGCCGACAGTATCGCCTATTCGAATAGTGTTCATTCGACTCACGCCGATGGCATTGTGATGACCGGCGCTGATGGGATTGTGATGACCGGCGCCGACGGCATCGTCATGACGGGCGCTGATGGAACAACCTATCGTGCAGATTCGGTGACCGTCACATTGCCTAACGGAATCGTCATGACCGGGGCTGATGGAATTGTGATGACCGGGGCCGACGGCGTTCAACGACAGGCGAACGATGGAATTGTGATGACCGGGGCCGACGGCATTGTGATGACGGGAGCTGACGGCATCGTCATGACCGGCGCTGATGCCGTTAGAGCTACCGGCGCCGATGGCGTAGTTTTTTCAGTTGTTCCCGATGGTCTGCGATTAAGCGGTGTCACTGGCATCGTCATGACCGGCGCCGATGGCATCGTAATGACGGGCGCGGACAATATCTTTACCAGCGACGCCTACGGCATGGTCCATAGCGCGGTTCCTGCAACTCCCTCCGGCCTGCAAAGCGTCGATCCTGAGTTGGCAGTGGCGCTTAACAACATGACCGACGATAGCAACGTAAACGCGGCAGTCGTCTACCACCATCTCCCTACCGATTCAGATTTGACAGACTTAAAGAACCTCGGCGTTTACGGTGGAACTCGCTATCAAGTGCTTCCCGTCCTAACTATCACGGCAACGCGTAGACAGATTCAAGCAATCTCCCACTTGCCCGCCGTTCGTTCACTTTATGGAAATCGCACTCTGATGGTGACGTCCGAACCTGAAGTCAGGTCGGTGACAGGTGTAACGCGCACCTCGCGTGATATAGAACTCGCAAACGCTAATCGCGGCCTGCCGCTAACCGGCAAGAACATTACCGTCGCGGTGATTGATACCGGGATAGATGGAACGCACGGAGATATCTCCAACCGCGTCAGTAAGAACATCAAGCTGGCGGACACACAGAGTGTCGGCGTTGGCTTTAGATATCCAATTAATTCTGAGAGCCTGCCAAACACAGATCAGGTGTACGGGCACGGTACTTTTGTTGCCGGCGTGATCGCGGGCAACGGAAGCCAGTCCGGTGGGAAGTTCAGCGGAGTTGCGCCGGGGGCGAAGTTAGTCGGGCTGAGCGCGGGAGACTTGAGCCTTTTCTATGTGCTCGAGGGATTCGATTATTTGCTAGCGAATGCCAACAACCTGGGCGTGCGCGTCGTCAATTGCAGCTTTTCAACCAATGCTGTTTTCGATACTAACGATCCGGTAAACATCGCTTCCAGGATGTTGACTGATGCCGGCGTCAGCGTGGTGTTTTCAGCCGGCAATGCTGGTCCCGGCGCGCACACTTTGAATCCATACGCCGCGGCGCCCTGGGTTGTTAGCGTCGGCGCCACCGACAGCAGAGGTCGCCTCGCCAGTTTCTCATCGCGCGGTGACTTTGGTAATTCGCTGTTTCATCCGACGTTGGTTGCGCCTGGCGTTAGTGTAGTCAGCCTGCGAGGTTCTGGTATTTCAAACGTGACGGGCGCCGAAGGAATTGCCGGCTCAGATGCCCAGCGCCTGAGCGCAACCGAACTTCCCTACTACACAACGGCGAACGGTACGAGCTTCTCAGCGCCTCAGGTCTCTGGCGCAATCGCGCTGATGTTGGAAGCGAATCCGAGCCTGACGCCCGCACAGGTAAAAGACATTCTGCAGCGTACCGCCGTGGCGCTGCCTCCTTATTTCGCTTACGAGGTTGGCACGGGCATGCTGGATGTTCACGCGGCCGTGCTCGAAGCTGAGTTTCCCTCCCGCCGACTTGGAACCTGGCGCGGTACAGTTGATCGCGATCAGGTGGAGTTTGTAAACAGTCCGCCGTTACAGTTTTCCGGCGTGGTCCAACCCGGCGGTTCGGTAGATACCACCTTGACGATTCCTGCCGGGACGATTGCAGCGTCAGTGCAAATTTCCTGGGGACCGCTTGCGAGTCCGAACGATCTGGCCGTGACCGTCTCCGACCAGTCAGGTGCCGTTCGCGGTCAATCCAACGTCCGAAACTCGCCAGGCTTGAACGGCCAACGCGAGATCGTTTCGCTAACAACACCTGCGGCCGGTTCGTATCGCATTAACGTGCAGAACCCCGGCGGCACGCTTACGACGCCGCAAAAGTTTTATGGCGTGTTGGATGTCAGTCGCGCCAATTATGCGGGGCTCAATGATATTGGTTCTCTCAGTCCAGCATTGCAGGATGATGTTTATCAAAGCCTGCGCACGTTCACACTGTGGCCGCTTGGATCGCGCTTCGGATCTGATTTTGGAGTAAGCCGAGCAGACCTGGCAGCAGCTATGGTTCGCAACGCGCGCGTGCCACAATATCTGCCGCGGCAATCGTCTTATTCGGATGTGCGAGATGCGATGACTATGTTGTTCGTCGAAAGCGCGCAGGCTTCGCCCACGGGTTCGCTGTTCATTGATACCACGAGCGGCGGCCAATTCCGACCGTTCGAAAATGTAGGCCGGCTGTCCGCAGCGGTAGCGCTGGTGCGTGCTGCGGGTTTGCGTTCTGAGGCAGAAGCAAGAGCTGGCACTCCCCTGGCTTTCAGTGATGCTTTGAGCGTTCCCAATGAATTGCGCGGCTACGTTTACGTTGCGGTTGCCAAAGGGTTACTGCAAGCCGACGGTGCTTTTCGACCGCAAGGCAGTTTCACCCGGGCCGATTTGGCCCATGCTATCGCGGTGATTCAACGTCGATCGGTACAGCCCTAGGGGCTTTATTGTTCAGTCTAAAGACAGTCTTGACTGACTTTCAGATCGGGCATTGGGGCGCGTGGTTCTGACATTGACCGCAGTGTTTTTCAGGAGTAAAGTCGCCGTCACACGAAGACGCAACTCGACCCGCTGAAGCGATTACGCGGGAGCCCAAGAGGCTCAAACATGAAGGAGTCGGCAGCATGAAAAACAAAATCATCAGGATAGTTGTTCCCCTCCTCGTGTTTTCAATCTCTCAACTCTTCTACAGTCAGACGCGTTCGACGACACCGGCTCCACAGGAACCGTCGGCTGCGACGAAAGCCGTTCCCATGATCGGCCGCCTGGAAGTCCATAAGGGAAATCAAATATCTGTTGACGACCGCGACACCGAATCCGGCACCACGTTTCTCGATGGACAAACGATCAAGACTTCTGACTGCAAGACCGCGACCGTTCATCTATTACCGGTGGGCATTGCGAATCCTGCGGTAAGCGAATTGGGCCAAGTTGATTTAGCGGCCAATACCACAGCCGTTATCAACTACACCGCAGGCAGCGTAAGAGTAACGTTGATCCGTGGCTGTGCGCGGGTAAGAATCTCTCAGACGATTGTCGCCACGATAAATACACCTGACGGAGTTTCGACAACGGCCACACAGCCGGAACCTCCCGATCGCAAGCGCGCCGACGCCTGTTATCCGTCCAATGAGAGAAGAGACTATTCACCTACTTGCGTCGCGCCGATTGTTTGGTGGGTCGGCGGCGGTGCCGGCGCAATAGCAGCAGTTGCGGCTGCACTTCCCTGTGATCGGGCGCCGGACACAAGCGGCACCACGCCTTCTGGTCAGTGCCTCTAAGCCTGACGGTAATTTCAAACTTCGACTTCGGCTTGCGGTGAAGTAAGTTAGCTGAATCGCGCGTCTCAAAACTTTCTCTTGCCTACTCAGGAATCGACTCTCGAAAATCAACCAGCCAATCTTTTTACGCTGCGCGCGCTCAGTGTTCTTTTGGCGCTGATCGTCTGCGGCTGGGGAATTTGGATTCGCGGACGCGAGGGCTTTGCCACTTTCCTCTCCAACTATGGATCGCCAACTAGCCGCGTGACCTTGGCAGGAGAAGCGGCCCAATTGAGTTCGTCGAATCCCGAAGTTCATTACATCCACGCCAGGCTTCTTGCTGACAGTGGAGCGCATGCGGCAGCGATTGCCGAGTATGAACGCGCTGCTGCGCTTCGCCCTGATGACTACGTGCTGTGGCTGGCGCTCGGTCATGCGCGCGATGAAGCGAACGACACAGCCGGGGCGCTTTCGGCGTTCCAGGAGTCCACGCGCCTCGCTCCTTTCTACGCCAAACCACATTGGCAATTCGGTAACACGCTTTTTAGAGCCGGCCGCAATGCTGAGGCGCTGGCAGAATGTAAGCTGGCCGCGAACAGCGACGCGCGTCTCTGGCCACAGACAATCAATCTGGCCTGGGCGGCGCTTGGTGGCGATGCGGCCGCAGTCGTGCAAGCGCTCCGACCGGAAACGCCGTCGGCGCACATGGAGTTTGCAAGTTTCTTCGCTCGACATGGCAAGCCGACCGAGGCCGTGACACAGTTTCGCGCCGCCGGTTCAGTTTCGAGCGAGCAGCGACGCATCCTGATTTCGGACTTGCTTGCTTCTAAAAACTTCGGCGAGGCCTTCGCTGTATGGTCCAATGCTGCAGCAGGAAACGGAACCAACGGAATCGCCGCCATTGCCAATGGTGGATTTGAAGATTTGATCAGCCTCGACGACCTGGGCTTCGGATGGATCATTCACGACTCACCGACAGCCCATGTCCTGTTGGACGCCAGGGAGCCTCAAGCCGGCGGCTACAGTCTCCGAATGGATTGGAGCGGAGAATCCGATCCGGCAACACCCGTCCTCTCACAACTGGTCTTGGCCAAGCCTGGAACTCGTTACCGGCTAGCCTTCGCTGCGCGCACTCAGGAATTGCTCACGGTTGGACTGCCTTTTGTCACGGTGGTCGATGCAGCAGATGACAAGGAACCTGTTCTGGCCCGCTCAAAAACTTTGCCTGAGGGAACAAACGGCTGGCAGGAATACACGGCTGAGTTCACGACCGCGGAGACCACGAAAGCGGTACGAATCAGCGTGCGCCGCGAGCCTTGTCCTGCCGCTCCGTGTGCCGCCCTTGGTCACTTCTGGCTCGACGCCTTCTCGTTAATGCAGTTGTAGATTCGAATCCCCTGCACAAGACTCGCATCGCTAAGATCTTCGCCAGTCGAAACTAGCAGACTGCGCCTCGGATGACGTAAACCGACGGTGCTGAATCTTAAATCAGCCGTCAAGGGTGAGAATCACAGGTAAGCATCCAAAAATTTGCTGATCTCCACCTGAACGATCTGCGAACTCCAGCCATTGAAGTTGTAGTCAAAGCCGTGATTGCCCCAGGGAAGATAGATGTAAGTGTACGGCACACCGGCGGCAGTCAACTTCGGAATGATGCGTTCCACATTCTCCTTCCTGACTAGCTGGTCATGTCCGCCGTGAAGAAACAATGTAGGCGGCGACTGGGCATTGGCGTGTTCAATGGGAGAAGCGGCGCTGTAGGTTTCCGGGGCGCTAACGGGTGACCCACCCAGATAGTTTTCCAATACTTGCCGCGTATCGATCACGTCAGGGCGTCCGGGATGGTCATAGTCCCAACTGAGATCAGTCGGACCGTAGAAGGAGATTACGGCACGCACGTGTGTATCCTGACCATTGCGGGAGCCCGAATCATTTGCGGCATAGGCGGCTAGCAGAGCCAGTTGTCCGCCTGCCGAGCGACCGAGGAGTGCGATTCGATTAGGGTCAACACCATATTGTGCCGCGTGGCTCTTGACCCAGAGAATCGCCGATTCGACATCAAGTAACTGCGCCGGAAAATGTTGTGTTGGATTTGCGAGGCGATAATCAATGTCGAAC
>JANLYZ010000095.1:0-3605 GCA_031365905.1 Chloracidobacterium sp. | reverse complement strand
AATCCCTCGACAACGGTTTCCGCGTATTTGAGTTTCCCGGCGACGAGCCACTGGGCCAGGTCCGTCACGCCTTCAGCAAATCTCGCAGCGTAGTCAGTGATGATGAATCCCTGCATGACGGCGCTATTCACGAGCAACGCTGCCTGGGGCCGCGGGCCCACGTCAGGCTTGTCGAGATTGTAGAGCGAGATTTGACCGCAGACAACGATGCGCGCGCCGTGGTTGAGCAAAGACATCACCGCGTCTGACACTTCGCCGCCGACGTTGTCGAAATATACATCGACGCCTTTGGGGCAAGCTGCTTTCAACGCCTGTCTCATGTCGGCTGCTTTGTAATTTATGACCGCATCCACTCCGAGTTCATCGCGGAGATAGTTGTTCTTCTCGTCGCTCCCGGCGATCCCAACCGCACGCGCGCCTTTGATCTTCGCTAGCTGACAGACCGTCATGCCCACCGCGCCGGCCGCGCCGGAGACGACCACAGTCTCTCCTTCCTTTGGCTGCCCAATGTCGAGCAAGCCAAAGTAAGCGGTGAGACCCGGCATACCGAGAATGCCAAGCGCCGTGGTGACCGGAGCGAGGCGCGGATCAACTTTTCTCAGCTCCGCAGCTTTCGCGAGATTGTAAAGTCGCCAACCGAGCATGCCGGTAACAAGATCGCCTTGCTTAAATTCCGGCGCGCGCGATTCGACAACTTTGCCAATCACACCGCTCACAATCACCTGTCCAACTTCAAACGGCGGCACGTAAGACTTTCCTTCGCGCATCCGTCCACGCAGATAGGGATCGACGGAGATGTAGAGCGTGCGCACGAACACCTCGCCGTCGTTTACCTGCGGCACTTCGGCGTCAGTGATCTTGAAGTTGTCGAGCGTGGGCATTCCCGCCGGGCGGCTGGCGAATTGAATCTCTTTGTTTAGCATGGCAGTGATGATAAGACCCGGACAAGCAATCAGCAATCGGCGGTCAGTAGTCAGCATGAAAATAGTCCGCGAAGCGGACGAATGACAATAGCCCACCGATTTATCGGTGGGATCAGAATAAAGAATGAAGAACGAGTCCGTGAAGCGGACGACTGAACCGGTCGTTCCCTCTCAGGTTGGCAAGGGTGGTTTACCCCCGCTCTTATTTAGTCCCCATTAGGATGCGTCAAGCATCTAGAAGAGAGATAATAGGAATCATCCGGGAAAATTGAACGACGGGTTAGACTAAACAGGAGAAATACGAATGAGCTGGAATCAACCTTCATGGAATCAATCGCCTGCCACCACGCCGCAGTTGGCTGACGTGCGCGACGAACGTGTCGGCGCTTTCTTGAGCAAAGTCTATGGCTGGATGTTTTTGGGTCTACTGATTACAGCCGGCGTCGCTTTTGCCGTGGCCTCGACGCCGGTGCTAATCGAAACGCTGATCGTTAAGCGGCTACTGTTCTGGGTCTTGCTGTTCGCGCAGTTAGGAGTTGTCTTCTATCTCTCGGCGCGCGTGAACAAGATTGCGCCCGTGACCGCAGCCGGCCTTTTCCTCATCTACTCGGCACTCGTGGGCGTGACCTCCTCGGTGATCTTGCTGATCTACACCGGGTCATCGATCACCTCGACCTTCATCATCACCGCCGGCATGTTTGGCGCGACTGCGTTTTTCGGAACTGTGACAAAACGAAGTCTCGCCGGCGTTGGCCAATTCTTCTTCATGGGTTTGATCGGGCTGCTCATCGCGATGTTCGTTGGTTTCTTCTGGCACAGCGAATTGCTGCAATTCGTAATTTCAGTCGTCGGCGTGCTCGTCTTTACCGGTCTCACGGCCTGGGACGCGCAGCGCTTGAAGCAGATGGCCATAGCACTGCCTGATGGGCGCACGGGTTCATACGCGGTAATTGGCGCGCTGTCGCTCTACCTCGACTTCATCAACTTGTTTTTCTTCTTGTTGAGGTTTACCGGAAACCGCCGGAACTAAGGAGACGGCGATAGTCCGCGAAGCGGACGGCTTATAGTAGCCCACCGATTCATCGGTGGGATCAAAGTAAAGAATGAAGAACGAGTCCGTGAAGCGGACGACTGAAGCCTACACAAATAGGTATCGTGCGTCGTACTCAATCCCATGCCTGTCTAGAAGCTCGCGGAACTCTTCCTGAAAAGTTCTCCTGTGATGGTGTTCCTTTTGACCTTCTATGTATGAGATCGTCTTCTGCGCCTGTGAAGCGCTGACACTAAACGCGCCGTATCCTTCCTGCCATTCAAACTTCCTGTACTTGGGGAATGTGTCATGTACCCATTTCGAAGATCCGCCTTTGATTAACTGCACCGCCTTTGCAAAGGCCATCATTGACGGAAGAGACAGCAATGCATGCAGGTGATCAGATGTTCCGCCAACGGCCAGGGCCTTCATACGATTCGCCTTAGCAATGCCTCCGACATAGCGCCAAAGCTCGGATTGCAACTCCGCTTCGATAAACTGATATCGACCTTTCGTACTGAACGTACAATGCATGAGATTGCTGACATATGAGTGAGACACGATAACACCCCTTCCGTCATGTGGTTCGCAGAACGGATAGAGGTTAGCGTGCTTTGTCTTTAGCAATAAATGCGAGACGGAGTTAGGGAGTTTCTGGTTCTTACTGAATTCTTTGCATCGCGCCAGAGAACGTCAAGTGGCCGTAACTCAGTCGTCCGCTTCACGGAATCCGGAATTTCATTACGACTGCGATCCCAGCAGTAAACTGCTGGGCTATTACCAGTCGTCCGCTTGCGGACTTCAGTAAAAGCCACGCCTCACGGAATCAGCAACAACTTCCCCGTCGTCTTCCGGCCTTCGAGATCTAAATGCGCTTGTCGCACATCCTCCAGCGGATACTTCTTGTGAATCCTCAGCTTCAGCTCACCGCGCACAATCATCTGCAAGACATCGTTTGAACGCTCGTCGAGTTCTTCACGTGAAGCTACATAGTGTTGCAGGCTCGGCCGCGTAACGAAGAGCGATCCGTGTTTGGTTAGTTCAAGCAGATCTAACGGCGCCACTGCGCCACTCGCTCCGCCGAAGAGAACCAGATAACCGCGCGGACGCAAAACCTTGAGACCTTTTGCAAACGTGTCTTTTCCCACCCCGTCATAAACTGCATGCACGCCTTCGCCGTCAGTTAATCGCTCGGTTTCAGTTTCAAAGTCCTGCTCGGTGTAGATGATCACTTCATCGGCGCCGGCGTCGCGCGCAAGTTCTGCTTTACTCGCCGAACCCGCGGTTGCAATCACACGCGCGCCGCGACGCTTTGCCATCTGCACCAGCAACAAACCAACACCACCTGCCGCCGCGTGAATCAAAACCGTGTCGCCGTTATTTATCGGATAGGTGCTGTGGCTAAGGTAGTGAGCAGTCATGCCCTGAAGCATTGCCGCTGCCGCTTGTTCGAAGTCGAGTTCATCAGGAATTTTGACGAGACGCTCAACGGGCACTGCGGCATACTCCGCATAACTTCCCAGCGCGCCAGTGTAAGCCACCCGATCTCCGAGCCTGAGCGTGGTTACATCCGAGCCAACTGCGACCACGACTCCCGCTGCTTCCTGTCCCTCGATGAACGGCAACGGCGCAGGATAACGGCCCTCGCGAAA
>JANLYZ010000056.1:0-18503 GCA_031365905.1 Chloracidobacterium sp. | reverse complement strand
TGAGGCTGAAGAGAGTGCTGAAGGTGAACCCAACGATGCGATCGCTCTGTCCCAACATTCCCGATTACCCGCTCGTACAAATCAATACAACTTTTCTTCGTTGATCTCGACTCGCGTTGACGTTGACCAGCATGGCAAGCGGACGCTGGTTAACGAGCTGCCGTAGTCTCAAGCCCTGGAAAACGCTCATAACTAGATCCTTGCATTGAGTCGAAACGAGGCTTGCCTTTCGATTGCTTTCCAAGCTTGAGTGGATCAGGTATGTACTTGCTTTGGGCTTGCCCTCCGATGTGCGGAAGGTCTCTGACCTTCCGGGAAGCATCAACCTACGTCGGGGCTTTGCCCACAAATCGAAATGCGTTCGCAAGACTTTCAAGTCTCAAGAGACTCCCAAGCCTTATACATCACAATAGTCACTAAAGATCGGTTACCGGTTTTTAGAACCGACATAATGAAGAATGTTGTCTGCGAGGCAATTAATGAAGCGCGCAATTCTGGCGGGTTCCTACTCTTTGCTTACGTGATCATGCCGGATCACATCCACCTGCTTACTAATTGTCCAAAGAGATCTGCGGACGTCCTTCGTTACATCAAGGGAATTACAGGAAGGCGTGTAATTGACTATCTGAAAGAGAAGAGTCATGAGAGCTCGCTCGCGAAACTGCAGCATGAGCATTGGAAGCGAAAGCATCGCTATTCCCTTTGGCAACAGGAAAAGAATGTGTTTTCTGTTTTCAGCGAAGGGGTCTTCATGCAGAAGGTGAACTACATTCACCTCAATCCGGTGAGAGCAGGATTAGTGGAGCGCGCCATTGAATACCGTTGGTCGAGTGCAAGGATTTGGCAGCGATGCGCCACGGATGATGAGCCGTTGACAGTCGACATCGATCGAATCAAATGGAGAAGAGGGGCATAGCCCCGATGATTTCGAAATTTGCCACGGAAGGTCAGAGACCTTCCGCACATCAGGCGGCACAGCCGAAGACTTTCTCAGGATTCGGTTCCCTCTAACACCACCTGCGCGATTGCGTGCTCCGGGGTGTGTGATAGCGATAGATGCGCGGCGGTCGCGCCTGATGAGTTGAAGAGTTCCAGCACCGGGCCGTGAAAGATCAAATAGGGCGCGCCCGATTCGCGTGACGCGACCTCCACATCTTGCCAGCTAATCCCGCCACGCCAGCCCGTGTGTAATGCTTTCAGCATCGCTTCTTTTGATGCGAAGCGCGCGGCATAATGTTGCGCCGCCACCGCGCCCCGGCTGTCGCAATATGCGCGCTCGGCGGGAGTGAATACACGTTCGCGAAAGCGCGGCGTGCGTAGCAGCACTTCGCGAATGCGCGCAACTTCGATAATGTCTATGCCGATGGCTACGATCATAAATGACGACGAACTAACGCGCTCTGGTTTCTACTGGCGCGAGCTTGACGGCGTGCGAGCTCTCATTTGCGCGCCACTGGAAGCGGCCGGCTTTACTAACGGCTTTTCAACGCGAGGCGGCGGCACGAGCCCAATGCCGGAGCACGCGCTCAATCTCGCCGGCTTCAACGAAGACACTGCGGAGAACATTCTGGAGAATCGCCGCCGCTTTCTCAAGCTCTTCCCGCGTTCGTCTCGCGAGTGGGCGCTCGCCGGCTGCTGGCAAGTTCACGGTGCCGACGTGCGCCTTATAAACAATCTCGGCGAGGCGCAGCCGGCTGAAGATGCGCGTGGCGACACGATCTACTGTGATGCGATTGTCAGTAATGCTTCAGGCGTTCTAGCGGGCGTGAAAACGGCTGACTGCGTGCCGATATTGATCGGCGATCCGACCACAGGCGCGTTCGCTGCCGTACATGCCGGCTGGCGCGGCACGCTCGCCGATGTCGCAACTAAGGCGCTCGAACGAATGAGCGCAGAATACAACACCCAACCGCGTGATGTGCACGTCGCCCTCGGTCCCGCTGCCGGCTCTTGTTGTTATGAAGTTGGGACTGACGTGATCGATTCGTTTAAGAATAAGTTTCCCAATCAGGAACTCTTCAGCAAAACCCGTGAAGATCACGCGTGCATCGATCTATTGAAGTCGAATCGCGAACAGTTGATTTCTGCGGGCGTCGCTCCGGAGAGAATCAACATCGCACCGCTTTGCACGATGTGTCGTACGGATCTGTTTTTTTCGTACCGGCGAGAGAAGAGCGTTCACGGAAAAGTTGGGCGGCTAATGTCCGTGATTGGGAGAAGAGGGGAACAGGGGAATGGGGAAAAAGCGTAATAGGCAGCCGGAAGAAACGCAGGGTTTTCTATTCCCTTTTCCCGGTTACCCTATTCCCCTCTGCCCTTTTCTTCATTCCACGCCGAGCCACATTTTAACTTCGCGCGTCTGCGGTGGAAAGCAGGTATCGTCGTTACAAGCTTGAAATTTCAAACGTGCCTTTAGCTCGGCGAAGTTTCCGTTGAAACTCCGAGGCACCGTCACGCTGAAACGCATCGTCGCGCGGCCCTCGAAAACCGACACCTTATTTTTCGAAAACTTCAGCGAGCGCAACAACGCGCGCGGATATAGGACGGTGCCGACGCGAATCCCCTGTGGCGCTTCAATCTGAAGTTGCGTAGCGATCAGAAATTTTTCCAGCGGGCGGTTGGAGTTTGCGTGATAGCCGGAGGGAATGTCCATTACGACTGTTCCCTGGACCGTGCGTCCGCGCGCGATCTTATTCGCTGCCAGCGAGCCGTTGACGGGAATATTCGGCGCCGACTGCGGCGCTGTAGCCGCGAAGAAATTAGCCGGAACAAGAAGCAGCGCGGTTGTAAGAATCAGTTGAGTTATCAGTCTCATATCGTTTGGGGTCGGTATCTAGTTACCCTTCCTTTGGATTACGTTGTTTCAAACCTCAGCACGCAAACTGACAGTTTGCGTTACGGCAGCAAGTTGCCCGCAGGCAGCAAAGATATCGCGGCCGCGTGGCCTGCGCACGAAAGTGTGAATGCCTTTCGACTCGAGAATTCCCTTGAACATTTCCACGCGCGTGGCCGGCGACGGTTGATACGGCAACGGGTCCGCCGGGTTGTGCGGAATCAAATTTACCTTCGCGTGGAGATCGTGTCGATTCAGTAGGTTTGCCAGTTGTCGCGCGTGCTCGTCTGAATCATTGACACCGTCAAGCATTACGTATTCAAACGTGAAGTGTTCGCCCGCCTTCAGCGTCTGCTCAAACTCCTTGCAAGCGCCAAGCAATTCTTCCAGCGGCCATTTCTTGTTGATGGGCATTAGCACGTCGCGCATTTCGTTCGTCGGAGCTCCGAGTGATATCGCGAGGTTTGGTCGATCGAGAATCGCAGCCAGTTCGCGAATGCGCGGAACTACGCCGGCAGTTGAAACCGTTATGCGGTGCGGCACGATGAAAAGTCCCTGCGGGTCAGCCATGATGCGCGTTGCTTTGAGGAGAGCATCGAAATTTAGAAATGGTTCGCCGGCGCCCATGCCGACGAGGTTTGTACCGCGTGGAGGTTGTTGACCCACACCGTAAGCGTCGTTGAGCGCGATAATGATCTGTTCGACAATTTCTCCTGCCGTCAACGAGCGCAGCAAACCTAACTGCGCGGTCAAACAGAACGTACACTGAAGCGGACAACCTGACTGCGATGAGAAACAGATCGTGTCGCGACGCTCTTCCGGAATAAACACTGTCTCGACCGGAAGGTTATCGTGAGTCTTCATGAGGAAACGGCGTGTGCCGTCTGCGGAGAGGTAGCGCGATTCAACCGTGAGCGTCGCGGCAGTTGCAGTTTCCTGCAAACGTTCGCGCAGCGCCTTCGGCAAATCGCTCATCTCGTCGAAACTGCGCAGGCGACGATGCTGGAGTGCGGCAAAGATTTGCCGGCCGCGATAGGCAGGCTTGCCATTCTCGACCACAAGGCTAACTAGTTCAGTCTGACTTAAGCCAGTTAAATTAATCCGCTTGTCCATTGCGGTCATTCTAGCATTCGAGGGAGGCGTAAATAGTAATAGAGCCCAACGTATTGGACTCTATTACTATTCCATATTGATTATTCCCTGTCACTTCTTAAGGCACTATGATGAACTTCGCCGCTTGCACGAGCGCCTGCCCCGAGACCCGATCGTGAATGCGAATCGTCACCTCATAATCGCCGGGCTCCAGGGCTTTCGTGTCGAGCAATCGCGCCAAAGTCAGTCGCTGACCGGAATCACTGATCCCGTCCCAGTCTTCCGTCTGTTTGCCAATCTCTTTTCCATCCTTCGCGAGCAAGTATTCGGCGTCGACGGATGGACGCAGCGTAGTTTGATCGATACCGGCGTTGTAGACCTGGAGATAGACGCCGACTAGCTGGCCGCGATGATAAAGTCCAGTCAGATTAGGAATGACTTTGGTTTGGCCGATGACAAACTGATTCGTCGCCGGCGTGCCTCCCGCACTCTCCAACCTGGCGGCAAGTATCATGCTCGACGTGGCGAGCTTCCCGGCTTCATACTTTGGTACGTCCAGACCTAAATGTCTGACTCCGGCAGCGCCTGACTCAACGTCGCGTAGGATCACATCGATCTTGTAATGCCCGGGCGCAAGGATGACGACCTTTGAATATGCAGATTTCCGATCCCGTGCTTCAGTTAACTCCCCGACCGTCGCGGTTGTGATAACCGAGTCTTCGAATGCACCCACGCGACGTTCAGTTAAGTCGACGATTCTGCCAACGATATTAAGTCTGGCTGTTTGCAAGCCACCGCTATCGGTGAAACTTAGATCGCGGTTATCAGCCTGCACGGTGAAGGCGGTGATGACGCGATTGTCCGAAAGTTTGAAATAGTCCGCGCGTATAGAAAAGTTAAGCGGATTATCGTCAAGCTTCGGCGTGTCGATTCCTCCGATAAACGTCCGTTCGATCTCCGGGGCTTTTTCCAATGCGGCGAGCGTTTCAATCCTACTGAACGGCGAATCCTGTTCGCGGACGTAGGACCCCAGATCGTCAGCCGGAGGGACGTAACCGGGCATGTGTGCCAACGCATCTTTATCGCCGAAACCGCGGGCGATGCGATATTCGCCGCTTCCGGTTGAATCGACGAACTCTATGTCAACACCACTGCGAACTCCTGGAATGTAGCGGTAAAACCATTTCTCAAACGGATAGGTCGTGGTCGATCCGCCGCCTTCATAAGACATGCGTTGATACACACCGCCGGCCGGATGCGCCTCGATCTCGTCGGGCTTGCCAAACTTGATATAGATGCGTCCGCGGTCAGTCATCCAGCCGGGCTTGCCGGAAGTAAAGTGTTCGTTTGCATAAGCGACTCGTTCGTAATACTGATCGCGGTATTCGTTCTCTTCGCTGTCAGGAGTTGGATCGCGTTGGTGCCAGAAGATCTTGATAAACTCTTCCCGCTCGGAGTTGGTCTTGAGTTTCTCATATGCCTCGCGCTCAGCGTCAGTGATAATCGGCGCAACATCTTCCTTTATCCAGCGCTTGTAGGCGCTATCTGGTTCCGCTTTGAACTGGCGAGGCTTGCGATCGGGGGATTGATTCTGTTTCGCTTCCCTGGCAGGTTTGGTTTGCTGAGCTTGCACAGCCACGGACGAAATCGTCAACAGCGAAAGAACCACGAGGCAGAGTAAAGCTGGCTGCTTAAACACGGCAGGACTCCTTTTGTGTGGGACTCCAGTTTCGCGACGGGGAGACTCGAAAGCTGTGAATAGTAATCGGTGAATAGTTGATAAGGGTCGGTCGATGATCGAAAATCAGGACCCTCCATTCACTGTTTGCCCTTCACCGTTTACCGAATTGTTGCGGCAACGACGGAAAACTTCGCTGACGGCGCCAGGCTCTGGCCGGAAACGCGGTCGCGGATGCGAATCGTCAATTCATAGTCTCCCGGAGACAATTGTCGCGTATCGATCAGCCGGGCCAGGGTCAGGCGTTGGCCTGAGTCGCTCAAGCCGCGCCAGTCTTCCGCTTGTTTGCCAATCTCCTTGCCGTCCTTAGTCAGTGCATACTCAACATCGACTGAAGGTCGCAAAGTAGTCTGATCGATTCCGGCATTGTAAACCTGAAGATATACACCGATCGGGCTGCCGCGATGATAGATTCCGGAAACGTTGGGAATCACTTTTGTCTGCCCGATTACGAATTGCCCAACCGCAGGTTTATCAACCAGGCTTTCCAATTTGGCGGCCAGCACCAGCGTGGAAGTCGAAAGCTTCTGCGGATCATACTTAGGAACGGGAAGCGCGATGTGGCGCACGCCGGTCGCGCCCGAAGCCACGTCGCGAACAATCACGTCAACTTTGTAAGTGCCGGGCGGAAGCGCCACTGCTTTTTGATAAGCCGACTTGCGTTCCTTGGCATCACTCAGTTCTTCGGTCGTCGCAGTGGTAATCACCGGATCCTCGAAGACGCCGGCGCGACGGCCGGCCACGGAAGTAATCCTGCCAAAGATATTAATGCGCGCCTGTTGCAAACCGCCGCTATCCTGAAAAACCAAATCCTTGTTTTCAACCTGGATTGTGATAGCCGCAATTACACGCTCGTCCGACTGGCGGAAGAAGTCTACGCGTACGTCGAAGTTCAGCGGATTCTCTTCGATGACGCCAGTGTTAACCGCTGACGCGAGCTCGTTGAATTTAATCTGGGGTGGGCGTGCCAGATCCGCCAGCAACTGCAGACGCGAGAACGGACTGTCCTGCTCACGCGAATAATTTGCCACGCCGGGGGCTCCTACCCCTGAAATCCGATCGCCTTTGTTGGACAAACCCAGTTGCTCCGAGAGCGTTAATCCCGCGCCGGGAATATTTAAGAGCGCGTCTTTCTCGTTTGGATTGCGAGCAATGCGATATTCGCCGCTGCCTGTGGGATCGACAAACTCGATTTCCACTCCGGAACCTACGCCGGGCAGATAACGATAGAACCAGGTTTCAAAGGGATAGGTCGAGGTGTTACCGCCACCCTCGTAGGAAGGCCGCTCATAATTCCCGCCGGAAGGGTGAGATTCGCGCTCGTCAGGTTTGCCATACATGATCCAGATCCGGCCGCGATCGGATTTCCAACCCGGTATGCCGGAAGCGAAATGCTCGTTGGCATAAGCAATGCGCTCGTAGTATTCCTCTTTGAACTCGTTCTCATCGGTATCGGGATCGGGATCGCGCCGGCGCCAGAATTCTTCGATGAACCGCTCGCGTTCGTCATCGGTTGCCAGTTTTTTGAAAGCCTTTCGCTCTTCGTCCGTGATTACATAAGTGACGTCCTTCTCAAGCCAGTCCTTGTAAGCCTTCTTGAGTTCCGGCTTCACGTTGCGCGGCTTGTCCATCGGATCCTGGGTCTTCGTTTGGTCTTGCGCGAACCCAAACAGGCTGGTCGCGGCCAGAACCAGGGAGAAAACGCCCAGGCGAAAAGAAGCTTTCTGATAAGACATAACTAAACTCCTGATTATGATTAATGCAAACGTTTTGACTGTAACGAAGACACTGAAAATGAATCCAACTCGTCGCAGAACCAAAGGATTCTAGGTTTCCCCGGTAACACAGTCAAGATGCCATAAATACGGCCTCAAGTTGCCTTTTTCTCCGCTCAAACAGCCCTTCTTGGACGGCTGAAAATCCACGCTACGAATATCGACACAATGTAGAGCGCAATCATCGGCGCGGCAAACAGGAGCATGTTCGGAATATCGTTTGTGGGCGACAGAACAGCCGCGGCGATTAGAATCACAATCAACGCCGTCTTCCAAATCCTGATAAGAAACTTCGCGGTCACCAGGCCAATCCGAGCCAGCACATAAGTAATTGCCGGCATCTGGAAAACGACCCCCATGCCTAACATCACAATGATGATGAAGTCGAAATAGTCGTCAGCTTTTAGCAGGAGCCGGAAGTCCTGACCTAACCCAAGCAGATATCTCGCGGCCGGAGGGAAAAGAATCTTGTAAGCGAACGCCGCACCCAGGACGAAGGAAATCGATGAGAGGGCAATAAACGGTGTGACGTAGCCGCGCTCGTGCGGATACAAACCGGGCGAGACGAAGGCCCAGATTTGCCACAACAGAAACGGCACCGAAAGGCAGACGGCTGCATAGATCGAAACCTTCATGTACAGCGAAAAAGGATCGATCAGGCTGTTCACTATCAGCTTGTCACTAATACCCGCATAGTCTTCCGGTAAAGCTTTGAAGTCGACAGGCAGACGCACGCCTTTTGGAATAACTGTGCTGCCCGCGTACAAAGCTTCTTCGGTAAACAGGGCGACTTGCCCCTGCGAGTCTTTGGCGACGCGAGCCATCACCGAAGCGCCCCCCGGTATCACGCTCGTTCCGATTTTGGTTTCTTCCGAGAAGATGTAACGCCCGACATCGTTTTCCTTGACAGAGGTCAACGGCAGGATTTTTTCGTTACCAGTCAAGCCGTTGATTGGAACCTGTCGGCGCTGAGCTTCCGCGAGTGCGCGCTCAACTGGCTTCGCAAGAAAATTGTAAATGCGATCCGATACAAACCAGCAAAGTGTGGCGGCCGCAAAAACAAACACAATGGAGCGCATCAAGCGACTGCGCAGTTCATCCAGATGTTCGAGGAAAGACATCTGGCCGCCGAGTTCTTCTTCCCTGGGCTTCGCTGTTCCGAGTGTTCTTTGAAACGTTGACATCAATAATTATTCGCGAGACCGTGGATCATAACCAGCCGTTCTTGGGCGAGTGTTTGGGTTCGTCAGTTACATTTTCGACGCCCCCCTGAGCGGAAGCTAACTCACGGTCGCTGGCAGAATGAAGCTCATCCGAACCGATCGGCTGACGGGCGATTATCTGATCTGGAGTTACTGTCGAAATGCTCGGAGGCTGCAGCGTGCCTGCCGCTTCAGGATCCAAGATCGAATTTTGCCCAGGGACTGCTGAGCCATTAGCGCCACTGACGTCTTCAAGACTCACCTCTCTGTCCCAGGTGCGCTTGAAATCTTCGGAGGCACGCCGAAACTCGGCGATGTTTTTACCCAGTGAGCGGCTGATTTGCGGCAGCTTGCGCGGGCCGAAAAAAACTAACGCCATCACTAAGATGAAAAGCAGCTCGGTACTGCCGAGCGACTCGAGAATCAATAAAACCACCTTCGCAAAATTACCTTTCAGCGCATTTTGTTTGGAAACTGCTGCGTGAGGGAAGATTGTAACCCGTGGTGTGACAAACCAGAAGGTAGCACGTAGACAGACTCCCCCTCGCAGCTCAATCCCTTCAGAATTTCTCGGATCGCAGTGAGTCAATTTCCTGCTTCCTAATCTAGTTGCTTGACACTCGGCTTACTGTCCCGCAACCTCATCCTTTGAATTTTGCGGTCTCAAGAAACCGCGAAGGTTCCCGCAGAGATTCCGAGAGATTGTATGGTTACGCTGGAAGACAAGGTGACACCGGAACCCGCCGATGCTTCGCCCGCCCTCCTCGAGCGATTCGCTGAGGTAGCCGAGCAGGTTTCATCCACGACAAAGAAACTCGAGAAAACTGCGCTGGTTGGAAAATATCTGAGACAACTTGCTGACGCCGACCTGGCTCGCGCTGCTCGTTATTTCGCCGGGCATCAATTCGCCCAGAACGATGCGCGAACAACAAACGTCGGTGGGAGCATCATTAGCTCGGCTCTGAGCGCAGCGACCGGTTTCAGTCAGCAGGAGCTGGCGCCGATCTATGTGCGGCTTGGAGATGCGGGCGAAACTGCGCATGCAGTCGTTAAGGCAGCGCAGCGCTTCCATGGCCCGACGATAAGCCTTGTCGAAACAGAATCGATTATTACCAGGCTTAGTGAAACTCGCGGCATCAAAAATAAGATCGGCTTGTTGGTAGCGGTGTTGAGCCGGGCGACGCCGCTCGAAGCCAAGTATCTCATCAAGCTACTGGCGGGTGACCTGCGTATCGGACTTAGAGAGGGGCTGGTTGAAGATGCTATCGCCCGAACATTTGAGCGTCCGCTCGTGAATGTGGGCAGAGTAAACATGCTCCTTGGCGACTTAGGTGAAACCGCAGTGCGCGCCCGCGCTGACGACCTCCAGAACGTCAGCATGCGCTTGTTTCATCCGATCAAGTTCATGCTGGCGACGCCTGCCGCTGACCTTGCCGATGTCGCCCGCACGATGCCGGCTCAGTTTTTTGTTGAAGACAAATTTGACGGAATTCGCGCGCAAGCGCACGTAAGCAACGGGCGCGTCGCCCTTTATTCCCGCACCATGGATGAGATCACCCATCGCTTCCCCGAACTCATTTCTCCGCTTGTGGGTCTCAGCGCCGACGCAATTATCGATGGCGAGATTGTTCCCGCCCAGGGTGACCGTATTCTGCCATTTAGCGAGCTCCAAAAACGTCTGGGCCGGAAAAACATTGGCGAAGATCTGCTGCGGGCTGTTCCTGTGATTCTCGTGGCCTATGATCTCTTGTATGCAGCGGGAAGAGTGTTAACTGAAGAACCCCTGGAGGAGCGACGCCGGCAGCTTGAGAAGATGATTCCACCGGCAGGACCCGTGCGGGTTTCGCATGCGAAGCGATTCGACGACGTGGGCGGCCTCGATGCGGAATTTGATGCTGCGCGTATTCGCGGAAATGAAGGCCTGATGATTAAGAGCCCCGCGTCGTCATACAAGCCCGGCAAACGCGGACGTGAGTGGCTGAAACTTAAGCGCGCTATCGCCACGCTCGACGTGGTCGTCACTGCGGTCGAAGTGGGACATGGAAAACGGCGGAACCTCCTTTCCGACTATACGTTTGCTGTCCGCCGCTCGGAAGAAGACGACGAGCTACTGAACATTGGCAAAGCCTATTCCGGTCTGACGGACGCAGAGTTAACCAAGATGACTGAGTGGTTTACCGAACATACAGTCAAGGAATTCGCTCACGGAAGGGTCCGCTTGGTTCAGCCGGAGACAGTGATTGAAGTGTCATTTGACCGCGTCCAGGAATCCAAAAGACATAAAAGCGGCTACGCGCTCCGCTTCCCCCGTATTCTTCGCTTGCGGCCTGATAAGAAAGCAAGTGAAATCGATACCCTGGAAACGGTCCGACAGCTCGTGGCCGCAAACATAAACTAGTTTGATTGCCCAAAACTCACCCTCATCGAGATCGTTGCCAAAATTTCCAATCATCTATGGAGAACGTATGTTGGATTACCCCGTCAATTGGCTCTTGCCTTCCCTGGCAAAATGAAGGTAGCATGCGCCATGTCAGTGTCTCTGCCGTGCATAAAACAAGAGAACTGGCAAGTCGCACACTAACTTAAGGCGATGGCGTGACTCGGTCGCGAGAGACTTGAAATCTATAGAGTGTTCGACGTTTCTTATCTTATTAAATCGAAACCGAAAGCCAACAGAATGTCCGCGACGGTCATGAAACTCATATTGCCATCGATTGTCGGTGTTTCGCCCGTTGAATCGATGATTTTGGGGTCCGTAGTCGGGGCTCCAGTAGGAATGGGAGCGCCGGGACTGTGGGCATCCCCAGGAACGGTATCGGCGTAAGCGGGAATACTGAGGGAAACCGCGAGAACCAACGCCGCGCCTATTGCTTTAAACGTTTTCATTTTTATCTCCAATTGTCGGGGTGGTAATTTCAGTTGCACGAAAGAAGGGGACCGAATGCCAAGTCTAACGTGGCGCATAATAGCCGCTTGGTAATTTCCTTGCAAGGTTTCTTGCACTACATAAGAAGGGACGACCTCACATGAGAATGAAAGAACTGGAATCATTACAAGATGGCGTATCAAACATCCCCGCCGGGGATCGGGTTCTCGCGCTCTGCGCGCAGGCCCGGGAGCTGGAGGAGGTAGGTAAATTCGGGGATGCAAGACAGGTCTTGAGCGAGTTCTGGCAGCGGATAGGTGAGCGTCCGAAGCTGGACGGCCTCCCTGACAAGGCTCGGGCTGAGCTGCTCTTGCGGGTGGGCACGCTGTCTGGTTGGTTAGGCAGCGCTCAACAAATTCCGGGCGCACAGGAGATTGCCAAGGATCTAATCACTACAAGTTCGGCATTGTTTGAAGTTTTGGGGATGGCCGAAAAGGTAGCCGAAGCTCATGTGGATTTAGGAATTTGTTACTGGCGCGAAGGTGCGCTTGATGAGGCGCGCATAACCTTCGACGCCGCGCTGCAATACCTCGGCAATCTGGAAAGCCAACAACGTCTCCGCGCGCTCCTCAATAAGGCACTTGTTGAAGAGGTTTCTTCCCGATCTAAAGAAGCGTTGCGAATTCTCTCGGAGGCTGAACCTCTTTTTGAACTGAGCAGCAATCATGCGTTGCGCGGTAAGTTTCACAATGAGTTTGGAACTGTACTCAAGAATGTTGGGTTGGCTGAGCGACGTGAGGATTACATTGACCGGGCGTTAATGCAGTACACAGCTGCCAGCATTGAGCTTGAGCAGGCGGGTCATGAACGTGTTCTCGCACAAGTCGAGAATAATCTGGGCTTTTTGTTTGCTCGCCTGGACAAGTTTGCAGAAGCACACCAGCATATCGACCGGGCGCTGGCAATGGCGGCCCGGCTAAAGGACAAAGGGTTTCGCGCTCAGTTTGAAGATACACGCGCCAGAGCTTTCTTGGGCGAGGGTATTCTCGATCAGGCCGAACAGCACGCCAGCTCCGCCGTCAAAGCTTTCAGGGAAGGCGACGAACAATCAAACCTTGCGGCTGCTCTTACAACGTATGCGACCGTACTCGCCAGGGTGGGGCGACACAGCGATGCTTTGGCAATGCTTACTGAAGCCGTCAGCGTAGCCACTCAGGGGGGCGATCCGGAGACTAGTGGGATTGCGTTAATTACGATCATTGAAGAACTCTCATCGATCTTCTCGCCAGCGGAGCTGCAAAATCATTACCTGAACGCTGAATCGGCGCTGAGGCATTCGCAACATGCGGCCATCCGCTCACGTTTGGGCGAATGTGCTCGGACGCTCCTTGTGAATCAGACTGGCACTTCGTCGACACCCCAATTGAACGGCTCCGAGCCAACAGCCTCTCATGATAGTTCGCTCGAAGAGCAGGTTCTTCGTTACGAGGGCGAGCTGATTAGGCGTGCCCTGCAAGCGTCTGATGGCAGCGTTACGCGCGCTGCGCGCCTACTGGGCGTCACCCATCAGGGCCTGGCCTTCATCCTCAATGGCCGACAGAAGAATTTGCTGTCGTCGCGCAAACCAGCGAAGCCTCGCCGGCGAAGCATCATCCGCTTCCATTGAGACAGCAACACTTCAGTTACCCCTTCCATACCATGCGGTCAGGGCAACGTCGGGGAATAGTTTGCGCTCTAATCGTCGCTGCAAAATCAATCGATTCTGGATTCTCGCGGATAGTTATTCAATGAACACTTTAAAGACTCTTTTCGTGGTTGTCCTCTTGGTCACCTTTGCGACTGATGCCGGCGCACAGAAACCCCGTCGCGGCAGAAGTGCTACGCGTACCATCGCAGCTAAACCCACTCGGCTTGAGACAGCTCCACCAGAGCCGACCCCAGCTACCGAGGCGGCTGCATCCGCACCCAGCGCGCCAATACCTCTGGCCATCGTCAACGGGCAAAACATCACCAGCGCTGACATCGATCCCAAAGTGCGGGCAGAGCTGGACGCGCTTGACGGGAGAATCGTGGAGGCCCGCCGGCAGGTAGTAGAACTCCAGGTCAACACGCTGTTGCTGGAAAGCGAAGCAGCTAGACGGCGGATGAGCGCGCAGCAGTTATACGCAGTTGAAATTGCTGGAAAGATACCTGAACCAACAGCCGCTCAAATCGATAAGTTCATACAGGACAATCGCGCCCAGATAGACGAAACGGATCCGGCTGCGATACGCCAACAGGTGGCGGATTTTCTAAAAAGCGATAATGAAGCAAGGGTCACGAACGAATTTATCAACCGCACGCGCGTTTCCAATCGGGTCGTGATGGTCGCCTCACCAAACGCCGCCGCACTGCCACCCACCACCGTGATTGCGACTGTCGGTGGGCGTCCGATCACTGCTGGAACAATTGACGAGCGACTCAAGCCAATCATTTACAAGCTGCGGCTCAATACCTATCAGCTTGCACAACAAGCATTGGATCTCACCATCAACGATTTACTTTTACTCGCGGACGCTAAACAGCGCAACGTGCCTCCGGAAGAGATCATCCGCAAGGAAATAACCGAGAAGATCCATTCCCCCACCGAAGCTGAGATCGCCAAGTTTTATGCGGACAACAAAGCCAAAATTCCGGTTGAACTAGCCGCGGCTAGCAACCAAATCGCCACGTTTTTACAGGAGCAGGATCGACAACGCCTGGAGACCGAACTCTCCACCCGCCTTCGGGCCAGCGCCAACGTCCGCGTCCTAATCTCCGAACCCGACCTACCGGTACAAATGATCACCGTTGATGACGACCCGGTTCGCGGTGATGCTAACGCCCCGGTGACGATCGTGGAGTTCACTGATTTCCAGTGCCCCACTTGTGCTTCCATGCAACCGATACTGGAGGAGATACTGAAGTCGTACGGCAATAAGGTGAGGTTGGTAGTGCGTGATTTCCCGTTACCGAGGCATGCAAACGCCCTTAAGGCTGCAGAAGCGGCGAATGCTGCGAACGCTCAGGGAAAGTTTGTTGAATACACTGCTTTACTCTTTAACCATCAGGATGCACTGGACGTTCCCTCGCTGAAAAAATACGCGAGCGAGATCGGCTTGAATCGCGCGCGTTTCGATGCCGAACTTGATAGCGGGAAGTATGCTGCCGAAGTCAAACACGACCGCGAGGATGGCGAGATGTACGGCATTGACAGCACGCCGGCCATTTTCGTAAATGGCCGGGCGCTGCGTGAGATGAGTGTCGAGGCTTTGCGCGCGTTGATCGATCGCGGACTCGCGGGCCGGAACTCAACGCCTAAGGTTTCGGCGCAATAGGCTCAGCCGGCTTCTTCTTATCAAACAAGTTGCAGGCCTGGTAGGCGCCCGTCGGGTCAACCGCAGTGCGTCCTTCCTCAATGTGTTTGATGATCCCGTCCTGGCCCACCACAAAGGTCGCGCGATTTCCGTATCCCGTCTGCTCGTTGTAAACGCCGTAGTCTTTAACAGCTTTGCGGTTCCAATCGCTGAGTAAGGGAAACTTCACGCCGATGTCTTCTGCGAAGCGATGGTTGGCCGGAGAACTGTCCATACTGATGCCTAGAACCTGCGTGTTCGTCTCATCGAATTTGGCGATATCAGCCTGATACGCCTTCAGTTCCTTCGTTCAACCACCGGTGAAGGCAAGCACATAAAACGCGAGCACCACGTTTTTCCTGCCTTTGAAGTCGTGCAGACTAACCTGCTTGCCTTCAGTGTCAGTGAGCGTAAAGTCGGGAGCAGCCTGGCCCACTTTCAAATGCGTTTTGGGTGGCGCTGGCCGCGGCGGCGCGGGCGAAGCAGCCGGTTGCTGCCCGAACGCCGGCAAAGCAAGAATAGCCACCAATAACATCAATGGCGCGCATCTCTTAATCATTTCGGACTCCTTTGCTAACTTTGGGACGACTCAAACTCACCCGGGTCTTCAGCTCGGGCTGGAGGAGGAGGCACGTGATTTTTAAGTAAGACTTCCGTCCTTCCCCTGACAAACATTTGCCTGCAAATTCAGGCAGAGCATAAACCCTCGCGCTTCCAGAGGGCAAGGTTTAGTACAATAGCCCCAAGCCTGGAACAAAGGAACTGAAATCAAAATGGTCTCGCTAAAACCCGAACGATTAAAACGGTACAAAGACGTCGTGATGCTGCTCGTGAAGTATGGACGTTCGGATCTTGTGAAGCAGGCGGGACTGGACGACCACCTCGAACTTGACGAACAAGCGCTCGCTGAAAGCTCGCCCCAGGCAGAAGAGTTGGCTACGGATCTGGAAAAGCTTGGTCCGACTTTCATCAAGTTGGGCCAGTTGCTTTCCACGCGCGCTGATCTCCTGCCGGCTCCTTACCTTGAAGCTCTGTCACGTTTGCAGGATCAGATTGAGCCGTTTGCGTACGAGGAAGTCGATCGCATCGTCGCCGGCGAGATCGGCGTGCGCATCTCCAAAGCCTTCGCCGATTTTGATCCCGTTCCTTTGGCGGCCGCTTCCCTGGCCCAGGTGCATCGCGCCCACATGCGCGACGGCCGCGCGGTTGTAGTCAAGGTACAGCGGCCGAATATTCGCGATCAGATAGTTGAAGATCTGGAAGCGCTGGGCCAGATGGCCGAGTTCCTTGACGCTCATAGCGAACTCGGTAAGCGCTACGATTTTGCGAACATGCTGGACGGACTGCGCGCCAGTTTGTTGTCCGAACTGGACTTCAAGCGGGAGGCCAACAATCTAATAACGTTCGCTGAAAATCTGCGCGAGTTTGATCGAATAATCATTCCCGAGCCTGTCGAAGATTTTTGTACTGCCCGCGTCCTCACGATGGAATACGTCGCCGGTAAAAAGATTACTGATTTAAGCCCGCTGCGTTTGATGGAAATCGACGGGCCCGGTCTCGCTCGCGATTTGTTTCGCGCCTATCTGAAACAGATTTTGCTCGATGGATTCGTCCACGCCGATCCGCATCCCGGGAATGTCCTGCTCACTGAAGACGATCAGATCGCATTGCTGGATTTGGGAATGGTCGCGCGTCTATTACCTGGTTTCCGTGACAATGTTTTGCGGCTCCTGCTGGCCGTCAGCGAAGGACGCGGCGAGGAGGCGGCTGAGGTCACGATCCGCATGGGCGAGCCAAAACCGCGTTTTGACAGGGCTGACTTCATCAAACGCATCGCCGCGGTGGTCGCCGAGAATGGCGATGCCAGCCTGAGCCGGCTCAACTCCGGACAGGTGGCGCTGGAGATAACGAAGATTTCTGCGGACTGCTGGTTTCGGCTTCCAAGCGAGTTCACGATGGTCGCCAAGGCGTTGCTGAATCTCGATCGCTCAGTCTTCACGCTCGATCCCAACTTTGAACCAACGGCCATTATCCGGCAACGAGCGATGGAAATTCTGCAGCGAAACCTTTTCCAGAGTGTGACTCCGGCAAATCTAATCGGTGGCGTAGTCGAGCTCAAGGAGTTTGCGGAAAAACTGCCGGGCCGCGTAAACAAAATTCTCGACACGATCGGCAACAATGAATTCAAGATCGATGTCAATGCGATCGACGAGAAGGTAGTACTCGAGGGACTTCAGAAAGTTGCGAACCGCGTGGCGCTGGGACTGGTGCTTGCGGCGCTCATCGTTGGCGCTGCGATGCTGATGCGCGTTGAAACTTCGTTTAAGATCCTCGGCTACCCTGGTTTTGCGATGATCTTCTTTCTGCTCGCGGCCATCGCCGGCCTCGCGCTTGTCTTCACCATCGTCATGACTGACGTGAAGGCGCGGAAGAAGCCGGATGAATAGTGCGAGGAACAAAGCCAACTTCGACAGGCCGATGCCCCCCAGTCCTCATTATCTTCAGACAATGTTTAGTAGAGCCATCGTTCGTCTTCCTGGGGCGAATTACAGTGAGGGACTGACCCAGGTGAACCTGGGCACGCCGGACTATGCGCTTGCCCTTCGGCAACACGCGTTGTATTGCGAGACGCTCGAGCAGTGTGGGCTCCAGCTAACACGGTTAGAGGCTGACGAACGTTACCCGGACTCGACATTTGTGGAGGACACTGCAGTGCTAACGAAGCTTTGCGCGTTCATCACGCGGCCGGGCGCGACGAGCCGGAGGGGTGAAGTAACAGCCATTAGAGAAACTCTGGCGCAGTTTTTCCCTGAAATCCATTCCCTTCATGAACCCGGCACGCTCGATGGCGGCGACATTTGCGAGGCCGGCGATCATTTCTTCATCGGCATTTCAGAACGCACGAATGAGGCCGGCGCTCAGCAGTTGGCTGAACTCCTGACCGCCAACGGTTACACGTCAAGCTTCGTTGACATACGTGACCTCAAGAGCATTTTGCACTTGAAGAGTGGCGTGGCCCATTTGGGCGATAACCGGTTAGTGGTGACCGAGGCGCTCCGAAATCGCCATGAGTTTCGGAAGTTTGAGCTGGTTAAGGTGAGCAGTGGTGAAGAATATGCGGCTAACTGCGTGCGAGTGAACGACTGCGTCCTGATAGCTGCCGGTTATCCGGAGTTCGCGCGGACGCTCGCGAGTCTGGGCTACCAAACCATCGCCCTTGAGATGTCGGAATTTCAAAAGATGGACGGCGGATTGAGTTGTCTGTCGCTAAGGTTTTGAGAAGAGAGTCGGCAGCAGGCAGGAGTGGGAAAGCCACGTAAAACGCCACGCCGACAGTCCTAGTCGCAGAAAGCAGTTGTCGTTAAGCAAGGAATTCGCGCAGGGCCTCTTCTTCGTCCTCAGTTAGAAAACTAAACACCAGGCCAAACCCGATGCCGAGCTGGTAGGAAGTGACTTCACCGCGCAATTGCAGCCATTCGCCTGAGGGCAGCTTGATTTCCACGCCCACGATTTCGCCGACATCGACCCTGCCCACCGTATTAACAAAACAGCCGCCAAGGCTCAGATCTTCAATCCGGCCCTCGTGGTCGCCGTCCAATCCACCCCACTTTGCCGAGAGGTTG
>JANLYZ010000019.1:0-29672 GCA_031365905.1 Chloracidobacterium sp. | reverse complement strand
GGGGGGGCAAACTTCGGCTGCCGACATCATTAGTCATTCACGATTCCTGATTGGAAACTGCGTGGGATAGTAGGAAGCCGACGGTAGGATTAATCGTAGCTGTTAATTTGTGCGGTCCTTTTCGTTGACGGGTTTCCTTTCCGCCATCTATTATCAAGTCATGAATTCGCAAACAGTCAATATTGATGAAGCGAAAAATCAGTTGTCAGACTTGATCACAATTGCCTCCGAAGGGGGTGAAGTCATCATTGTGCAGGACGGCAAACCTCTGGCTCGCCTGGTTCCCCCGGCTGACATGGCCGCTTACCAGTCGCTAACGCCAACTCCAGATGAGTTCTCAACGGACGATGATCCCCTGGCGTGGGAAGCAGAAGGTTGGGAGACTGTCGCGTGAAGCGCGGCGAGATCCGCTGGTACACATTCCGACTTCCGGACAAGCGTCGCCCGGTCCTGATCCTCACGCGAAACGAAATCATCGACCGCCTGAACGAGATCATAGTTGTGCCGGCGACGCGAACAATTCGCGGACTGACGACCGCAGTAGTTTTGACGCCGGACGACGGGATGCCTCAGGTGCGCGCTCAACTTAGATCATGTCTCACTAGCGCAGCGCGATCGCATCGGCAGCGCCCTTTGCAGTCTGCCAGAGACTCGCTGGCCTGAAGTTGAGCGCGCGTTGATGACCGCCTGCGGCTTCGGAAGTTCCAAAGTTTGAAGTCAAAGAACCCGAAAACATGATTGACGCAAAGCTGCTAGGACGAATCACTGTTTATTTCGCACTTTCAGCGCTCTTGCCAATTGCGAACCCTTGACCTGGGCCGCTCGGCCCGGGCTGTCACATTTCGCGCCCTTGGCGCTCAAATCAACGAAACTATCTCGGAAAGCGGGCGCGGTATTCACCGGAGTTAATGAAGGCCTTGACCATCTCAGCTTGTTCGAAGTTGCCGCCGAAGTGGTTCAGTTTATCCAGCCAGAATTGATAACCGCTGGCGTCCGGGTCGCGGCGCAGGTAGCCGAAGTATTCCATCAGCACAAATGCTCCGTTGCGTTTGGCGCTCCGGAAAGTCTCGTTATCGACAATTCGCTGCAGCACATCTGCGCGCGTCAGCGTGCCGTTTCCAAGGCCGCTAACGAACGCGTCGCGCTCGCTTTGTTTGAAGCTCACGCCGGTGTTGCTAATTAACTCCGCAACGTAACGATCGTTGGAGAGATGATCGTAACCAGCACGGAAAGCCGCCCGCTCAACCCAGGCGGCTACGAACGCCTGCTTGTTCCGGCGCAATATCCCTTCCCAATCGCCGCTACCAACCACAACATTTTGCGCGACAGTTCTCGTGTCAGGCATGAACTCATTGAACAGCGGCGCGCGGCCGTAGCTCGCGCGATAGAGTCCGTCAACCAACCCGCCGGTTTCCTGAAACTCGATCGAAAGGAAATAGGCGGCGCTCACGTTGATCGTCCGGCGCTCGACACAACCGACGTCTGCGCCACACGAGCGCACCTGATCGCTCCAGAACGTTAACCCACTTTCGTCAGGCTCGCGTCCCAGGAAATCAAGATAGTGTTGCCGCACGAAGAATTCGGGATTGTTGAGCGGATTGATCGCGTTAGCGACCGGCGAACCCGTGAATGCCGCCTCGGTGCTGTTGCCTTGTTGACTGAAGGACCGCTCAGATGGGCTGAACAAATAATTCACGCGCGTGGGCGTGACCGTGTAGAAGCCCTGAGTTTCGACGCCGGCAAAGCGATAGTTGCCGTTAGCATCCGTGATCGTCTTCCGGTTTTGCGTGCCACCAAGATTCACGACCGCGCCGGCGATTGGAGTTCCATCCGGATCGGTAATGCGTCCGTTTACAATTCCATCCGCCGCGGTTGGCGCGGTAACGGTAATGCTTACGGTCGACGTATTTGAATCCAGCGCTCCGTCATTGGCCTTGAAAGTAAAATTGTCTGGGCCGACATAGTTAGGGGCAGGATCGTAAGTTAGGTTGGCTCCGCTTCCCGTTAGCGAACCGTGCGCCGGCGGAGTTACAACCGTGTAAGTAAACACGTTATTGACGTTGAAATCCGTCGCGGTCAGGGTCACCGGCACGGTTAGGTTTGACGGAACTGTTTTCGACTGTCCAGTAGTCGCCGGCGCCGTATCGTTGGTCACGTCCAGCTTCGGTTCAAATCCGTTCTGAATGGTTGGGTCCACATTTGAGAAGAAGTCGTAGCCGGTGAGCGCTTCAACCTGATCGACAGTGGCGAGATATTTCTGCCATGAATCTGGCCGGATCGAGTCAAGGTTCGGCATGATCACCGCGATCGTCCGCGTGTTGCTGTCAACGCGCGATAAATCGTTATCCCCAACCGGCAAGACCATCGCGACCTTCCAGGTCATTGCGGGAACAGTCACGCCGCTGGCCAGCACGTTGGTTGTCCCGCCACCGCTGCCCGTGCCGCCAATGCCGACGCCTCCTGAAACAATATACAGCTCGTTGCTTGGCAATAGAGTACGCAGGTAGTTTTCTTCCCCAGCCCACGGTCCCTGATTATTGCCAGGCGCCTGTGGCACCATGTTGGTCATCAAGAAGGTCGCGGAGTTGTCGGGAATACTTGAGGTGCGATCAGCGGAGGGACACATGTGGCCGCGATCGAAACCGGAACCGGAATAGTCGGTCCCCTGAACTTGATTAAAGCCTGGCGGCAATGTTGTGTCGTTCCGGAAATCATCCTGCCGCGGCGCGCTGCCGCGCCAGGTGATATCGAGATGCCAACTCGTCCAATTGGGAATGCGCCGGCTGTTGTTATACGAGAGTGCGTATTGCAACTTCATCATCAGATAGTTGTCGGGAAAATTAACGTCAGCCGTCGCGCCATTCGGATTGCCCATCACCATGTGTTCCGAAGGATCGTGGGGCGCAGGCGGCGTGGTGACGGTGAGTGAAATGCTTCCAGAACCGGATCGCGCTTGGGCATCCGTGACAGAAAGCGGCAGTGTTTTAGCGCCGGTTGTAGTGACGCCCGGAACGATGAAAGTGAAAGTGAAAACATTATTACCGGCTACCACGTCGCCGTTGGTGCCATCGTCAAAAAACTGTTGTGTGGCGGAACCGCCGATCATCGATAAATCGCCGGTCACTGCCAGCCCAGTGCTGTTCGGCACCAGGCCGGGGTTCACCGTTCCGGTGAGAACTACCGAAGCGCCCTGCGCAACTGCCGAAGGGTTCGCGGCGCCCGTCACTGTCGGACTTGATGGCGCCTGTACCGTAAGCGAAATGTTTGCAGAACCCATGCGTGCCTGCGCATCCGCAATCGTCGTCGGCATGGTCTTGAGGCCGCCAGTTGTTCCTCCTGCTACCGTCGCTTGAAATGAAAAAATATTGTCACCCGCGGTTACGTCCCCATTGGTCGCATTGTCAAAGAAAGTCTGGGTGGCTGAACCACCGATTGCCGATAGATTTCCGGTAACAGTAATGCCGGTGCTCGCCGGGTTCGTGCCAGGATTCACGGTGACGGTGAGTAGCGACGAATTTCCCGGCGCAACTGAATTTGGATTGGCCGCGCCAACTCCGGAAGGATTGGTTTGTCCGTTACAGGGATTGAAGTTGTCGTTGGTGTTCCGCGGATCGGGGGCTCCGGTAGCGAAATCCACCGAGTTACCATCCGTTTCATTACAACCGCCGTTGAGCCTGAGGGCAGCCGTCGTATTTGTCAGTGCTGCTACCGCCGTACCTTCAGCGCAGTTGGCGGTTCCATATCCGACAAAATCAACTACGCTCGCGCCGAAAGGACAACCACTGCCGCTCAAGGCCGTAGTGCTGTTGGTTAAGGCGATCTTGGCGTTGGTGGCGCTCATGGCCGTCGAGCCGGTTGCATCGGGCGCGGGCAAAGGCGTAGTGCCACCAGCCCCTGCGGCTTCCTGAATCAGATAATACTGTCCGGGTTGCAACGTGATGTTCGTGAGCGGAGTAACCGCCCAAGTGGTTCCTGCCGAAGAAGCGTATTGCACGGCCCAGCCATTCAGACTAATTGGCGATGTGCCACGGTTGAAGATTTCTATGAAGTCGTTAGTGAAGGTCGCGCCGGTGTTGCCGCCGCCGCCGTAGACCTGGCTGATCACCACGCCGGTTGAAACCGCATGGACGGGACGAACAACTCGGGGCGACGATGTTAACGCCAGCAACAGTGTAGCTGCCAGACCGAGTATTAGCGCGAAACGAAAATACCGAGCGTGATGAATTTGAAGTTGTTTGGGACGCGAACGCATAATTGCACACCTCAACAGTCAGTAATTGAAAACGCAGCGGCAGACTGCAAAGGTGGGAGTTACGGATGTGAACCCGGGGAATTACAGTGCGCGACGCGATCGTTGAGGGGAATCTTACCCTTTGCGGCAGGGTTTATACAAAAGCTCTTGTATTGCAGATCGCCGATCTCAGTGTTGTAACTGGACATAAGTGCCGCTCCTGAGGGAATAACCAAACGATGAAGTTTAAATTCTTTAAGACTCCTGCGGATTTTCGTAAGTGGTTTGAGACGCATCACGCCTCGGTGACCGAACTGTGGGTTGGTTTTCATAAAAAGGATTCTGGCAAGAAAAGTATCACCTGGCCGCAGGCGGTCGATGAGGCACTATGCTTTGGCTGGATCGACGGAATCAGAAAGAGCCTCGACGAGGTCAGTTACAAGATTCGGTTTACACCGCGCAAGCAGCGCAGCACCTGGAGTGCGGTGAACATCAGGCGCGTAGCGGAGCTGAGCAAACACGGCTTGATGCAGCCGGCAGGGCTCAAGGCGTTTGCGGCACGTCAGGAAAACCGCTCGGGAATCTATGCCTACGAACAACGAAGTCCCGAGCTGCCCGAGCCGTACGCGAAGAAACTCAAGCAGAACGAGGCGGCCTGGAAATTCTTTGAGGCGCAAGCACCCTCATACCGGAAGACCGCCAACTGGTGGGTGCTCAGCGCTAAGAAGGAAGGGACACGACTCAGAAGACTGGATAAGCTGATCGATGAATCAAGCCACGGTCTCCGCCTACCGCAGTTCACGCCACTGAAAAAATCAAAGTGATCGTGTCCATCATCAATTGACCAAAATGCGGGAAGACAGGAATATCTGTCCTACCTTAGAATGACCACCACATGCGCCCCATAAACACCCCGATCGTCATCTTGCTCATCGTTGTGACTCTGCTGGTGTCCATTTCTTTGGTTAGCGCGCAGTCTAAAGCACGCGGTCTGAAGCTGGCGCCTCAGCGAATTGCCTTAGCCAATGGCAAAAACTTTAGCTTAAATCTGCCGGAAGGATTTGCGATCAGCGTAGCCGCACAGGGGCTGAAGCGCGTGCGCTTCATGGCCCAGGCTCCGGATTATCGAGTCTTCGTGACTGACATGTACAACCTCACGGACAACACGAAAGGTGTGGTCTACATACTCGATGAATTCAATCCGGCGACCGAAACCTTCAAGAAAGTGACAACCTATCTTCAGGGCTTACGAAACCCGAACAGCATTGCCTTTTATCGAGATCGGAATGGCGTCGACTGGTTTTATCTGGCGCTCACGGATCATCTGCTGCGCTACAGATACATCGCCGGCGAAGCGACGCCGAGCGCCAAGCCAGAAGTGCTCGCCACTTTCCCCGACTATGGCTTGAGTTATAAATACGGCGGCTGGCATCTGACGCGCACCATCTCGGTCGGCGATAACGGCAAGATATATGTTTCGGTCGGCAGCAGTTGTAATGCCTGTGAAGAAACGGAAGACGTGCGCGCGAGCGTGTTGGAAATGGATCCCGATGGCCGGAACCAAAAACACTTTGCTCGCGGTCTGCGCAATGCCGTCGGCCTTCGTTGGTTCAAAGACCGGCTCTACGCAACTAACATGGGTTCGGATCATCTCGGCGACGACCGGCCTGCCGACACGATGTATGCTCTCAAAGGCGGCGCGAATTATGGCTGGCCTTATTGCTACCAGTCTGGCGTAGCTCGACTCGAAGATCCCAAGTTCAATCCGGGTGGGAAGAAGAAGACCTGCAAAGACGTGCCGCTGGCGTTCGCTGCTTTCGACGCGCACAGCTCGCCGCTCGGGTTTGAGTTTTTCGATTCACTAAAGCTGGGACCAGTGCCGAAATCGGGTTACGGCGGGCCGTTAAGAGATTCGTTTCTGGTCGCGCTGCACGGCTCAACGAAGAAAAGTCTTAATCGCGGCTACCGCGTCGTGCGTCTTCAAGAGAATCGCAAGCCGGCAGATCGACCGGATGATTTCATCACCGGTTTTCTCGCGGGCGGAAAAGTTAACGGAAGGCCCGTAGACATTATAAGTTTTGGCCTCGACGGTTTTCTGCTGACTGATGATTCTGCCGGCGTCGTCTACTATGTTTACCAGAAGTAGCGTGGTCCGAAACCCGCGAAGCGGGTTGCAGCATAAAGCCTGTGGGTGAAGCGCAGCGGAACCCCAGGACCGCTGAAGGTGAAAGGACCAAAGCCCACAAAGTGGGCGACAGGCATTCACCATGAATATCCCAGCTTTTCGCGCTCTCGCACGCTTCGCGCGCTTGGTTCTTTGCTTTTGGCTAGCCTTGGGTTTCGCTATGCTTCACCCCAGGCTCTATGCTTGCACGCGCTTCACGCGTTGGGGAAGATCGGCTCAGACGAACCACATCAAGGAGAACTAGCAATGCTTAAAGAACATGCACGTCCGCTCGCGCTCGTCACATTCCTGCTGATCACGTTTGGAGTTTCGCTTACGGCTTCCGCGCAAAGGCCTGACCCGGCGGCGCAAATCGCGGCGCAGCGCGAAGCCATGAAGCCACTCGCGATGTTGGACGGCGTTTGGCGCGGACCGGCGTGGACGATTCTGCCGTCCGGCCAAAAACACAACATCACGCAAACGGAACGCATCGGCCCTTTTCTCGACGGCTCGATCAAAGTAATCGAGGGCCGGGGTTACAACGAGGACGGCACCGTCGGCTTCAATGCATTGGGCATAATCTCCTACGATCCGGCGACAAAGGTTTATACGCTCCACTCGTACGCAATGGGACGCGCTGGTGATTTTGTAATCAAGCCGACGGGGGACGGTTATGTTTGGGAAATCCCTGCGGGACCAATGACCATTCGCTACCGAGCAGTCATTAAAGACGGCACCTTGCATGAGGTCGGTGATCAAATAATGCCGGGCAAGGAACCGGTCCGTTTTTTTGACATGAATCTCAAGCGCGTTGGTGATACGAATTGGCCTGCCGAAGGAACGATTCCGATGAAGTGAACTGACTGGGGGACACCTCATGATTATTTTGATCAATGGCTCGTTTGGGGTCGGCAAGACTACGATTGCCAAACTCTTGCGCAACACCTTTCCGGGAAGCGCCATCTATGATCCGGAATGGGTGGGAATGATCTTGATGCGACTGCCAAAGTGGCTGAAATTGAAAGGGTCGGACACGGACGACTTTCAGAACATTGAGTTGTGGCGCAGCTTAACAGTCTTCATTATCAAATTAGTTCATTTCGTCGCTTCTGGTCCGCTGATAGTTCCTATGACTTTCACCGAGCGAGCTTATCTTGACGAGGTTGTTGTTGGATTCAAAACAGTTGACCCCGAAGTGAAAGTGTTCTGTCTGCGAGCGAATTTGGAAAGCGTTAGGAAACGATTGAGGAAGCGCGGAACCCGGTTGGAAGGCACCGAAGCTGAGTGGATTGCACGCCGCATCCTGGAATGTAATGAGGCGCATCGCAATTCGCATTTTGGCGAGCCTGTTAATACTGAAAATCGTCCCGCAACAGAGGTAGCAGCTGAAATAATCAACAGGTTGCAGAAGCGCGACACGGTAGGGTTGGATGCGTATGCCTGAACCGACAAAACCGTTGGAGGAGAGGCGATGAAGGACCTGGCAATCGCGCTCGAGAATCAACCTGGTGCGCTCGCTGAAATGGGAGACGCACTTGGCCGCGCCGGCGTCAGCATCGAAGGCGGCGGCGCTTTCGTCGTTGATGGCCAGGGCATCGCACACTTTCTTTTTGCAGATGGAGAGAGCGCAAAAAAGGCGCTTGAAGCGGCAGGGATTCGCGTGATCGCGGTCAATGAAGTGCTCGTCCAGCGATTGAATCAGGCCCAACCAGGTCAACTCGGAAAGATCACACGTCTCATGGCCGAAGCGGGCGTTAACATTGAAGTGCTTTACAGTGATCACGATCAGCAACTAATTCTGGTGGTCGACGACTTCGAGAGGGGTCGTGCTGTTTCTGAAAGCTGGAAGCGGGAAGAGAGTCCCGAGTATTGAGTTTTGAGCTGGGAGGAACTGCTCATGAATTTCGCGCGTCAGGGTTTTCGCGTCAGCATAGTTTCTTTAAGCATAAGCTGCGCGGTGTTGTTCGGTTGCTGGAGTGCGCTTGGCGCGAACGCCGCTGGCGGGCCGCAAGTTGTCCGCCTGAATCGTGAGTTCAAGCTGAAGGCCGGCGAGCAGGTTACGTTGAAGCGGACTCGGCTGCGCATTAAGTTTGTCAACGTCGAGAACGACTCGCGCTGCCCGAAAGACGTGACCTGTGTGTGGGCTGGTAATGCGGCCGTACAATTTCGGCTCAGTATCGGAAGAAAAAACAAGATGGTGACTTTGAACACCAGTGGCAATGCAAAATTTACCCCAGAAATCGAGTATCAGGGTTACTTAGTGAAGCTGGTTGATTTAAGTCCGTATCCGCTAAGCAAACAGAAAATCGCGGCAGGTGACTACATCGCGACACTCCTGGTCAGCAAGAGATGAGGCTTCGCGAAACGAATTCAGTGTGTCAACGCCAAAGGCGCGAAACATTTCGCGCCGTTGGCGCTGACAGTAAGTTTTGAGATATGCAAGCAAATCCAGTAAGGACCAAGTTCGTTCTGGTTCTAGTCTTCTTTCTCTGCGCACCCAACGTTTCCGCTCAAGTGAAACCCCGCGTGGCTGATATCGATCGTGTGCGGTTGGCAGAAGCATTCAGGATCGGCGAGACACTCGGCAATCGTCTTTGGACGAATTGGAGCAAGGCCCCGTTTGCAGTCTTGCTGGTCACACCGGAAAACGAATTTCTGATTCGGCATCCCAAACCTTCTGCCGATTTCACACTGCTTGGCTACGATCCACTGTTAGAAAGCAAAGTTTACTATCGGCGGCGAACGCAACCGCCGGATCTGCTGGCAACGTTCCCAATCGTAGGAGGCGTTCCCACGATCGTGATCGGTCAGGCAGAAAACACAGCGAAGAAAACTTCGACGGCTTGGGTCGTCACCATACTGCATGAGCATTTTCACCAGTTGCAGTATTCCGAAGCCCATTACTACGACGACCTGAATGCGCTGGGCTTAACTCGCGGCGACCAGACCGGAATGTGGATGTTGAACTATCCATTCCCTTACGATTGGCACGAGCTGCAGGAACTTTTTTCTCACCTGGGTCGCGCGCTCGACGAAGCGCTGGAAGCAAAACCGGGCGCCGACTTTTCCGCCGGACTTTCCTCGTACTTGAAACAGCGGCACGAGGTCGAGAAAATTCTCAGTCCTGACGATTACCGTTACTTTGCTTTTCAGACGTGGCAGGAAGGTATAGCGCGGTACACGGAATATCGCATTGCCAGGTTGGCGAGCGTGCGTCACCAGCCGAGTAAAGCATTTCGAGCGCTCAAGGATTATGAGCGGTTCGCTGATGTTGCTGAAAACATCAAAAGTGAGATACTGAGCGAACTGACTACCGTGAAGCTTGCAGATTCGAAACGCGTTACCTTTTACGCGCTGGGAGCCGGTGAGGGGTTGCTGCTCGATCGGGTTGCGCCGCGCTGGCGGCAGCGTTATTTCGTCGACAGGTTTTACCTTGATAAGTATTTCGAACCGGCCCGCAATCAGAGATGACTATGAGAAAGCTGCAACAAGTTCGTCGCGTGATCAAACTATCTGCTCTTTCCCTCTTGCTATTCGGCACGCTTCTTATTCCTGACGCGAATGCCGGACATCCGCCGCAAACAAGGAAACCGAATCAACCCATTCAGTCTGCGGTAACCGAAGCGCTGCAAAAATCATTTGGCTCGAATGTGGAAGCGGTGACGACTTTCAAACCTTTCTACCTGACTGCGGACTTCAACGGCGATGGCGTGCAGGATGTCGTGATCGCTGTGCGCATCAAGGCACACCAGAGCGAACTCGCGAAAGATGTAAAGCTTCTCAATCCTTTTGAGCGCAGCGCGAAACCAAGTTTCCCGGCCGACCCGGCGGCTCAACCAACGCTCGCCCTCGCGATCATTCACGGCGGCCGTGGCGGCTGGCAGAGGTCGCCGGCCGGAGAAAAGTTTCTGCTCCTCGGTGAGTCGCCTATCGCCATTCTGGAAAACGATAGAGCCAAGTCCGGCTACCGTGATTCTCTGACAAACTTGATGACAATAATCACGCGGCGCGGCGTACGGAGGAGTGGCGGGTGGTTTCCGGCAGCGGCAAAGTTCGACTCGGTTAACTTACTAACAGAAGCTGCAGAAAGTATTCTGTTCTGGAATGGAAAGACGTATCGCTGGGAAGAAGTCGCCGGAGAGTGAACGAAATTGGTTTGGTCGAGGTAGCTATCATGGAATCACTTAAGAGTATTTTCTTGTCCATCTTTCTCATCATCGGGTTCAGCCTGGCAACTTTTCAGATAACACAAGCGCAAGGAAAGAAACCGGCGCCGAAACCTAAGGCGGAAGAGAGTTCAATTGTTGAGCGCGTCGGCTCGACCGGCATCATGCAACTCGAAGCCGAGAGTTTCAAAGCGCTCACCCCGCGCCAGAAAATCCTCGCCTACTATCTCAGCAAAGCCTCGATTGCCATTGATCCGATCATCTACGATCAGGTGTCGCGTTTCGGCCTGCGGCAAAAACGCATACTGGAGGCCGTCGTATCACACCCGCGCGGCGTTCGTCCCAATGTCTTAAAGAAAATTAGCGACTACACAAAACTTTTCTGGGCCAACAGCGGCAACCACAACGGCAACACGGCGCAGAAGTTTTTGCCCGAGTTCAGCTATGAAGAACTTGAAGCCGCGGGCTTGCAGGCGATCAAGAACGGCGGACTATTGATGACGCCGGCGGAGTTTCGCAAAGAGCTGGTTGAGTTGCGACAGTCGCTTTTCGATCCCGTCTTCGAACCGATGTCTACAACCAAGAGTCCGCAAGGCGGCCTCGACATCCTGCAAGCCAGCGCGAACAATTTCTACAGCGGCGTTTCGCTCGCCGATCTTAAAGGCTTCCAGGAAGGATATCCTTTGAACTCGCGTCTGGTGAAACTGCCTGATGGCAAACTTGTCGAGCAGGTCTACCGCACGGGCACGCCCGACGGCCGCGTGCCGGCCGGTCTCTACGCGCAATATTTACAGAAAGCGATCGATTATTTGCAGTTGGCCCGGCCTTACGCCGAGCCGGGCCAGGCCGAGGTGATTGATGCGCTCATCCACTATTACCAAACCGGCGAGTCTCAGGATTGGATTCACGTTGGAGAAGTTTGGGTGCAGAACCGCGTGACGGTTGATTTCTCAAACGGCTTTGTTGAAGTCTATCGCGATCCGCGCGGCGTCAAAGGTGCGATTCAGGGTTTCGTTACCATCACCGATCAGACGCTCAATCAGTTGATGGTGAAGATTGCCGACAACGCGCAGTATTTTGAGAAGCGCGCTCCGTGGCTTGAGCAATATAAGAACGAACACGTAAAAGCGCCGGTGGCGATGGCGGTTGAATCGCTGGCTGAGAACGGCGACTTCACTATCTCGACCGTCGGCGACAACCTGCCGAATGAAAACGAGATTCACGAGAAGTATGGCACCAAGAATTTTTTCTTCACCGGCTCAACGCGCGCTTTTGCGCATGCTACGGGCACGACCGCGCTGGAAGAGTTTGCCGAGTCGCCGGAAGAAGTGCGGATCGTCAAGCAGTATGGCGACGAGGCTGACAATTTACTGACGGCGCTGCACGAAGTTGTCGGCCACGGCTCGGGCAAGTTGGGTCCAAATTTGACGCACGAGCCGCAGTTTTACCTGAAGGAGTATTACTCGACCCTTGAAGAAGCGCGCGCAGATCTGATGGCACTTTGGAACGTGCGCGATCCGAAGCTGCGCGAACTGGGTCTCGTTTCATCGAGTGCGAATGTCGAGAAGGCGATGTACTACGGTGCGGCGCGCGTGATGCTCACGCAACTGCGCTCAATACCGCAAGGCAATCAGATTGAGGAAGACCATCAACGGGACCGCCAGCTGATCGCCAATTACATTATGGACCGGACGGGCGCAATTCAGATCATTGAACGCAACGGCAAGCACTACGTCGTGATCAAGGACTTCGACAAAATGCGCGAAGGCGTTGGAATGCTCCTGGCAGAGCTGATGCGAATCAAGGCTGTGGGCGACTATGCGGCCATCAAGGAGTTAATCGACAAGTATGGCGTCCACTTTGATTCAAAGATTCGCGACGAAGTTGTAACGCGTTACAAGAAACTAAATCTGCCGACGTACTGGGCGGGCGTTAATCCGGAAATTACGCCGGTGATGGATCGCGGCGGCAAGATCACGAGTGCGCAGATGTCTTACCCGCGCGACTTCATGGGCCAGCGACTGCGTTACAGCGCGATGTACGATCCTGCTTTGGTCACGAAAAGAGGTCATTGATCTCGTTAAAGGGCGCCGCATCGTTGAAGGACTCGAATGATCCGGTTTCTTTAATTCGTTTTGAGGCGCGCATGAAGGCGCCCCACGCAACCCCCGCGAGTGCGGAACCAACGGAGATGCGACGAACGCCGAGATCTGTAAGCTGGGAAACGGAAAGGTTTGAATTGCCAGTGGACACCAGTATGTTAACTGGTTTCGGCGACACAGCCTTCACAATCGCGGCAATCTCATCAGGATCGCCAACTCCGGGTGCATAGAGACAATCAGCTCCGGCTGCGGCGAACGCTTCCAGCCGCTCTAGCGCGAGCTTGAGCGGATTCGGTTGGCCCACCAACCAGGCTTCACAACGCGCCGTCAGTATCACCGGAAATCCTGAAGCATCGATCGCCGCTCGCGCTGCCTTAACGCGCGCCACCGCCAAATCAAATTCATAAAGCGGCTGCGCGTCGTTGGCGGTCGCGTCTTCGATTGAAAGTCCGGCGACGCCGGTAGCGATGCAGCGCGTCACGTTAGCGGCCACGCCCTCCGGTGCGTCCGCGTAACCCGTTTGAAAATCTGCGTTCACCGGCAGCGAAGTTGATGATGCTATGTCGCGAATGTGATCGAGCATCAGGTCGCAAGGGACCGCCGCAACCGAATCCTGCAAGCCACGCGAGAAAGCGAAGCCCGCCGAGGTGGTAGCGAGCGCTTTGAAACCGAGATGCTCAAGATAAATAGCGCTGCCGATGTCCCAGGGATTAGGCAGGACGAAGCAACCGGCGGCGTGCAATTCGCGAAACCTGGCGATGGCCGACAATTGATCACTCATAATGCAATCGTACTATCAGCCCTACGAGCGCGCCAACATCGGCGCGAGATCTTCTCTGTGTGATCTTTGTGCTCTCTGTGCGTCTGTGGTGAGTTATCGTGCGAGTTCACCACAAAGACACAGAGACACAAAGGCTGCACAGAGATCAAGACAGCTACCTTGCTTTTATTGACACCTCCTGACCAAACCGCCTACGCTATCCGCGTTTTCAAGCACTCGTCCGCTCTACCAGTCTCATAAGCCGCTTAACTCGAAGGAGCCATAGTTTTGCTATGACCCAGTTTGACCTCAACAGCGCTGAGTTTCTACGCGATCCGTACCCAACTTATGACGAGTTGCGGACTGGCGATCCGATTCATTGGAGCGCGGAAAACAACTATTGGATCCTCACGCGCTATGCAGACATCGTCGCACAGGCGCAAAACAATCAGTTGACGTCTAACCGGATTGGCGCTCACCGCAGTCGTATGCCCGCCGAAGCGCAGGAGCACTTTCGTCCGCTCTTCACCGCCGTGAGCTCGTGGATGTTGATGATCGATCCGCCTGATCACACGCGGCTCCGCGGATTGGTGAACAAAGCTTTCACTCCAGGAGTTGTCGAGAATATGCGCGGGCTGGTGCAGCAGTTGGTTGACGACATGCTCGGGAGCGTAGCGGACCAAGGTTGCATGGATCTAATGACTGACCTCGCCAATCCTCTGCCCGCGACGGTGATTGCCGAGATGCTGGGCGTGCCCCGTACTGACCAGAAACAGTTCAAGGCGTGGTCTGACGACATTGCCGTCGGTCTGAGCGGCATCGACACTGCGCGCAGCAAAGAAGAGCTTTTTTCGCTTTACGATCTGGCGCAGAAAAGTTTTCTCGCGCTGGCTTCATACTTCCGGGAGAAAGTCGTGGAGCTTCGCAAAGAGCCGCGTGAAAATTTGTTGAGCGCGTTGATTCGAGCTGAAGAACAGGGCGACCGGCTTACCGAAGATGAGCTCTTTGCGAATTGCGTCCTGCTCATGATCGCCGGCCACGAGACAACCACGAACCTGATCGGCAATGGCGTGCTCGCTCTGTTACGTAATCCGGACGAAAGAGAAAAACTGGCGCGCAATCCCGACGCGATCGTTTCGGCGGTGGAAGAATTACTACGCTACGATAGTCCGGTGCAGAAGATGGGTCGCATTGCGTTGTCAGAAATCAATCTCGCCGGCAAACAGATCAAGCAGGGCGATCTTGTTTGCTTTTCGTTTGGCGCGGCCAATCGCGATCCCGAACAGTTTGCCGCGCCTTCGCAACTCGACGTCGAACGCAAACCAAACCGCCATCTCGCCTTCGGCCACGGTTTGCATTATTGCGTGGGCGCAGCTCTTGCTCGGCTCGAAGGGCAGATCGCGATTACTACTATCCTCAGTCGCCTGCCTGATCTCAGACTCGAGACTGAAGAATTGGAATGGAATCGTAACTTTACACTGCGAGGTTTGAAGTCGCTACCGGTCGCTTTCTAGAATGTGGGAGTGCGCTGGCAGAGCGAAGCGCAACGCCGCTTTGGATGCACGGCGCCCCTATCCACCACCTGCTGCTTGAATGATGTAAGGAGCTCCTTCAAATGACGACAGACACTGATCCAGCCCGCGAACTGTTTCGTCACACGCTCGCAACGCTCGCTTACCGCGGCGGCAAAACGTTGCGCGGCACTAACGCCGACTTCGCCACATTTCGCGCCGGGGAAAGCACGCGCACGCCGCTTGAAATCCTCGCGCACATCGGCGACTTATTGCAGTGGGCGCTATCCATCGCCAAAGGAAAAGAAGCATGGCAGGGTGCAGAACCAGGTAGTTGGGAGCAACAGGTAGAACGGTTCTTCCGCAGCTTGCAGGAATTTGATCAGTTTCTCCGGTCGGCTGAGCCGATGGCTTGTTCGCCGCAACAATTATTTCAAGCGCCGATCGCGGATGCGCTGACTCATGTCGGACAACTCGCGATCTTGCGCGGTCTCGCGGGAATTCCCATTCGCGGCGAAAACTACTTCAAAGCGGATATCGTCACGGGTAAGGTTGGAGCAGAACAGGCCGCGCCGGTTTACGAGTTCTGATTGGTTGTGAGTCCGCATTCCAAAACATCAAGCGCAGTTCCCTCGTATGTATTCCGTCCCGGCCGTCATCTTTTCAGCAGGAGTATCGTTATGAAAACTCCCAGTCACCTCGTCGTCTTGTTCAGCGCGCTTCTAGCCTGCGTTACGCTCTCGGTGGCGCAGACGCCGCCGAAAGAAGCGACCGCTTCAATCGCGGGTCACGTCACGATCGGCGGAAAATCGGCGCCGGGAATCACCGTCGTAGCAGTGTCGAACATCTCGTACTTCGAAAATAAGACCGTTGCTAAGGCCACGACTGACGAAGATGGCAACTATAAACTCACCCGACTCGCCGCTGGACACTTCACGATCTTTCCCCTCGCCAAATCGTATGTAGTCGTAAAGGCCAGCGCTTATAAGGGCCCCGGACAAGAAGTGAACGTCGCGGAAGGCGAAGCCATCACCAAGATCGACTTCCCGCTCATACGCGGCGGCGTTGTTACCGGTCGCATCACCGACGCTGAAGGGCATCCGCTAATCGGCGAACGAGTCAGCATAGTTCCCAAAGATAGCAATGCCGATGTTGGCCCACAGTTGGCTATGCTTGGTGGGACAAGGAATCAGACTGATGATCGAGGCGTTTATCGCGTGTACGGCCTCGGTCCCGGAAATTACAAGGTCAGCGTGGGTCAGGGCGCCGCGGGTGGTGCTGTAAGCGTAATGGGTATGGGCAACAGCCAATATGTGAAGACGTTCTACCCGGGAGTTGAAGACGAAGCCAGAGCGACGATTATTGAAATCAAAGAAGGAACAGAAGTACCGAACGTAGACATTACTGTCGGCAAGCTGGACAAGGGTTTCTCAGTCTCCGGCCGCGTGATCGATGCTGACACAGGCGCGCCGGTCCCGAGCGTTTACATCGGGCATTCTTTGGTGACCGAGTCAAAGATCGTTGGGGCGAGTTTTAGCGGCAACCAGACAGATGCGAATGGCAAGTTTCGTTTGGAAGGACTGCGACCGGGTCGCTACGCCGTGTTTACATTCGGGGCCGGACAAAACAACGCTACTTACAGCGAGCCGGTGTCCTTTGATATCGCTGATGGCGATGTTACGGGGATTGAGATCAAGGTTCGTCAGGGAGCGACTATAAGTGGGGTTGGAGTAATCGAGAATAACTCCGATCCAGCCGTTGCCGCCCTGCTACAAACAGTTGGCCTGTATGCCTACGTTGAGCAGAAGGGTTTGGCTGCACCATCGTACGGCCAGGGTCACATTGGTCCTGATGGTAGCTTTCAAATCACCGGCCTCGCGCCAGGCAAAGCGCGATTTGGAATACGGGGCTTCCCCAATCCGCCGAAAGGCCTGACCCTGGTGCGGACCGAACTTGAGGGCTTGGACCAGAAGGATGGAATCGAAGTAGCCGCCGGCGCACAGGTTAACGGCGTACGTCTCGTGTTCGCCTACGGCAGCGGTTCCGTGCGCGGCGAAGTGAAGATTGAAGGTGTGCTGCCCGAGGGAATGTTACTTTATGTGCTCATCCGCTCCGTCGCGGGCGAGGCGCGGACCTTTCGCAGCCAGACTGAGCTCGATGCGCGTTTCCACTTCGTCCTGGAAAATATTCCGCCGGGTAATTATGAATTGGTTGTGCGGGGGATAACGCCAGCGACAGACACGAAGGGAGTTCCACCGGTCGAGTCTGTGAAGCAAACCGTGACGGTCGCAAACGGCACGGAGGTCAAGGTAAACCTGGTGATTGACGTTAGCACAAGGCCAGGAGGTCAACCGTGAACACCACTACAAGGTTGGTCCACGCTGTGCTTGTGACGCTCGTGATCGGCAACCTGGTGATCGCGACTGCGCAGTCGGAAAGTTCCGCAAAGCCCGCAGCGGCGCCAATTCCGTCGCCGGGCCAGACGTCCCCTGCAAAGGAAAGCAGTTCCCCGCCGATCACAGGAACGATCAAAGGGCGTCTGGTTTCAAACGACGGGCAGCCGCTCACAAACGCAAGTGTCCTGGCCCAGTCGCTCAACGGCACGCCATCAACGAAACCGACGCGCCCTGACGCCGACGGACGCTTCACCTTTGAGGACCTGGCGCCTGGATCATACATAGTCATCGCTACGGCACCTGGCTACATCGATGAATCAATGTCGCAGGGCAACCCGATTGAGTGGCCGCGCCATTTGATCGGTTCCAACGTGAAGATCAATATGATTCGGGGCGGTGTGATTACCGGTCTGGTCACAAGCGCGAAGGGAGAGCCAGTCGTCGGCGTGCCGGTGCGTGCCACGCAGACGAACGTGGCGGCGGCGTCCATGCTGAGCTTCATCAGCGGCGGCGGCATTTCCGAAACCGACGACCGCGGCGTCTACCGAATCTATGGTCTGCTGCCAGGTCAATATACCGTAAACGCCGGCGGCACCGGCCGATTTGGGCAGTTTGCGGCGAGCGGTTTTGATAACGACGTTCCTACTTACTATCCGTCGTCTACCCGCGACACCGCGGTCCCCATTTTCGTGCGCAGCGGTGACGAGACCACCGGCATCGACATCAAGTACAAAGGCATAGAAGGTCACTTGCTGAGCGGCGTGGTAGTGGGCAACATTCCCGCGAGTGCGTCAGCCGGCGCCGTTACGATCATGCTGTCGTACGCGGGCACGACGTCTGTCCTGGCGCTCGGGCTAGCGCCCACCGCTGAACCACGACATGCCTTTAGCTTCAATGGCGTTGCCGACGGCGAATATGATCTGTTTGCCAATTACCTGGTTAACCCGAACGACAACGCGCTGATTGGAACCAAGCGCGTTACTGTGCGCGGCGGCGATCTGACTGGCATCGAGTTGCGCCTGACACCGCTTAGTTCCATCGCTGGAACTATCACACTTGACCCGATCAAACCCGAGAACAAATGCGACAAGCGGAATTCGCAAGTAACCGAAACGGTTCTCAAAGTACCGCTCGACGATCTCAAGAAAGGCGCCGGACAACCGCTGCCGGCGATGTATTCGGGCCTGGGGCAGTTGAACAACAAAGGCGAATTTGTCCAGCGCAATCTCCAGACTTCGAAGTATCGACTGGATATCAAACTGCCGACGGCAAGCTGGTACGTCCGAGCAATAAACTTGCCGGCAGCCGCGGCGCGAGCACCACAAACCACAACAGCCACGCCCGCTCAACCAGCCGCGGTTAGTTCAAACTTAAATGCCTGGCAAGGCACTGTGACAATCAGGCCGGGCGAAAACCTCAGCGGCATAGCGATCAGCGTGGGCCAGGACGCGGCAGGACTGCGGGGTCGCGCGGCAACGGAAGGAACCGCGATCCGCGAAGGCACGCGTGTCTACCTCGTTCCCGTTGAACGCGATCAGGTTAATAACCTGCTTCGTTACAGCGAGACGTTTGTAAAGAGCGACGGCACGTTTGCCCTAACGAGTCTCGCTCCCGGTCGTTACTTCGTTCTGGCCCGGGTCGAGCCGCCAACCGGTCCGGATACATCGCCGCGTCCCGTCGCCTGGGACACAGCCGCACGCGCTAAACTCCGCCGCGAGGCAGAAGCAGCGAACACAATCATTGAGTTGAAACCTTGTCAGCAAATGGTTGATTACGAGTTGAAGATTGGCGGCTGATAAGGAAACTGATGGTATCGAGCGAGATCAAACACTTAACGATGGCCAAACTCGAGGCGGGTCTCGATGAGATCCGGCGGGCACCGAAAGACGAAGGCGTGTTGCTCTTGATTGTACGTCGGCCCGAGATCGAAGAGCGTGAAGTCGTGGAAGAGGCCGAGCTTCATTTGGAAGAGGGATTAGTTGGCGACAGTTGGAACAGGCGCGGCAGTTCGCGAACACCGGACGGCTCGCCGCATCCCGATATGCAGATCAACGTTATCAATGCTCGCGTCGCTGCGCTGGTGGCGCAGGACAAGAACCGTTGGCAACTGGCGGGCGATCAGCTTTATCTCGACATGGACTTGAGCGCGGAAAACCTGCCCGCCGGAACGCAACTGGCAATCGGCTCGGCAGTGATCGAAGTGACGCCGCCACCGCACACCGGCTGCAAGAAGTTCGTGTCTCGTTTCGGACTGGACGCAATGAAGTTTGTAAACTCGGCAGTCGGAAGAGAGCTGCATTTGCGCGGCATCAATGCGAAGGTCATTCAATCAGGGCGCATTCGAGTTGGCGACGTGGCCAAAAAACTGCCAGGCAACATTTCCTGAGACTGGCAGCCGCTTTCCTCTGTGATACCTCAGTGCGCTCTGTGCCGTTCTGGTGGAAGTCGACTCAATGCAAAGAGAATCACCACAGAGCCACAGCGCGTCCCGGGCCGCAACTAAATGAACTGCTGAAAGAAAGCTTTCGACCAGCCTGCGAAGCTGGCGGACAGAGTGATAGCCCCAGGCGCTGGCGCAGCCGAGCCTGGGGAACCGCGATCAAGGATGAATCGAGCCCACGCAAGTGGGCGACAGATGACCGGGGGAAATTGGGTATTGGTGCAGTTCGATGTGGCACGCGCATCGTGCGCGTGATTCACGGGCGGGACGCCCGTGCCACTATCTCAAACTGCACCAGTACCAAAAATTTCTCTGGATTGACAAAATGAACTCTATATAACTCCTTGACTAAATCATCTGTCGCCAGCTTCGCAGGCTCAGTTTTGTCTTGCGTTTGAACCCCCAGGCTCGGCTGCGCCAGCGCCTGGGGCTATCACTCTGTCCGCCAGCTTCGCAGGCTGGTAGCTTGCTTTCATTCAACTTAGTTCAGACTTACCCGGCAAAAACTTTGTTAGAAAAACAAGAACTTGCGGACTTGTTACACAGAGATCACCGAGGTGGCACGGAGACAGACAACTGGATGGCAACAACAACCAATACTGACGTGATCATCGTCGGCGCCGGTCCTACGGGCTTGTCACTCGCTTGCCAGTTGCTCCGCTATGGAATTGATTTTGTCGTCGTCGAAAAGAACGCGAGTATCACTCCGTTCTCAAAGGCCCTGGGCGTTCACGCCCGCACGCTCGAAATTTACGAACAACTTGATCTGGCACAGAAGGCGGTGGCGCAAGGCACTGTCGCCGGTAAAGTCCGCATGCTCGAAAGCGGAAAAGTTGTTGGCGAAGTTGATCTGTCGAGCATCGGAGAGGGTCTCAGTGCTTATCCCTTCATGCTCGTCCTGGAACAAAGCGACAACGAACGGCTGCTTTATGACTACGTGCAGAGCCATGGGCGCGATGTTCTTTGGCAACATGAGCTCGTAAATTTTTCGCAGGACGAGAACGGCGTGACCGCGCAACTGAGTAACAGCAACGGCGAGACGCAAACGATTGAGGCCAGGTTTCTCGTCGGCTGCGACGGCCCGCGCAGCGCGGTTAGACACACGCTTGGACTGTCCTTTGCAGGCAGCACGTTTACGCGTTTGTTCTACGTCGCCGACGTGCGGATTGATTGGCAGTTCAGCCACGATGCGCTCCACGTTTGCATCGCCGAGCATGGCGTCGTTGCGTTCTTCCCGATGCCGGGCGAAAAGCGCTGGCGCATCGTCGGCGCTTTTCCCGAAGGCCACAATAAAGACGAAGGCGAAGTGCTTTACGAAGAAATTGAAAAGCGCATTCGCGAAGACGCGGAAATCAAACTCGACATCACGCGCGTCGACTGGTTTTCAACTTACAAAGTGCACACGCGCCACGTTGAAAAGTTTTCCTGCGGCAAATGTTTTCTCGCGGGCGATGCCGCACACATACACACGCCCGCAGGCGGACAAGGGATGAACACCGGAATTCAGGACGCCTACAACCTCGCCTGGAAACTGGCGCTGGTGCTCAAAGGCGCGGCGTCCGAACGAATTCTGGAAACCTATAACGAAGAGCGCCTTCCCAATGCCAAGCGGCTATTGCGAACGACCGATCGGATGTTCAATCTCGCCGCCGGCACAGACTGGCTGGTTAATCTAATTCGCACGACAATCTTTCCGCCGATGGCGAAATTCATCCTGAGCATAGATGCGGTCAAGAAAAAGTTCTTTCCGCTGATTTCGCAAATCGGCATTTCTTATCGCGACAGTTCCCTAAGCCTTCACGAGGGCGATAGAGAGTTTGAGATTAAGGCCGGAGACCGACTGCCTTATTTTCTGGTTGACGGCAAGAGCGTTTTCGACAAGCTGCGTGCTCCGAAGTTTCATCTGCTCACTTTTTCAGGCGACCACAGCGATTACGCCGGCGCGAACCAGCAAGCCACTGACAGCGGAAGCAAGTATGCGGATCTCCTCGATCAATATGTCATGCCCCTTCATCCACAGGCCGGGGAAATATTTGGAACAGACCAACCCTTCCAGGTACTGTTAAGACCAGACAACTACATCGCGTTTATCTCTGCCGATACTTCACCGAGCCTGCCCGCGACCTATCTGCGAGAACTATTTCAGAACCGGGAGCAATAGCGACCGGCCCGAGCGTAAACTCAGCTAATCGGATCGTGAGAAAGGAATCTTTGGCCGGTCGCTATCGCTTTCGGTTCTAAGAGTCGCAGACAATTGCGACAAAAAGCTGACATGAATATGCGTACTTATTCCAGTAAAGCGATAACGGATATTCGCCGGTGTCCGTGGAGTGTGGGAATAGAAATAGTCAACCGTGAATCAAACAGGGGGAGAAGATGGCCAACGAACACCTTGAGACTTACTTGAACGATCATTTGGCGGGCTCGGTAGTCGCGATCGAACTGATGAAAAATCTGGAGAGCGTTTATGCGGAGACGGCGATCGCAGATTTCATCAAGCGGCTTCGCGCAGATGTCGAGGCGGATCAGCAGGAGCTTCAGAATCTCATGAGCAGCCTGCAAATCTCTGAGAGCCGCACGCGCAAAGCCTCAGCCTGGTTCACGGAAAAGTTAACTGAACTCAAACTGCGAGTGGATGACTCGAAGAGTGGCGATCTGCGACTGTTTGAATCGCTCGAAGCTTTGTCGCTCGGAATTGAAGGCAAGCGTTCGCTTTGGTTGGCATTAGCCGCAGCCGCGGAAGTTTCGCCAGCGCTTCGTAAGGTTGACTACGAAACTTTGAAACAGCGCGCCGAGGAACAACGCGAGCGCGTAGAAACCCAGCGTCTTGAAGTCGCTAGAGCAGCTTTGCGGCCTCTGCCATCACCCTGAACTCGACATCGCAACGCGGCAACATCCTTATAACAATGCACGACAGACCGGACAGCGCTTAAGCGACGCGCTTCGGTTATTCCAACTTTCTATGAGAATATTTGATGAGTTGCTCGCCCGATCCAACACCGCCAGCCAACGGCTTAAAGGAAGGTCCACAATGCGTGTCTCATACTTCCGAACACGAACTCCAATGAAGTTGTTGCTTGCAGCTTGCATCAGCATTTTCTGCGCGAACTTTGGAACATTGAACTCAGCCCGGAGTCAAAACCGAGTCGGTCTTCGCGTTCCCAATGTTTATGAAACTCAACAGCAGGTCGGACGATACATTGATTCGGGCCGATACGATCGTGACATCGCGAAGGTTGTAGCTGCGGCCCGCGCCTGGTTGGACAAGCGTGCGAAGAGCGCTACCAAACCGGCAATCGTGCTCGATATCGATGAGACATCGCTTACGAACCAGCCGCAGTTGCGCGCCAATGGTTGGGCCCGAATAGACAACGGACCCTGCGATCTGCAAAAGGGCCCGTGCGGTCTGCGCGCCTGGCAGGCGATGGCCCAAGCGAAAGCGATCGCCCCGACTCTCACTTTGGCCAAGCATGCGCGCGAGCTTGGCGTTGCTATTTTCTTTATTACCGGGCGACCATCGTGGCTGCTTGAAGCAACTGAACGTAATCTGCGTGAGCAGGGTTATGAATGGAGCGGCTTGAGCCTCCCGCCGACCGGCGTATCCTTTAAGAGCGCGGCAGACTTCAAAACGAGCGAACGGCGAAAGATCGAGGAACAGGGTTACACGATTCTTCTCAACCTTGGCGATCAGGAAAGCGACCTAAAAGGCGGTTACGCGGAGCGCACCTTCAAACTCTCGAATCCCGTCTACGTTGTGAAGTAGGAACCGACGAATGGAGGTTTAATGAGCGACCTACGCGCCCTCGCGCTATTGCCTTTCGTGCCCAGCGGCAGTGACTACGAAGCGAGCCGGCGTCTGTTTGCCGAGCTCGGTTTTGAAGAAGTGTGGGAGAACAGTGGCTACGCCGGGTTTCGCAATGGCAACGCGCAGTTCATTCTCCAGAAGTTTGACGACGAAAGGTTTGCCAGTAATTTTATGGTGCGCCTTAACGTGGAAGATCTCGATGCTTGGTGGGCCGCGGTTTCGCAGAAACAACTCGAAACGAAATACCCGGGACTCAGAACCAATCCACCGGCCGACTTTCCCTGGGGACGAGAGGTCAACTTCATCGACCTCGCCGGGGTGTGTTGGCACATCGGCGAGTGAATCGAGGCCCGAAGAGCCGATAGTTCGTTCAATTAGAAGTTAACGCCGACAGCGGCCAGTAGCGCCAGCACCACCGCGAGAATCGCTTCACCGACAATCAGTCCCGAGGCCAGCGGAACACGAAACTCCTCTTCCGAGCTGGGCGAAGTCTTGGCCCAGAACAACTGCGCTACCCCACCCAAAATAAAAGTTATCAGCACCGAAGCGTTAATCAACATCCCGATACCAATCGCTGCCGGTGACGGAACATTCTCGCCAAACTTCTCCGCCAGCAAGGTGAGGAGAATGCCCACCGCAATTCCGATCATTAAACCGACCAGGCAGCCAGGCGGCAATGCGTTGAGTCCCTTGGTTAGCAATTCGGCAAAGCCCGCCCACTTAACGCTAATCGGCGAAGACAAGCCCGCTGGGCCAATGCCAAACTTATCCCGCAATAATGGGTAGACCAGGGCTGTCGCCAGCGAACCGACGGGCGCGGCGATTAGCTGGGCGATAGTCAGGCTGCGCGGGTTCGATTTAATTAACTGCCCGGCCTTAAAGTCCTGCATCAGTGCTTCGGAAGTTACCGCGATGGTTCCGGTGAGTCCGCTTGACGACATGTTAACCGGCAGGTTGCCAGGCGCGATGAAGGCAAAGATGGCCTGCATCATGTTTGAGAGCGCGCTAATCGGACCCCAGTTTGTTTCGCCTAACACGCGCAGGCCCACGAGCATCAACGGCAGCGACAGCAGAATAGCAATCAATGAAAGGTACAGGGGAATTCCCATGCTGAAGTATTGGACCAGACAGATAACTACTGTCATCACCAACGATCCGATGACTACCCACTTCATCGGAAATTCGCGCGGGCTGTCCTCGGTGCCGACCTTGGCGCCTCTGAGTCCTTGAAAAGACTTAACGATCAGGTTCCATTTCAGTGCCAGCGAAGTCAGTCCCCCGGCGACCATCAATCCCGTTGCCGGCCACATAACCCAAAGCAACGTCTTTGGATAAGTCATCTCGGGAATCATTCCGTGAGATAGAAGAAATCTTGGCAGCAGGAACCAACTGATGAAGGTGCCGATGGCCATCGAGAAACAGATGCGAAAGCCAACCAGCAGTCCGGAGCCGAATGACAATAGACTCCAGTTGATACCGATTCTCATGTCCTTCATGCTCGGCACCAGCCACGTATCGGGAAAGAGTTTCCAGAAGCTGGTTAGAATCATGAGGACGCCTGACGCCAGGGCGCCGAGGCCGAGTGCTTTCAGCGGACGAGCTGAAGTACCTTTCTCTCGTCCTTCATGCAGGACGATGATCGTCTCGCCGGCAGCCACCCCGTCCGCGTAGGTCAGGTTCTCTTCGTCGATGTAGTGGCGCCGCATCGGAACCGCCAGCAGGATGCCGAGCAGGCTGGCGCTGCAAAGCCAGAAGAATATCTGCGCCGTGCCCAGATGGATCGGCGGATTGAGGACGCCCTTGGCGTTGAGCATGTCGAAGGCCGCGAGCAAGACGCACATGAAGGCGGTTTGTCCCGCGCTCGTGCCCATGGTTTGTACGATGTTGTTCTCGCGCGCGTTGGTATTGGTGAGACGCAGAAGGAAAACCAGCGGCACAAGGGTCATGAATCCCAGGAACGCCGACACCACCGAAAGGTTTGGTCCAAAGCCAAGCTTTAAGACGCAGTAGGGATACGCGCTGCCGATGATTACCGCGACCAGGAGTCCAATAACGATGGAGCGCCCGCTTAGTTCCGGACCGGTTGTGTTTGCGGTAGTGGTGCTGGGCTTTGTCATGTTTGCTCCTTTTTTGGAGTGCGCTGACCTGTCAGCCCTTTAGTCGGTCGCGACTCGTCGGCTACCATCTGGAGTTGAACTCATTTGATCAACAACGCGGCGTCAAGCCGCCGCCGAGAAAAGCGGCGACAAGTCGCCGCACTCCAAAAAATGCGTTACGGCGTGATCGGCTTCGCGTCCGGTTTCCCCTGTTGATTCTTCGGTCGCGCGTCGGGAGTTTCAACGATCCGCTTTCCGGTCGTGCGATCGAAAACGGCATTGCGTAGAAACTGTTCCGTGGTCCACGGCGGCGGATCGCCGCCCAGATATTTATTGAACCACTCAACGTGCGCGGTGTAGTAAAGCGCCATCTCATACCAGCTCGGCCAGTGTCCCGCGTTCGAGTAGATGATCAGTCTTGAAGGAACGTTCATCTGTTGCAGGTCAGTAAAGAAATTCAACGACTGCGTGTACGGCACGCGGTAATCGCGTTCGCCGGAAATCACGAGCGTCGGCGTCTTGAAGTTCTTAGCGAAGTTTGACGGCGACCACTTTTCATATTGCGACGATTCACCCGGCTTGCCCTTGATGTCCCATTCGGGAAACCAAAGCTCTTCGGTCGCGCCATGAAATGAACGCAGATCGTAGATGCCCATCATCGAAGCGATGGCCTTGAAGCGATCCGTGTGTCCTTCAAACCACATCATCATGTAACCGCCATACGACCAGCCCATCGCGCCCATGCGATTCGAATCGACGTAGGGAAGTTTCTCGAGCGCGTCAGTCACCTTCATCAAATCTTCGTAGACCTTCCCGCCAAAGTCGCCGGAAATCTCGGCGGTGTAATCCTGACCAAAGCCGGTTGAGCCGTGCGGATTGGGAAACGCGACGATGTAACCAACGCCCGGATAAACCTGCCAGTCGCCGCGAAACGCGTCCGCCCAATTAGACTGCGGCCCGCCATGAACATTCAGGATCAAGGGATACTTCTTCGACGGATCGAAGTTGTGAGGCTTAACGATAAAGACCTGCACGCGTTCGCCGCCCGCGCCCGTCACCCACATTGTTTCCGCCGGACGGATATCCACTTCGTTCATCAAGTCTTCATTGAAGCGCGAGAGCTTGCGCGGCGGCGAGGCTTTACCGTTAGCGATCTCCGCGCTGTAGATTTCCTGAGGCTCGCCGACGGAACGCTTGATATAGAACAAGCGATGCTCAGTTGCATCAAACTCGGAAGAGTCGATCGTCTTGTCTGCCAGAACTTGAGTGATGGCTTTGGAATTCAGATCGAAACTGAAGATCGGGTTCTGACCTTCAACCGGCCCAGCGAAATAGATCGTTTTTGAATCTTTCGACCAGCGAAACTCATCAACCCAGTTGCGGAACGATTCAGTGAGCACTGTGATCTGACGCGTTGCGCGATCGTAAAGTGCGATGCGAAATAGATCCGACTCGTAAGACGGCTGCTTCTGCAGGCGGAAGGCGATGTACTTGCCGTCGGGCGAATACTTCGGACTGCCGTCGTAAGCCGGATTGGGCGCGGTGATGTTGCGTGGCGTTGCGTCTTTGTCCTCGAGCGAGATAAGCCAGAGATCGTTGTTCGTCGAGACTGCGGGCACCGGATCGCGATTCGAAACGTAAACGAGTTCTTTGCTGTCGGGCGAGAAGTCGTATTGCAGCGGCCCGCCGAGTTGAAAAGTTGGCGCGTCGTATTTGCCTGGTGTCACATCTCTCGTTTCGCCGGTAGTGGTGTTGGCGATGAAGGTGTGGGTGCGCGTCCCGTCTTTCCAGGCTGTCCAGTGTCGATAGAGAAGTTCATCGGCCATGTGCGCCTTCAGCGGGCCTGCTTGCCAACGCTCGGCAACACGCTTGTTGCAGGCATCGTCGCCATTGCATTCAGGATAGACGTCGGACGAAAACGCGAGCCACTTGCCATCGGGCGACCAGAGTGGATCGGAGACGCCGGTTGAGAGATTAGTGAGCTTGCGCCACACACCCTTGCCCGTGGCGTTCATTAGGTAGAAGTTGTCGCTGCCGTCCTTCGAACTAACGAAAAGAATCTGCTTGCCGTCGGGCGAGAAGGAAGGCGAAGACTCGCTCTTGTCGCTGGTGGTTAACTGATGCGGATTTCTTCCATCAGCGTCCATCGCCCAGATGTGGGCGCTGCGCTTAGCGCGGGCCAGGTCAGAAGTTGTGACGACGAAGATTAGCGTCTGGCCGTTGGGAGCGACGTGCAGGTCGGAAATATTCTTGACGCGATAGAGATCTTCAATCGTGAAGGCGCGCTTCTGCGCGTGCAATGAAGAGAAAGAAAGCAGCAAGAGAGCGGAGAAAAAGATAACGCGACGCATGTTCAGTCGACTCCTTTTGTGTAACGCAAACTGTTAGTTTGCGATCGATGGCGTTATTGCATCCTGCTTCGATCGCTGTGTTTTTATTAGGGGAGTTCGTATTCTATTACGAAACAGGAAAAGGGCAATTAAATAATCGGACAGGATTGCTCGTGGTCGCGAACAAATTCTGCTGGGAGAAAACATTCAATGAGCCTGCGATAGCTGACGGGAGCATAAAGTCCAGGGTGAAGCGCAGCGAACCCTGGGTAATGATGAAAAAATATTCCAAGCCCGTGAAACGGGCGATAGACGTTCGCGAAAGGGTCAGCCGCAGTAAGGCTAAACAGGAGCCCTCCATGACTGTCGGGCTACTGCCCCGAATTGCGCGACGAGTCCTCACCAGGTCGGGCTGATGCCAAGCGTTAGTAGCGCCAACTTCAACCTTCAAAAACGTTCACTCGCTGAGCTGTACTTCAGCCGCGGCTTCTTCTTCAGAGGGCTGAGCATGTGCGATGGATCTCGGCCGGGCGGCATACTGAAGTTTATAGAGCTTCCAGTAAAGCCCGTGATGCGCCAGCAATTCCTGATGCGTTCCGCGTTCGCGGATTTCGCCGTGATGCAGCACGATGATTTGATCGGCGCGCTGAATGGTTGAGAGCCGGTGCGCGACCACGATGGACGTGCGAGCGCGCATGACGCGTTCGATTGCTTGCTGGATCAGTTGCTCAGTTTCCGTGTCGATCGAACTCGTTGCTTCATCCAGGATAAGCAAAGCCGGATCAAACGCGAGCGCGCGTGCAAAAGAGATCAACTGCTTCTGTCCCACCGAAAGGCCGGCGCCGCGCTCTCTCACTTCCGCCTGATACCCGCCTTGCAAACGGTTAATGAAGGGCTCGGCGCTGACCTCCTGCGCCGCCCATTGAACGCGTTCTTCAGTAATGTCCGTTCGGCCGAGACGAATATTGCCCGCTATCGTTCCGCTGAAAAGAAATATTTCCTGTAACACTACCGCAAAGTTTTCCCGCAGCGATTGCAGGTCCCACTCGCGTAAGTCAACGCCATCAAGCAAAATTCGTCCGCGCTGTACGTCGTAAAAACGCATCAGCAGGTTTGTAATCGTCGACTTGCCGGAGCCGGTGTGACCGACGAGCGCGATTGACTGTCCCGGGTCGACCTTGAAAGAAACATCTTTCAGAATCCAGTCGTCGTCCTTGTAAGCAAACCAAACGTTTTCAAATTCAATGCGGCCTTCTGCACGCCCTGACTTCAGGGGCGCGCGCGGTGAAGTAATGGCTATCGGCAGATCGAGCGTCTTGAAGATGCGATGCGACGCGACCACGGCCGCCTGTAGCACGTTGTACTTATCAGAGATATCGCGAATCGGCTGGAACAGGAAACTCGAATACTGAATGAACGCCACGAGCGCGCCGAGCGTGAGCACGGTGTGGCCGGGCGTGTTTTGCATTACCCGATAGCCGCCATACCAGATAATCAGCGCAATGCCCGCGGCGCCGATGAAGTCGACCAGAGGGAAAAAGACGGCGTAGTAAAAGATGGTATCGATATTCGCCTTACGGTAGTCCGCATTAATCTCGCGAAACTTACTGATCGACTTAATTTCGGCATTAAAGATCTGGACCGTTTGCGCGCCGGCAAAGTGTTCCTGGA